>NZ_CP016808.1:1220000-1525000 GCF_002741035.1 Paenibacillus sp. BIHB 4019 | reverse complement strand
TCCACGAACGCAAGCATGGAGGCAAATTCCTCGCGGCTGCCCATGGAAGTGCCGATTATGCTGACCTGGGGGAAAAATAGCGCCCGGATCGGAATCGTGATTTCATCCCCGGAGCTTGCGCCGAAGGTGACGATGCGTCCGTTCGGCTTAATAACCTCGAAATATTGCCCGAAGGTTGCCGGCCCAATGCTATCCAGAATCAGATCGACGGCTTGCCGCCCCAAGCCGCTGCTCCAGTCGCTATGGCTGTCCAAAGCGAAGCTAGCTCCTTGTTCGACAGCCGCTTGCTGCTTGGCTTTGCTGCGGGAGGTTACACTTACCGTTGCCCCTGCTGCTAGCGCCATTAGCATGGCGAAGGTAGCGACCCCGCCGCCAATACCGGGGATCAAAACATGCTCTCCCCGCCGCAATTGCCCTTTCGTGAACAGCGCCCGATAGGCGGTCAAGGCGGACAAGGGCAGCACCCCGGCTTCCTCCCAGCTTAAATAGGCTGGCTTGGAAAACACATTTGCCGCTGGAACAATAACATACTGGGCCAATGTGCCGTTTGAGGGGCAGCCTAATATAGCGGGCACTGGAGGAACTTCATCTGTTTTTTCCCAGCCTATGCAAGGATGAATAATCACTTCATCGCCAATGGTGGCACTGCTGACCAGACTGCCGACTGCCTCCACGATTCCTGTGCCGTCCGAGCCGAGAATGAACGGATCGTCTGATGCCGTTCGCCCCGCCATTAGAAATAAATCCCGATGGTTGATTCCGGCCGCCATCAGCCGTATTTTTACCTCGCCAGTCCCCGGCTTGAGATCGGCACTTTCCTCGTATTTGAGTCCTTCGATCCCGCTTGCTCCTCTATGTGAAATTGCCTTCATTCTAATTCCTCCTGCCAATAATCGTTGATGTAGCTCTTAGCTAAACGAATTGTACACAGCGAAAATCATCAAGTAAAATGATTGAATTAGATAGTCGCTATCACAAATAATCATAGTGAAAAGAGTGGACGAGATGGAAAGCGGGGATTTGCGAATATTCCGTGCGGTTGCCCGCGAGGGCAGTGCGACGAAGGCGGCTGAGGCGCTGAACTATGTGCAGTCCAACGTGACGACCCGAATTCAATATTTGGAGTCGGAGCTGGGGCTCCCGCTATTCGTTCGCTCCAATCGAGGGATGGCTTTAACGGAGGCGGGCGAAAATCTGCTGCAATACGCTGACCGTATATTGGCCTTGCTGGATGAAGCGGCTCGTACAACCAAATATAGCGAGCAGCCCGTCGGGCCGCTGCGAATCGGCTCCATTGAGACGGCTGCATTGACGCATTTGCTTCCGCTATTTAGCCGCTATCAGTCTGAGTTTCCTGCTGTCCAGCTATCTCTATCTACAGGCGGAACCCATTCGCTCGTGCAAAAGGTTGTTAGAGGCGAGCTTGATGGCGCCTTTGTGTATGGTCCGATTGAGGAACGGAATATCGGCTGTGTACAGGCCTTTTCTGAGGAGCTGGTACTCGTATCGGAAGCAGGCAAGGACAATAGGGCCGAGCTGCTGGCTAAGCCAATGCTGTTTTTTGACGTGGGCTGTACGCATCGGACGAGGGCAGAGCATTTTTTACACGAAAGCGGGCGGACTTCCTATGAAATTCGCGAGTTCGGCACATTGGATTTAATCGTCAAGGGGGTGTCGGCGGGCTTTGGCGTCTCCCTGCTGCCGAAATCCGCAATCGCCAAGGCGGCAAAGGAAGGTTTAGTCTCCTTTCATCAACTGCCGGAAGCGTATAGGGACCTGCCTGTCGAATTTATTTTTCGCTCCGATATGAAGGGCTCAAGCGCCTTATTAAGCCTGCTCACGATGATTGGAGAAAGGGGTATATGAAAGCTCTATAATTCTGTGACCGTACAGCTATGCGTTCGCACGTGAAGAAGCCCGCTTCGAGGAGTGGGCTTTTTCCTATTATTGCTATTCCATCGGGAAGCTGTCCCATGGCCATTTATTTTTGCCGGCGCCCCGTATCCAGTCCTCGAAGAAGCTGACATATGTAATATGCGTTCAGTTCCCCGCAATAATGATCGCCCGTTTTGATATGCCCACTTGGAAAAGCGAAGGGTTCTGATCCGATTTATTGAAGTCCTCTAAGGCAATAGTGTTGCTAAATGAAACTAAAAAATGGGGAATCTATGCGGACTTGATAAGTAAGAGCTTTAATTTCATACTATAGCCTTTATTTTTTAAAGTCAGTGCTCTGATTTTATTAGAAATTGAGGCGCCTGAAGGGATGAAGCTTCAACTAAAGGTAAGGAAATCGCAACTATTTGTTGCAAATGCCAAAAGGTAAACTTCACCAGAAGCTTGTTCCTAGAAAAAATGGTTGCAATTTGCTCTATTTTGCGATAATTTAGATACAAGAAAGCGATTACATTTCGCAGGAGGTCAATTGATTTACTGAAATGTGTTGTAATAAGCAACAATTAATGGAGTGGAGATGTTCGAATTGTTAGTGCTTACTTATGCAAGCCAAATGACAATTGGGGGAGAATGCTCAAATGAACAACAAATGGAATTGGAAATCCGTTACGACGATGTCGATGGTGCTGCTTCTTGCAATGACCGCTTGCTCCAATGGAGGAAATAAGGCGGCTCCTTCAGCTTCAACGGGTACAGATGAAGGATCGGCCGGAGGAACGACAACCTTTTCCTATATGATGGCGGGAAAATATACGAATTGGCTTCAGGATTTGAATTGGTACCCTGTGCTTGAGGAGAAGACGAATACGAAGGTTGAACTGGTGAACGGCGGTGAAGATGATGATGCTTACAAGAAAAATTTGGAGCTCAAAATCGGCTCCGGCCAGTTCCCGGATTCCGGCATCGTCTCGCTGGCACAATCTGAGGTATACGGCGGCCAAGGGCTGTTCATTGATCTAAAGCCCTATATTGATAAATTCGCGCCAAACATTAAAGCTTATCTGGATGCGAATCCGGATTACGCCAAGCTGATGACGACGAAGGATGGCGAAATTTTTGGCTTGGCGCAGGAATATCCGACAATATCGAATGTAACCTTTTACCGGGCCGATATGTTTGAGAAGGCAGGCATTACGGCGAACCCGACGACGGTTCAGGAGTTTACAGATGTACTGAAAAAGCTAAAGGAAACGTACAAGGATACAGCTAATTTCTACCCGTTTACAGGGCGGGACGGCTACTTGAAGTTCCAGGAAGCTTTTGCGGCTAATGACAAAATCGTCGATGGCAAAGTGCATGGCATTTATGAGAATGGCAAAGGATCGGATATTTATTCGCCGGGCTTTAAATCGCTCATCGAGTGGTATGCGCAATTGTACCAAGATAAGCTCATTGATCCAGAATGGGTAGCTGGTACCGCAACCGAGGAATCATGGCAGACAAAAATGCTGACGGGCCAAGGCGCAATCAGCAGCGACTTCTTCACTCGCCCATCGTGGTTCATGAACAACGGCGGACCGGAAAATGATCCGAAATACAGCATTAAAGTAATGGAACCGTTCAAGGATGCGAGTGGCAATCAGACGATGCTGCCTCCAACAGAAGAGAAATACAGAATGGACCGGGTTTTCGTCATTAATGAGAAGGCGGAGGACAAAGCGGAAGGCATTATCAAATTTATGGACTACATGTTCTCGGATGAAGGCAGAACGCTGATGGACTACGGGGTAGAAGGCAAGTCCTACAAGGAGGAAGGCGGCAAGAAGGCATTTACCGTCAAATTCGAGGAGCAGGGCAACAAGCCGATTGGCACGCCGGTATGGAACTTCCTTCAGGATCGCCTGACGTTCCCGGTACCTGTCAACAATGAAGCGTATTACCAGTGGATGGATGATTTGACGAAGTCCTTTGCAACAACGTTTTTCGACAAATACACATCCAAGGAATTCAGCTCGCTGAAATATTCGACGGATCAATTGAAAGAAAGAACGACGCTTCTCGCGAATGTGAAGCAGGCGCTGAATGCGGCGCTTGTGAAATTCATCAGCGGCCAGCGCAGCCTGACCGAGTGGGATGCTTTCCTTGGCGAAATGGAGCAGGCGGGCTACAACAAGCTGACCGATATCGACCAGGCCGCCTACGACGCTATGTCTAAATAAGCTTTAGGCGGCTCCTTTCGCTCCGGCGTTTGGGAAGAGAGGGGCTGCCCTTCAATTTGAATCCAGAGGTGGGCTGAGATGAGCTCAATCGCAAAACGGGCAACATCCAAAAATAGCGGACTGCTTAAGCGGATGTGGGACGCCAAAATTTTATATTTGATTTTGCTGCCGGGCCTGATTCATTTAATTTTATTCAAGCTGCTGCCGCTGTTCGGGCTGGTCATTGCGTTTCAGGATTACAGCATATTTAAAGGCATAATGGGCAGCAAATGGATCGGCCTCGAGCATTTCAGCAAGTTCATGAGCGACCCTTATTTCTGGAAGCTGGTCAGAAATACATTGCTGCTCGCTTTTTTCAATCTGCTGTTTGTGTTTCCGATCCCGATCATTTTCGCCTTATTCGTTAACGAGGTGCGGCTGTCGGCGGTGAAGCGTTTCGTGCAAACGCTCAGCTTCTTTCCCTATTTTATTTCCTCAGCGGTTATCGTTTCAATTTTGTATAAAGTGCTGTCGCCCCAAGGCGGACTAGTGAACCAAATGCTCAATTTCGCAGGTTTTGAAAGCGTATTCTTTATGGCTGATCCCGGCTGGTTCCGCCCGCTGTATGTCATGCTTAATGTTTGGCAGCTATTTGGCTACAGCGCCATTATTTATATGGCGGCGATGACGAGCATCGACCCGCATCTGTATGAAGCGGCGGACATTGATGGCGCGAACCGATTTAAGAAAATTATTCATGTGACCCTGCCTTCGATTTCCAGCACGATCGTCGTCATGTTCATTTTGGCTATCGGCCAAATATTGACCGTCGATCTGGATAAAATTTTGCTTATGTACAACCCGAGCATTTACGATACGGCGGATGTCATTCAAAGCTACGTGTATCGCCAAGCGTTCGCAAGCGACGGCTTCCCGAATTACAGCTTTGGCGCGGCTGTTGGCCTGATGCAGTCTGTCATTGCTTTCGTGCTCGTGATGATGGCGAATAAAGTATCCAAAAAATATTCCGAGTCCCGGTTGTTCTAGGAGGCGGCAAGATGAAGAAGTTTAGCTGGTTTGATCTGATCAACAACACTTTGCTTGTCCTTGTCGCCTTGCTGTGCGTCTACCCGTTCGTGCTCATAATGGCCACATCCTTAAGCGACGGCAAAGCGGTCGTGGCAGGCTCGGTATATTTGCTGCCGAAGGGCATCAATCTCGAAGCTTACAAATATATACTCGGCAATGAACGGCTTGGGGTAACGGCAGGGCTGCTGAATTCTTTCTTTTATACGGTCGTTGGCGGCTTTGTGGCGGTGCTGGTGACATTCATGACGGCCTACCCGCTGTCACGCAAAAGGCTGGTTGGGCGCTACACGATCATGCTCCTGTTTCTATTCACTTGGGTGTTCGAGGCGGGAATCATTCCGAACTATATCGTCTATAACGGGCTGGGGCTGGTCAATTCCTGGCTGGTCATGATTTTGCCGATGGCGGTCAACACCTTTCTTCTCATCATTACAAAATCCTTCCTCGACGAGCTGCCCTATGAGCTGGAGGAGGCGGCTGTTATCGATGGCGCGAACGATTGGCAAATCATGTGGCGGGTGTTTTTCCCGCTCAGCAAGCCGATTATTGCAACGATCAGCGTATTTAATGCGGTCTACATTTGGAACCAGTTCCTCATTCCGATGATTTATTTGCAGGACCGCAGCATGCAGCCGATTACGGTCATTCTCTACAATATGATTATTAATTCCAGCAAGGGCGGTACTTCGCTTGAAAATATTACGGTAAACGGCGTACAGCTGCTGCCGCAAAACCTGCAAGCGGCCTCGATATTTCTCGCGGTTGTGCCGATTTTGCTTATTTATCCGTTTACGCAAAGGTTTTTCACGAAAGGGATGCTGCTTGGCTCGGTCAAAGGCTGATCTTGGACGCGGGGTGATGACTTGAAAATTGCAATAATCGCAGATGATTTTACAGGCGCTAACGACTCTGGCGTTCAGTTCGCAAGAAGCGGCCTCAAAGCTTCGGTTCTGCTTAATTTTGATGAAAATACAGCCGCAGCCTTCGATGATGACGTTGTGATTATAGATACGGACAGCCGCTCGCTTGCTGCTCAAGAGGCGTATGATCGCGTGCGGACGGCGGCTGAATATGTGAAGTCGAAGCCCTTTGATGTGATTTTCAAAAAGGTGGACTCGACGCTCAGGGGCAACTTTGGTGCAGAATTCGATGCGCTGCAGGACGTGCTTCAGCCGGATTTTATCGTCTGTACGCCTGCCTATCCGGAATACAACCGTACGGTGAGGGACGGTTCCTTATATTTAAATGGGCAATTGCTGCATGAGACGGAATTTGCGCTTGATCCGAAGACGCCGATTACCATCTCCGGCATTCCTGAGCTTATTCGCAGACAATCCGGGCGTAGAGTAGCCTTAATCAAGAGCGCTGATATGGCGCTTGGTCAAGCGCATTTGAAGCAAAGGCTTGCTGAGCTGGCAGCTGACGGATGCCATTATCTCGTATTTGATGCGCAAAGCGAGCAGGAGCTGCGGGGGATCGTATCACTGTTTGAGAAGCTTGAATATTGCATCATATGGGCAGGTTCGGCTGGATTAGCGGGTTGCCTGACCGCAGCTGGCGGAGCCGTTCGTGAAAATGTGCTCAAGCTGGCGACGAGCGCTGTGCCGGTGCTTGCTGTTATCGGGAGCGTCAACTTTAAGACGCGCCAGCAGCTCGCCTTGCTGCTCGCTGAGCCGCAGGTTGCCGGCATCCGGCTGGAGGCGCATGTAATGGTTGCACCTGATGCGGCTTGCAACGCGGAGTTAAAGCGCGTATACGCTGCGGCGGCACTTGCCTTGGAGCAGGGGAGGCCAGTTGTACTCTATTCCTCCGGCGAACCAGATGAGATCAGGCTGGCAATGGAAGCTGGAAGCAAGCTGGGCATGGGACAGACGGAAGTCAGCGACCGGATTGCGGAAGCGCTTGGCCGTACGGCCGCAACGCTCATGGAGGCGTATGGATTGAATCGCCTCATCTTGACGGGAGGCGATACGGCGAAGCAGTTTTGCCGCTTCGCCGGCATGGAGAAGTTCCGCCTGCAGGGCGAAGTGGAGACGGGCGTGCCGATTGGGTTATTTTCAGGAGCAAAAGAAGTATATGGGGTAACGAAGGCGGGCGGCTTCGGCTCGGGCGATGTATTCGTCCGCACGCTGCATCTGCTGCAAGGTGCAGGTGGCAGCAAGCCGCACCCTGCCGGGCACAATACTGTTCATTCGGATCGCGTTTAGCTATAATGAGTGTATTAAACTGCAACGGTGATGATGAGGATGAAAATAAAAATAGTAGTAGTTGCCCCTTACCCGGGGCTCGTAGAGCTGACAACTAGCTTGCGGGAAGAGCTGAAGGAATTCGAAATCAAGGTGCTGCAGGGCGATTTGTCCGAAGTGCTGCCGCTTATGAACCGCATCCATCTGGACGGTTATGATATTATCATTAGCCGGGGCGGAACGGCTCGACTGCTGCGCAAGCATTCGTATTTGCCCGTCATTGACATTCAGGTGTCCGGCTTTGATATTATGCGGATTTTGATGGTTGTGAAGGGCTATCAGGCGAAGATCAAGATGATCGGATTTCCTAATATTATAGAGGGCTTTATTTCGGTATCCGGTTTAATGGAGGTTGATATACCCTATGCCTCGGTTCAGCAGGAGAGCGAGGTGGACGAGGCGCTGCAGCTTGCGAAGGCTGAGGGCGTCAAAGTCATAGTAGGCGATAACATTACGGTGCGCAAAGCCAATGAGCATGGCATGCAGGGGGTGCTCATTACGTCTGGGCGCGAGTCGGTGCTTGAAGCGTTCGCTCAGGCGAAGCAAATTTATAAAGTATCGGAAAGCTACAAGCAGAAGAAGCTCGCTTTCGAGCGGCTGCTGGACACGATGGATACCGGCTATGCCATTGTGAATGGCAAGGGCATTATCCAATTTTCCAATGAAGCTTTTAATGCGTGGTTCCATTTGCCTGAAAATCAAACCGGGCTGTACGCCGATTATCCCGTATTCAGCCGTTATATGGCTGATTTGGACAAGGGCGTTGCTTTGGAGGTGCTCGTGCAGCTGGATGGGCAGCGCCAGGTCGCAGTATCTGGCGGCAAAATGAATGATGCGGCTGGCGACGGCATGTTTTATTTGAAGGTTCGCCCAGTAGACCAGCCGGGCTCTGGCATTACGATGATGTACACAAGCAAGCAGGATGACTCCTTTCCGCCGCTCGTAATGACCGATCATGAGTTTGCCGGACAGTCGCCTTCCGAGCGCGCTTATCCGCTGGCTGTGTTTGGCGAGACGGGAGCAGGCAAGCGGCTGTTTGCCATTAAGCGCTGGAGCTCCATGCCGCAAAGCGGCAGTGAAATGATTGAACTGTCCATCACAAAGCGTTATGATGCAGCAGCGCTCGCTGCATTAACGAAGCTGCTGTCAACGGACAATGAGGAGCTTATTATTTATATTCGCGGCGTTGACCAGCTGTCGCTCGCTGATCAGCGCGAGCTGGCACCTGTGCTTGCCGCAGCGCCAGGCAAAATCATTTTATCGTTTGACCGCAGTCCGCTAGAGCTGAAAAGCAGCAATGCGCTTGACGGCAAGCTCTGTGACACGTTTGCCGGGCGAATCGTCAGCATGCCTCCATTGCGGGAGCGGCTGGATGATCTGGACGAATACATCCGCACGTTCCTCATTATGTACAACGAGCGTTATGGCAAGCAAATTGTCGGCCTGCGCCCGGAAGTAATGGAGGCGCTGCGCACACATGAGTGGCGCGGCAACTTGTTCGAGCTGCGCAACGTTATTGATCAATTTGTCAGAAGCTCCGACGGCGAATATGTGGAAGCGGAGCGAGTGGAGCTGCTGAAGCAGGCGGGCTCCGGCTTAGGTGCCGGGGGGCATGAAGGCTCCGAGCATTCTTCCGATGCAGGCGGGCTTGATCTGAGCAAGACGCTTGATGAGATTGAATATGATATTATTCGCACAGTACTGGAGCAGGAGGATATGAACCAATCTGCTGCTGCCAAGCGTCTGGGCATTAACCGCTCGACGCTGTGGCGCAAAATGAAGCCTTCCGGCTCATAAACGGCTGAAGTGAAGACTTCGGCTCAGCGTGGGTATATGGATATATCATGTAAGTTGCGTGCAAGCAAGAAGAAGCCTTTCCCTGCCATAGGGTTAACGGTAGAGAAAGGCTTCTTCCTTATGCGAGCAGCAACGCTATTTATAATACAAATACGTCATTGCTTAATTTTTTAATGCGTCACACCACTTAGTAGGAAGCCGCTAGCCTATTCGCTAGCTGTCTTTCTTATGAATAACTAAGCGATATAAGGCTGAACAACAGCTTTCACCCGCTCCAGCCCCTCCCACATATCTCCCGGCCCATCATAGACGAGCACGTATGCGCCATCAAAACCGGAAGCTTGTACCTGATCAAGGCAGCGGCGAAGCTCGTCCTGATCGGGATATCCATGCTCATTATTTATCGCTTTCACATGAATGGATACGCTGCGCACAGCTGTGCGGCCAATATCCTCATATTTGGCTGGTCCGCTGAAATTTCCGAAATCCGTAATGAGATCAAGCGAATCCCCTGCCTGTTCCAGCAGCTCCATACAGCTGTCTCCGACACTCGTCAGCAATTTAAAGTTTTCGGTTACGATCTTCACCCCGCGCGCGGCGCCGTAGTCCACCAGCTTGATTAAAGCTTCGGCAGACTGGCGAATGGCTGCGTGATCGGTTGGCTCTGCTTCGCCGGCGATAATGCGGACCTGCTTGGCCCCGCAAGCTGCCGCTACTTCGATCCATTGCTGCATGAGCTGATAGTCAGCTTCCCGGCGTGCCGCCTCGGGTGAGGTGAGATCGCCATAATCGACGAGCAGTGTGTCAAAGGATAGACATGCAGCCGAAAAAGAATCTCTTAGCTGCTGCAAATAAGCGGCTTCCGTAGATGGGAAATGGAAATGGCATACTTCGATGGCTTTATAGCCCTTAGCTGCTGCGACAGCTGGCAGCTCCAGCAGTGTCAGCTCCAAGGGCTGCTCATGATCAGTCGTTTGGTGGGTTTGCGTTTCGGCATCCCAGGACGTCCAATGAAGCGGGCCAAGCAGTCTATGCAGGCTCCAGCTGTTCAGCGATAAATATGACATACAACATCCCGCCTTATCTTTTCATGTGGATTAGGAGCTGCGAGGAAATTAGCGGTACTTTATTTCGTCGCAGTCTCTTACATTATAAGGTTATTGTACCATGCGCAAAATTTGCCGCAAGAGACTTTCCTTTTTTCGCAAAGTCTTGCTGTGGGCTGAAAGGAGCTAGGACAATGGGGTCCAAATGCAAGAGGTGGCGAGAATAATGTCGAAACCGATCGAATGAGGGCTGAATGAAGACTGAATGCGGACAAAACCCGTTTTTGAATATAAGAGCCGAGTCCCTTGCTGCTGCTTCCTATTTAAGAGATGATTTTAGGAAAAGCACGGTTTCCATTTTGCTTGCTGCTGGCTAAGCCATTTGGGAGCAAGGGGGCCGGGCGAGGAATGGAGTGAACGACCACCCAATGAAAACATTTAAAATTAAATCCGTTATGCTTCTTGGCCTTATGCTTTGCATGCTGCTGCCTCATGCGGCCTCGGCGCAGGGCGATTCCAGTTCCAATAAAGCGATTGTTGCAAAGCCGCTTCCCGTCAGCCTGGCCTTTGATGGGCAGAAGCTCGAATTGCCAAACGGTCAATACGTATTTGAATATCAAAGCCGGACTTATGTACCGGTTAGATTCGTCTCTTATGCGCTTCAAAAGACGGTGAAATGGAATAGCGAGACGGCGACGGTAACGGTAGCTGAGCCAACGGCGGAAGAAGCGGCGGCATTGAAAAAGCAGCTTGCTGGCGCGATTGCGGATGATGCGGCTGCGGCTGCGGCTGCGGCTGCGGCGACTGCTTCACCCGTATCAATTAGACTGACAGAGGTGCAGGCTTCTTTCGTGTTTGAAGGAAAGGAACAGGCTTTGCCTGCGAATCAGTCTGCTTTTTATTCCAAAGGGTCGATTTATGTGCCGATCCGCTTTATGGCGGAAGCATCCGGAGCTGCGATTAAATGGGATAGCAAGACAGGCGCTGTAACTGGCGAAACCGCCGCTTATCAGCAGGAGCAGGCTGAAGCAGGCGGCAGTGGGAGCGGCGGCGGCTCGGCGGGCAGCGGCGGCACGCAGCCTGGTACCGGGGAAGGCAGTCAGCCTGGTACCGGAGGAAGCAGCCAGCCTGGCACAGGCGGCGGAGCAGTCGACAATACGCCGAAGGTGGCGTATGAGGTTATTACAAGCGAGGCGGAGGGCAAGCTTGATACGCTCAAAACCGAAGCGACCTCGACGCTGACGAATTTGTATATGTCGTTTGTGGCAGCGCGAGATGAAGCAACGAAGGAGCAGCTAAAGCTGCAGGCCCAGACGGAGGTTGCCCGGATCAAAAGCGATTTCGAAGCGATATTAGCGGATACGGCAGCCAAGCTGACGGCTAACGGCCACAGCACAGCCGTTATTGCGGAGTACCGCACCGCATTTGAGAAGGATTTGGCGACTGTGCTTTCCTATGCTGAATCGTTGGCGTAATGCCCTGAATGCCATAAGAAGCTCCTTCTAAAGCGGGCAGGTCGCTTTGAGCGATGTATAGCCAGTCGATGAAAGGTCCCCGATCCAAAGTCGGGGGCTTTTCGTTTATTTTTTAACAGGTAATGCGTGAGCAAGTTGTAGGTCGGAATGAAAATTTGATACAATTAGGATCAATTATGAAACGTTTTGTTTCGAAAGAGCGGAATGAAGGGATAGGAGCTGATCAAGGTGGAAACTAGGAGCAATCGTTATATAATAGGAATATGGCTTGTTATTTTGGCAGCTTGGATTTTGTTCGTGTTTCATCTCTCCTCGCAGTCCTTTGACCAGCAGACGATTAGGCCAAAGCTGCAAGCATGGATCGGGAAGGAGCAGCTGATTCGGCTGTTGCCTGATTTGTCGATCACGTATTTAGGCAAGACGATTGAGGCCAAAACGAATCCGTATCATTTTGTCGAATTTATTTTTCGCAAGAGCGCCCATCTGTTCGTTTATGCTATGCTAGGAGCAATCTGGTTTATGCTGCTGCGCGTCGTCATGAAGGGACGTCTGCTTGCGCCAGCGATGCTGTCGCTGTTAGCGGCGGTAACCTTGGCAGCGCTCGATGAGCGAAACCAATTAACCAGCCTGAACCGGACGGGCAATCGTATGGATGTGGTCGTTGATTTTACAGGAGCGTGTATCGGAATTGCGGTGTGCCTGCTTCTGCTGGCAATGGTAAAGCTGTTATATAGAAAAGGAAGGTCGCGTTAAATTGAAATATAGGAAAGGATAGGATCTTCCATCCTTTCACTATATTTCTCGGACTGAAACGCGCTGCGCCGCCAGAGGACGGCGACAGCCGTTTCACCTTGAAATATAGGAAAGGACATGATTTCGCCATCCTTTCACTATATTTCTCGGACTGAGACGTGCTGCGCCGCCAGAGAACGGCGACAGCCGTTTCACCTTGAAAGCGCCGCCGTTCATCAGGCATGGACAATCCTTCTTCGCAGCCCCTGTCAGACATCATTTAGAACGGAGTGACTTGTGTCTGTGAATAGCGCAAATTTAACGCTGCATACGGATAAATATCAAATCAACATGATGTATGCGCACTGGAAAAATGGAACGGCAGATACGCCAGCGGTATTCGAGGCGTATTTCCGCAAGCTGCCTTTTGGCAATGGATATGCTGTATTTGCGGGACTTGAACGCATTGTAAAATATATAGAAGAGCTATGCTTCGGAGAAGAGGAGCTTGCGTATTTGGCTGAGCAGGAGGAACAGTACGAGCCCGCTTTTCTCGAACGGCTGCGGGCGTTCCGCTTCAAGGGCAGCATGTATGCGATGGAGGAAGGCACGGTCGTCTTTGCGGGTGTGCCGCTCATTCGCGTGGAGGGCACCATATTTGAATCGCAGCTTATTGAGACGGCGCTGCTGAACTTCATGAATTACCAGACGCTGATTGCGACGAAAGCGTCGCGTATTGTGCAGGTTGCGGACGGCGATACGCTGCTGGAGTTCGGGACAAGACGGGCGCAAGAGGCGGATGCTGCCGTATGGGGCGCGCGTGCCGCTTATATTGCCGGCTTCCACGCTTCATCCAATATGCGGGCGGGGATGCTGTTCGGCATCCCGGCTAAAGGAACGCATGCCCACTCTTGGGTGCAGGGACATGATACCGAGGAAGAAGCTTTCATGAAATATGCCGAGGCGCTGCCGGATCAAGTGACGCTGCTCGTCGATACGTACGACACGCTGGAAAGCGGCGTGCCGAATGCGATTAAGACGGCTCGCTGGCTGGAGAGCCAAGGCAAGCAGCTCAGCGCGATTCGCCTCGACAGCGGCGATCTCGCGCTATTGTCCAAGGAGGCGCGCAAGCAGCTGGATGCTGCGGGGCTGCCGCATGTGAAGATCGTCGCATCGAATGATCTCGATGAGACGCTGATCTTTAACCTCAAGGCGCAAGGGGCGCGCATTGATATATGGGGCGTGGGCACGCAGCTGATTACCGCTGCGGACCAGCCTTCGCTGGGCGGCGTGTACAAGCTGACCGCGCGCTGGAAGGACGGGCATTACGTGCCCGTCATCAAGCTGTCTGCGAATCCCGAGAAGGTGACGACGCCGGGCCGCAAGGATGTGTTCCGTATCCGCAACCTGAATACGGGACTGGCGCGGGCTGATTATATTGCTTTATGCGGCGAGGAAGAGAAGCCGGACGGCAGCAGGCTTAAGCTATTTGATCCGCTGCACCCGTATATATACAAATACGTGAACAATTACGAAGCGGTCCCGCTGCTCAAATGTATTTTCGACAAGGGCAGTCTCGTTTATGAGCTGCCGTCCCTTTCGCAGGTTCGGCAGTTCCATCAGGAGCAGCTAAGCAGCTTCCTTCCGGAAGTGAAGCGCAAGCTGAATCCGGAATTTTATCCGATTCATCTAAGCGAGAAAACGTGGCAGATGAAGATGGACCTGATTCAGCAGCATCAAGAGTAGCTGCGGGATTAGCTGGGTAATGAGAATAGAACAGAGCAGCAGAAAGAAGGTTGTTACGATGCTGATGAATGAGAAAATCAAAGCTTCTGAGGTGGAGCTCACGGGCTTGAACGGCGAGCCGCTTGGTGTCGTCTCCCGCGCAGAAGCGCTTGCGCTTGCGAAGCAGCACAAGGCAGATCTCGTATGCCTGTCCATTATGAGCAGTCCGCCGCCCTGCAAGCTGATGGGGCGCGGTACAGCGAAGCAGGAGGCTAGCCAGGCCAAACGGCAGGAGAAGGCACAAGGCCAGCCAGCGAAGGTAAAGGAGCTGCGTCTCGGCATTGATATCGAGCAGCATGATTACGACACCAAGCAGCGCCAGGCTGCGAAGCTGCTGGAGTCGGGCCATGCGGTGCAGCTCGTCGTGCGCGTTCAAGGAGGCAAGCAGGGGGCTGCTGGCAAGACGCTGCTGGAGCGCCTGCTCGCCGATTTGGCAGAGCAAGGCAAGCCGCAGACCGGCATTCAAGTAAGCGGCAAGCAGGTAATGGTACAGGTCAATCCGTCGTGAATAGGCGCATCATTGCCGGGTTAGCATATTTTGGGATGCTCGAAGCATAAAAATCGGTTATAGTAAATAAACAGAGGTAAATACTAACGCTGAGGTGATTCTAATGCCATTAAAAACACGCATTCAAGAGCTTAAAGCTCAACTTCCGAAGGAACATCAGGAATTATCCCATTATGTAGAGCATGCCCTGCAGGCGTTGGAAAACTTTGAATCGGAGCATCGCCGCTTCGCTGCCACACAGGCAGTAGCCGGAGTGAGAATTTCGGGCGCGGAGGAAATTGTCTTTTACGACACGATTGCCAAGATCAAGGAAGAGCTTGTGAACACCCTGCACAAGACAGTGGAGGACTATGTTCACAAAGGCGATAAAAATTGGAACAAAAACTTTAAAGACGGCATCGACTAGGACGCCAAGCTAAATAAACCAATTATAAAAAAAAGCAAGCCTGCCTTGACCCGCGAAAATAACACTTCGTCGGTTGGGGCAGGCTTGTTAAATTTTTAGGCTGCAAAGGCAGACCCGTCGTTTAATTGGAAACGTCCGGCTCTTTGATGGGTTCTTTGTCTTTAGCCTTCTTGCGGTCAAAGCGGAATACTTTGTTCATGCCGTTGTAGATGAGCTTGGATTCCTTGGTGAGCAATGGCCCCAAAATCGCAAGCAGCAGAACATACAAGGCAGCAAATGGCTGAAGCAGTTCCATTAATCCTCCGGCTTTGCCGAGATTCGCCATAATAATCGAAAACTCGCCGCGCGAGACGATCGTCAGACCGATATTCGCGGACGCTTTAGGCGAAAGCCCTGCGCTTTTCCCCGCCAGCATGCCTGCAAGCACGTTGCCGAACAGCGTAATAGCAACAGCACCTAGCGATAGCCATACTGCGCCTCCAAGCGCCGTCGGATCAATCGTCAGACCGAAGCTGAAGAAGAAAATCGCCCCGAAGAAATCGCGGAAAGGTAAAATCAGATGCTCGATCCGCTTCATATGAGCGGTTTCAGCTAGCACTAGCCCAACTAGAAGGGCGCCGATTGCCTCAGCGACGTGAATCGTTTCGGAGAAGCCTGCGACGAGGAATAAAGCCCCGAAGATCAGCAGAAGAAACAATTCGTTCGAGCGGATGTTTAATATTTTGTTCAACAGAGGAACAGCCTTGCGTCCAACTACGAGTACAAGGAGCATAAATCCAAGCGCATAGGCTGCGGAGAGGAGTACGCCGCCAAGCGAGCTGGAGCCGCTCAGTACAAGACCGGAGAGGATGGAAATATACACAGCGAGGAAAACATCCTCGAACATAATAATGCCGAGTATCATCTCGGTTTCCCGATTCGCGGTTCGTTTCAGGTCTACGAGCACCTTTGCAACGATGGCGCTTGAAGAAATCGTTGTAATACCGGCCATAATGAGCGTTTCCTCAAGCGGGAAGCCTAAGGAGAAGCCATAGACAAGTCCAAGCGTGAAATTGATAATAATATAAATCGTACCGCCGACGGCGATGTTTTTTCCCGATTTCATCAGGCGTCCGACCGAAAATTCCAGACCGAGATAAAAGAGCAGGAACAGCACGCCTAATCGGCCGAGAAATTCAATGAAGGGGGCGCTTTCGATAAAGCGGAAGTCGAAAACGCCGAATTTAGGAGCATGCGGCCCCACAGCCATCCCGATCAAAATATAAAACGGAATGACTGAAAATTTTACTTTATTTGCTATTAAGCCGACTAGGGCAATCAAAGTGACGGCGAGACCAATCTCCAGCACCAGATGATCCATAATTAACGGCTCCCATTCACGAGCAACTGCTTAAGCGTCTTAAGATGCGGGCGTTCACCTGCAACTATCAGTGTAGAGTCGGCTTTGAAAATATAATCCGGACCCGGATTAATATGCTTGCCGTCCTTATCGATCGCGGCGATAATCGTCGTCCCCGTCCGCTTGCGGATATCCGAATCACCGATCGTTTTGCCTACGCAGCTTGCTCCGGCTTCGACTTTATACCACTCAATGGTCAAATCGTCGAGCGCGACTTCAATCGTCTCAAGCGCCTTCGGCGTATAGGTCATTCCTCCAATAATGGCAGCAACCTGACGGGCCTCCTCGTCGTCCATGGAAACCATGGAAATGCTGTCATCTGGATCATCGTATTCAAAATGGTACATTTCTCTTCTTCCGTCATCATGGATGACGACAACAAGCTTGTCGCCGCCTCTCGTCTCCATTTGATACTTACGTCCAATGCCTGGTAAATCCGATTCTCTAATATTCATATTCGCCAGCTCCTATATCGTGAGTTTGTGTGGGTATCGTGATAGGACGGATACGTATAATGCTGGCTATAGATTATATAAAGCTTCCGGTGAATTTAACAGGCATCAAAAATAAATCCTTTATTTGCTGCGGTATAAAGGCACGGCGAATGGATAGTGGAATCAGCCGCTGCTTTCGGCATGCGAGTATTCCTAAAATAATGGTGACGCCTATAAGCGTCATCTGGAAAAGCTGCTTCAAAATACCGGATTGATATCGGATCGCGACACCATGATGGTCGCCTGCTGCAATCGTCAGTTGGTCGGAGGGAGATTTCAGCTCAGGCAAGTCCTCCGCCTGATAAGCAAATAGTATGGCTGTACACAGCAATGCTAGTATGATCAGGCCTTTCACTAACCGGCTTTGCCTTGCTTGCTGCTGCAAAACGTTGTTGTTCATCTATTCACCCCCTGTCTCTTATTACTATTATAAATGATTGTAGGCCGAATGTCACAAGGCTGCTGCGAAAGGTATTGACGTTGTCCCAAGTGTTGGATACACTGGGGGAATTAAATGAAATAAGCATTTTTTCCAGCTGGAAGGAGATTGAATGATGAGTGAAGCGAACAAGGCGATTTCGCCGTTAGTTGAAGCATTGGGCTTACAACCGCATGTAGAGGGCGGTTGGTATAAAGAATTGTGGAAGGCTTCCTTCCAAATTCCGCAGGAGCTGCTTGGTGAGGCTTATTCCGGACCACGTGCCGCAGCGTCCTCGATTTATTTTTTATTGCATCCGCATGAGATGTCGGATTGGCATAAAGTACTATCTGATGAGCTGTGGATTTGGCATTCTGGCGGCCCAATTACCCTTTCCCTGGGCGGCACTGCAGACGACCCAACGCTTAGAAAGGAAATTATTGTAGGCGGCGATGTGCTGAATGGCCAGCAGCCGCAAGCGGTAGTTCCAGCAGGCGAGTGGCAAATGTCGCAGCCGCTTGGCGACGAGCCATCGCTGTTCTCCTGTATTGTTTCCCCGGGCTTCCATTATGATGATTTCCAATTAATTAAACGTTAATCCAAACATTCAAACGATTTTATAAAAAAATCCGCCTCATGCAGGCGGATTTTTTTGGTCTTTATGCCGCATGCCGTGCATCGAGCGTCAGAGCTTGCTTGCTTACGCCTCTGCACGCGTATCTTCTGATGCTTGCTGCTCCCTATGCCAGCGGATGAACAACTCGGCTAGGCCAGGGTCCCACTGGGTTCCCTTGCCTTCTTCCAAAATGGTGAGCGCCTTGCATACAGTCATGCCCTTGCGGTAGGGGCGATCGGAGGTCATCGCATCGAAGGCGTCAGCGATGGCAATGACTTTGCCGAGCAGCGGAATATTTTCGCCTGCGAGCCCGTCGGGATAGCCTTTGCCGTCAAAACGCTCATGATGGGAGCGCACGCCCGGAAGCAGATGCTCCATCGCATCAGCCGGCTCAATGCGCCGTAAAATATTTTCACCCAAAATCGGATGCTGTTTGATTTGATCGAATTCCTCGTCAGTCAGCTTGCCGTCCTTCAGCAGCACGGCGTCACGAACACCGATTTTGCCAATATCATGGAGCAGCGCCGACTTGCGAATCGTATCCAGAACGGAATCGTCCCAGCCAGCGAGCTGCCCGATGAGCACAGCGTATTCAGCTACGCGCTCGGAATGCCCGGCGGTGTAGAGGTCGCGAGCCTCAAGCGCCGCAGCTAGAGTAATGAAATAGCTTTGCAGCAGCTGGGCGTTGCGCTTCTCGCGCTCCTTCAGCCCATCGACCATATGGTTGAATCCGGCCACAAGCTTGGAAAACTCATCCGAATAAATATCCTCGGCCTTATGGTCGAGCTTGCCTTCCTGAACGCTGACCAACGCCTGCTGGAGCGTCTCGATGGGCGATTGAATATCCTTGGAAAGCAGCGATGCGCTAAGCCAGGAAAATAAAATGCCAATAATAAGAATGAGGACGGCCCATTGCCAATAGGCGGCAGAAGCGGAGCTGGTACTGGCGTACCCCTCTATGCGAATTTGCGTCGCCAGGCTGAACATAAGCATCGGCAGCGTTCCGATAATAAAAGCGCTGAGCAGAAACTTGCGCCTGATCGTCACCAGCACTTGCCCCTCCAGCGTCAAATCAGCGTTAAACCGTTTAATATGCATCGCGCGTATATGCGTAATGAGCGGAGGTATCGCCCTGGTCGTCAGAAAAAACTCAAGCATGGCATGCATCGCCGCAATCAGCACCGCACAAGCTGCGCCTATCGCAATATAGTAATAAGGAAATACGATCCATTGCAGCTTTATACTTATATAAGTGAGACTGCCAACGGGAATTGCCAAACCTAGAAAATGGGGACCTGCGATCCGTTTAACCGATAAAAGCGGAAAGTTATGTACTTGCAAATAGGCCTCTCGAAGCTGGGCAGAAGTAGCTTCTATGTAAAAAATATTGCGTATAGGCCTAATATGCCGTTTGAAAGCCAGCCATTCGCAGCTGAACATGATGATCAGCGAAACGACGAGCAGCAGCGCCAGCCGAATAATTTCAATACTGGATAGCTGCAAGGTTGAAAAGATGAGGATGCTTCCTACCCCAAGGACAGCGACAGCCCCGCCAAACAGATAATTACGGATAAGCTGAACAATAAATTTTTTGAAAATAATCACATCGAGCCGTTCATCGCTTATCATTTGTTTCATAGACAGGCTCCTCACTTCGTGTGGAAAATGAGATTTCTGAAGACAACCTCTTCTAAAGGTTATCACACTTGCCGAAGACCGCAATAGAAAATTGAAGACCGGCATTTTCATCGTAGACAGGATAATTAAACTGCTATATGATGAACGAATCGTAAGGGGATCGGAACGTCTCATACTTAGATTGTAGACATAAAGGAGATAGAAAAATGCGCGAGGCGCTATGGTCAAAAAATTTCATTTTATTAATGGGCTCTAATCTGCTGCTGTTTATGGCGCTTGAGATGCTGCTGCCGACACTTCCCGTGTTTGCCGCGGAGCAGGGAGGCAGCCAAACACAAATTGGTTTGATTATGGGCTTATTTACGTTTACGGCCGTCATTTCCCGGCTTGGAACGGGTTACGGCATTAAGCGGCTGGGCCAGAAGAAGCTGCTGCTTCTTGGAGTAGCCATCAGTCTTATCGCGCTTACCGGCTATTATTTAGCTGCGACCCTTGCCGTACTGCTTGTGCTGCGCGTCGTGCACGGCGTCGGCTTCGGCATTGCAACGACGCTGTTCGGCACAGCGGCCTCCGATTTAGTGCCAGCCTCTCGAAGAGGAGAAGGCATGGGCTTTTTTGCGACAGGGAATTCGATCTCATTCGCTTTAGGACCCTTTTTTGGCATTTGGATTATGACGGAATATGGGTTTAAGGCATTGTTTCTAATTGGGGCAGTTGTTATGCTGCTTAGCTTGATCAGCACCTGCTTTGTCCGCTTTCCGCGTGTGGAGAAGAAGGCGCCAGCCGCAGCCGCTCCTGTGGCGGAAACGGGAAGCTGGATGGACAGCGTCGTGGAGCGCAAGGCGTTTATGCCTTCGCTGCTTGGCCTGCTTATCGGCATTCCTTTCGGCACGGTGCTCAGCTTTATCGCTTTGTTTGGCAAAGAGCAGGGCTTGGGCAGTGTCGGCATTTTCTTCCTTGTCGTGGCAATCAGCGAGTTTCTGATCCGCTTTATTAGCGGCCCGTTGTTTGATCGCAAAGGGCGCATGTGGGTGCTGCTGCCTGCTGCTATTCTATGCATTATTGCTAGCGTCATGCTTTATTTTACGCATTCTACCGCGATGCTGCTGCTGTCGGGGTTGTTTTATGGCTTTGGCTTTGGCGCCCTGTTCCCAGCGCTGCAGGCTTGGGTTATCGATCTTGTAGAGCCAGAGCGCAGAGGCGTAGCGACGGCCACCTATTACAATGCTTTTGACATCGGCATCGGAAGCGGTTCAATATTGCTGGGAGCTGTAGCCGCTGTGACCAACTATTCGACGATGTATTTACTGTCCGGCGGATTTTTCGTCCTGTACATTGTGCTGTATGTAGGCTTTGAACGCAGGCTGCGCAGCAAGGCCAGCAGCAAGTCTAGCAGCAAGTCCATACAAGCTTAGCCGGGACATGTCAGAGATATAAGAGAAACAGCCCTTCACCATTCTGAAAATGGCGAAGGGCTGTTTTGCTGCTATGCCGGAATTTTGAGCTGCTGTCCGATGTAAATGCGGTCGGGATTTTTAATTTGGTTTACGTCGCGAATCGCCTGCCACGTCGTATTATAGCGCTTCGCAATCGACCAGAGCGTATCGCCTTTTTTCACCGTGTAGTTGGCATAGTCGGCAGCCTTCGCAGGCTCCGCCTGATTGGTGCCTGCCGGAGACGACGGGCCGGGCTGGATAACTTCCGGCTTAGGCTTCGTGCTGGAAGACGGGGAGGGCGAAGCGGAGCTAGGCGTTGCTCCCTCTGTTATACGTCCCTCAACAGCTGGTTTTGCCGCTGTTCCAAGCTCCCGCAAATAGCTCGTGAGCGCTTCGTCCAGTGCGCCAAACATGCCGGCCTGCGGATAGCTGGCGAACATCGTATATTCATCGCCGCCGGCTGCTATAAAATCATTCGTCGCGAGCGAATATAATTTTTTTGCATCGAGCGGAGCGCCGCCTACCGTTACGGAATGGACGCGCGAGCCTTTTGCCTTGGCGGTATCGATCTTGAAGGCGATGCCGGATACTTGCGGAAAAGCGCCCTTCGGATTCGGGTAATCCGAAACGCCATTTTCCAAAGCGGCTTTTATATCGGCGCCTGTGACGTTAAGCGTCACGATTTGATTGCCGAAGGGCAGCACCGTAATGATCTCGCCCAGCGTAATGATTCCTTCATCTATTGAAGCGCGGATACCGCCGCCATTCGTTAGGGCGATGTCGGCCTTCGTGATAGAACGCAGGCTGTCGGCAATCAAATTGCCAAGATTCGTTTCTCCCGCGCGAACCTGCTCGCGCTCGCCATCAAGCCTTACAGCGGTTTCGCCAACCTCGGTTGAGAGAATTTCCTGCTGCTCAGCGACGATGGAATCGACCAGCTCGGCAATTTTTTGATCAGGAGCAATTGCCGCAGCAGCTTTGTAATCAATCAGCTTGGCTTCTTTGCTGACTACTTTGCCTTGATCGATCCACAAATCGACGACGCCAATGTATTTGGTATATTCACCGGCGCTTGCAATAAGGGTGCCATGTCCGGCTTCAAGCCCTTTTTTCAGCACCGTATGGCTGTGCCCATCAATAAAAACATCAATGCCGGAAACTTCCTTGGCAATGCCAATGCTCGTATCGGCGCTCGACTCATCCTGTCCGATATGGCCGAGTGCCACGATGACGTCAACCTGGTCCTTCAGCTCGGCGACGATCGCTTTCGCCTCTTCGGCTGGATCGGTGAACACAAGCCCGTCGACATTTTTCGGATGCGTCTTGTAGGCGGTTTCGGGTGTGGTCAGGCCAAAGATACCGATTTTTACGCCGTCCACCTCTTTAATGACATAAGGATGAAACAGCGGCGAATCGTCTTTCTTTACTCTAATGTTGGCGCTCAGAAGCGGATATTCCATTTGGGGTTCTAGCTCGACGAGGCGGTTGTAGCCATAATTAAATTCATGATTTCCGGGGACTGCCGCATCGTAGCCCATTGCGTTCATGACGCGTACGACGCTTTCGCCTTCTACAAGCGTAGCGAAGGTAGTGCCGTGAATGGCATCGCCGCCATCCAGCAGGAGCGTGTTCGGATTGCTGGCCCTGTAGCTGTCGATAATACCGGCCAGCCGTGCAAAGCCGAGCTCGCCGTTGCTTTCGGCTTCGACCGCCCGGGCATGCATATCGTTCGTATGCAGAAGCGTAATATGCTTGCCGGCCTTCTCTGGGGTGGATGCAGCCGCCGAGACGCTTGCAGCGCCTAGAAGCAGGGCCGCGGCCAAAAGAATGGATGTGAACCACTTAAACTTGTTCAACATAGCAGGTGATACCTCCCATCAGAATGTCGTTTATGGTCGCGCCTTATACGTATTCCACATGTTGACATGAAAATCCTGTCCAAAAGCTGTAGTTGTTGTTTTGCTTTTTTCCTTATATAATGAAACTGAAATATTGCTTACAATTATTTGAACATATTCTCAAGATAGATAAATGTGGAAGAGCGACTCACCAAAGGAGATGCCCGATGGAGGAACTCAGCGACAAAAAGATGAAAATGATTGAAGCAGCGCGCATGTACTATGAGCTTGACTACAATCAGCAGGAAATAGCCAAGAAGCTCGGCGTGTCACGTCCAACGGTTTCGCGTTTTTTGCAGCAGGCGAAGGTTGACGGTATCGTACAGATCAAGATTATGGACCCGGCAGCAGACAATGCGGACCGCGAACGGCAATTGCAGGAGCGCTTCGGCTTGAAACGCGCAATTGTAGCCACGGTACCTAAGTATGAGGATGCGATGGCCAAGCGGGTAATAGGAGAAGCTGCTGCTGCATTTCTCAATGAAACGGTGCAGGATGGCGATACGATTGCCGTAACCTGGGGCACGACTTTGTATGAAGTAGCGACCCGTCTGCCGAACAAGCATGCGAAGAAGGTCAAGGTGGTGCAGCTCAACGGAGGTGTCAGCCATTCCGAGACCGATACGTATGCCCACGAGATCGCGCAGCTGTTCGCTAAAGCTTATCAAACGTCGCCTTATTTGATTCCGCTTCCAGCTATTGTTGACCATGCGGTTGTGAAGCATGCGATTGAAGCGGATCGTCATATACGCAAAATTCTTGATATGGGCAAAAAAGCGAATATCGCTGTTGTTACCGTAGGAGCGCCAACCGAGGATTCGGTGCTGATGCGGGCGAATTATTTTTCCGATGAGGATTTGGGCATTATTTTCTCGCGCGGCGTAGGGGATATTTGCTCAAGATTCATAGATATCAACGGGCAGTTGGTCAGCGAGGAGCTGGACTTGCGCACGATTGGCATTGATTTGGGGGAGCTGAAGCGCAAGGAATGGTCCGTGCTGGTAGCTGGCGGCCCAAGCAAGGTCGAAGCGGTGTATGGTGCGCTTGCTGGCCAATATGCTAATACGTTGATTACCGATCACATTACGGCGAAGCATTTGCTGGATTACAAGCCGGAGGCGTGAACAAGGCGGGCTAGAGAGACGATAGGTGGAGGGATTTATTAATGAGCAGTACGAATGCAGCGAATGTAGCTGGAGTTATTGATCACACAATGCTAAAGGCCGACGCGACAAAAGAGGAAATCATTCAGCTTTGTGCCGAAGCGAAAACGTATCATTTTGCCACCGTTTGCGTGAATGCAGGCTGGGTCGCGCTTGCGGCTGCTCAGCTGGCTGGCTCTGGCGTAGGCATTACGACGGTAGCGGGCTTCCCGCTTGGCGCAACGACTTCAAAGGCGAAGGCAGCGGAAGCGGAAGACGCGATTGCCTGCGGAGCAACGGAGGTGGACATGGTGCTGAACATTGGGCTGCTGAAATCGGGCGACGAAGCAGGCGTGAAGCGCGATGTTGAAGCGGTTGTGGCTGCTTGCAAGGGCAGGGCAATCGTAAAGGTCATTTTGGAAACAGGCTTGCTTACGGATGCGGAAAAGGTGCGGGCTTGCGTAATTTGCAAGGAGGCTGGCGCCGATTTTGTCAAAACGTCGACCGGCTTCGGCAAAGGCGGCGCAACGGAGGAAGATATTGCGCTAATGCGCCGTACAGTTGGGCCAGACATGGGTGTTAAAGCTTCCGGTGGAGTACGAGATTTGGAAACCGCGCTCAAAATGCTGGCTGCTGGCGCCACCCGCATTGGTGCAAGCGCAAGCGTCGCCATCGCGAACGGCGGCAAAGGCGAAGGATATTAGGTGAAAAGGGTATGAGCCGTTTATCTTGGAAGCGACAGTGGATGACCGATGTGCGGGTGAATGTGCTGGCGGGCATGACGGCGACGCTCGCACTGGTGCCGGATTCGCTGGCTTTTTCGTTTATGGCGGGAGTACCGCCTGTTGTCGGGATTTATGCTTCAATCTGTATCCTGCTCGTTACGACGTTTCTTGGCGGCCGTCCCGGCATGATTTCCGCAGCCGCGGGCTCGATGGCAGTGCTGATGCTGACGCTTGTAAAGGAGCATGGCATCGAATATTTGTTTGCAGCTACGATTTTGACCGGAATTTTGCAATATTTTATGGGTGTATTTAAGCTGGGCAAGCTGATGAGATATGTGCCGCAGGGCGTGCTGACCGGATTTATTAATGCGCTGGCGATTCTCATCCTCCTGTCGCAGCTCCGTTATTTTCAGGGCGAGTCGTGGCTAATGTATGCGTTAGTTGCGGCGACGCTGGCGATCATTTATTTTCTCCCCCGTTATTTCAAGGCGATTCCATCACCGCTGGTGGCGGTTGTCGTGCTAACGTTCGCTGTATGGGTATTCGGCATGGACGGTGTTACTCGTGTTGGCGCAATTGACGCTTCGCTGCCATCGTTTCTGCTGCCGAATATTCCGCTTAGCTGGGAGACGCTCGCAATCATTTTTCCTTATTCCTTGTCGCTGGCTGTCGTTGGATATACGGAGACGATGCTGACGCATAATTTGCTCGATGAGATGACCGGAGAGCGTACGGACAAAAATAAGGAAATGCGCGGACAAGGCGTTGCGAATGTCGTCGCGGGTTTCTTCGGCGGTATGGCAGGCTGCGCGCTTGTTGCGGAATCGGTGCTTAATGTAAAAATGGGCGGGAAGCATAGGCTGTCAACGCTCGTTTCTGCCTTGTTCCTCTTGCTGCTCGCCGTTCTGTTCGGCGATGTGCTGGCACAGGTGCCGATGGCGGCGCTGGTCGGCATTATGATTATGGTCTGTATCGCCATCTTCGACTGGCGCTCGGTGTTCAAGCCGCGCAGTGTGCCGCTTGCCGAAACGGTCGTCATGGTGGCGACAGTAGCTGCTGTACTGTTCACGCATGATTTGGCTGCTGGCGTATTGGTTGGCGTGCTGATCAGCTTCGTATGGTTCGTTGTGTCGGTGTCGCGCAAGCTGCACATCCATAGCGAATGGGAAGGCAGCAAGCGAACTTATCGGGTGTATGGACAGCTGTTTTTCGCTTCTTCTTCTGGATTGGAAGAGCTCATTGAGCTGGACTGCAAAGCCGACGAAATTCATATCGACCTTAGCCAGTCGCGCATATGGGATCATACGGCGCAGCTGGCACTCAATAAAGTGGTAGAGCGGCTGAAGGCAAGCGGCAAGGAAGTGACCGTGAGCAAAGGGGCCGCCTTGCAAGGCTAAACGGTGGGTGTATGAAACCAAAAAAAGATCGCTGTCCCAAAGGCATTAAGCCTGGCGGACAACGATCTTTTTTTTAAATCATGAGCACGTTCATAAGCGCGTTAGCCTCAATCGGTTGGGCTTATTGTGCTGCGCTTGCTTCTGGAGAAACAGCTGCGTCTGGATTAGCGCTTGCGTCTGTTTCTTCTTCTGTTTTCTCTTCGAGCGTGTTAGTAATCGTTGCTTTGTCGCGAATCTCTTGAATCCAAGTAGCTGATTTCTCTTGAATTTGTTGATTCAGCAGCTGCTTGCGGATTTCTTCCTTCTTCTCTTCAAAAGTCGGGGAAGTTGCCGCTTTAAAGCCGGTTTTCTTAATAATATGGAAACCGAAGCTCGATTTAACGACGTCGCTGATTTGATCAACTTCCAGTGCAAAGGCTGCTTCCTCGAAAGCAGGGTCCATGACGCCTTTGCCGAAGAAGCCAAGATCGCCGCCATTGTCTTTCGTGCCTGTATCGGTTGATTTTTCTTTCGCCAACGTTGCGAAGTCAGCGCCATCTTTCAATTCCTTCAAAATCGCGTCTGCTTCCTCTTGCGTAGCTACCAGAATATGCGAAGCTTTAATTTCTTCGCCTGTGCCATAGGAAGCTTTGTTTTGCTCATAAGCTTCTTTAATTTGATCATCGGTAATCGTAATGGATGGCTCAAGCAGCTTGCGGATTTTCACTTGCGTCTCAGCATCTTTACGCAGGCTCTCCAGCGTTACGCCGTATTGTGCCAGTGCAGCGTTGAACTGCTCGTCCGTGCCGAAGCTTGCTTTCAGCGTATTAATCTCTTCATCGATATCCGCTTCTGTAACCGTAACATTGGAAGCTTTAGCTTCTTGCGTAATCAACTGCTGTGTAATCAGATTGTCGAGAGTTGTTTTACCGCCTGATTTCAGCATTTCCTCGTAAAGGTCTTCTTTCGTAATGTCGACTTTGTTAACCGTTGCAACGGCTGCATTGTTGCCACCGCCAAATACCGGTTTAATAGCGACGATTACTAGCAAAATAGCTAAAACTGCTGAAAGTGCAATCCATGCTCCGTTGCCGCTTTTACGGGGTGGCGGGGGAGTTGATCCGCCCAAAGGCGCCCCTCCTGCCGCATTCGGTGAAGCTATTGTTGATTCAGTCGTATGTTGATTGTCCTCGTGTGTGTTGGTTTCTTGCTCCGCAGCATTTTTTAATTCTTCTTCTTTACGCTGCGATTCTTGGTTATCCATTCTTCAAACTCCCTTCATCATCTTACACGCTTTTTATAATGGTTTCGCGAAACGTTGCGGTGATCAAGGCCAGCTCACCGTAACCGTTTACGCTTGTCTAACCTACTATAACAAAACTCAGGTTAAAAAACCTTAATCTTAAATAAAAATAAAGGGATTTCAGCAGGAGCTGCTTTTTTGCGCCATGCGTCTTAGCAGTGTACAATGGAGAAGGCAAGCGCTTTATATTTGGTTTGAAGTATAACATGAGAGTTTCCAACTTTTAATTTTAATAGTAGAGAGGATGTTAATCGATGACGTATTTGCCTGCAAATTCCCGCTATGACGGGATGAAATACAATCGTACCGGCCGCAGCGGACTGCTGCTTCCGGCAGTATCACTGGGCCTCTGGCACAACTTTGGCGGTACGGATCGTTTGGAAAATGGACGGGCGATGGTCCGCCGCGCTTTCGATTTGGGCATTACCCATTTCGACCTTGCTAACAATTATGGGCCGCCTGCTGGCTCCGCAGAAGAGACATTCGGCCAACTGCTCAAGCAGGATTTGGCGGCTTACCGCGATGAGCTTATTATTTCCACAAAAGCCGGATATTATATGTGGAAAGGCCCTTACGGCGAGTGGGGCTCGCGCAAATATTTGGTGGCGAGCCTCGATCAGAGCCTTAAGCGCATGGGGCTGGAATACGTAGATATTTTTTATCATCACCGTCCAGATCCGAACACGCCGCTTGAAGAAACGATGGCTGCGCTTGACCATATCGTTCGCCAAGGCAAGGCGCTCTATGTTGGCTTGTCCAACTACAGTGCGGAGCAGACGGCTGAAGCTTCCCTTATTTTGCAGCGGCTTGGCACGCCTTGCCTCATTCACCAGCCTTCTTATTCGATGTTCAATCGCTGGATTGAAGATGGCTTGCAGGATGTTCTTGATACGGAAGGCATCGGCTCCATCGTGTTCTCGCCGCTCGCTGGCGGCTTGCTGACGAACCGCTATTTGAACGGCATCCCGCAGGATTCCCGCGCGGCAGGGCCAAGCGTATTTCTGCAATCCGATCAAATTACAGAAGGCAAGCTTGAGAAAATCAAGCTGCTTAATGCTCATGCTGCCGAGCGCGGGCAGACGCTTGCACAGATGGCGCTCGCATGGGTATTGCGCGGCGGCCGGGTAACATCGGCATTGATCGGCGCAAGCCGTGTGGAGCAAATCGATGATAACGTTGCGGCACTCAGCTCGCTTGACTTCTCTAGCGATGAGCTGGCTCGTATTGAATCGATTTTAAAAGATTAAGGCAAGCGAATCCAGCAATGAGGCACCATCTAAAATAACGAATGTCTTTTTTGAACGCCAAGGCCCTCCGCCTTGGCGTTTTTGCTTCTCCCGCTTTCGTAAAGGCTGTATAATAAACGGGACAACTGACAAACTTTGCCGGATAGGAAGTGAGCCGCTTGAGCAACACGTCTCTTAGGGTCAAGGGACTTCTGGTTATAGTATTAATTACCTTTATTCCGCTGCTGTTTGCCGGCATTATTAACTATTTGGGCTTAAGACAGGGAATGATTGATTCCGCAACAGAGAAAACATTAAGCCAATTAAACAGCAGTGCGAATAACCTGTCTGCTTGGCTTGCCATCAGGCGGGCGGAAGTATTGGTCATTAGCCGAACCGATGTCGTACGTTATGGAAAAGACGAAGAGAAGCTCAGCTATTTTAACCGTGAGCTTGTGCGGGCAGGCTTTGCCTTCCGCTCCCTTGGCTTTGTGGGCAAGGACGGCATGGCCATTCGTACGGATGGCACGCCGTTTGATTTGAGCAACCATTCCTTCTTCCAGACTTCGATTAAAGGGAAGGTGCTGATCAGCGATCCGTTCAAAACAAGCCTTTCGCCAAAAGAACAATTTGTCATAGCCGTTCCAGTCTACAATGAAGAAAATCAAATTGCCGGAATCGTCTATGCAGCTATTGATATGGATATGATTATCCCTTATTTGCAATTGGATAAGCCGGATGCAGCCACCTTCTGGCTGTATAACGAGGAAGGCGTTGTATTATTCTGTTCGGATGATGGGATTTTGCCGCAGACTGCCATGATGAACGGGAATTTACAGGAAATTCAGGTGAATGAAAAGCTGCTGTCCAATAAGGATGGCATGGAGATCATTTCCTCAAATATGAATGAATACGCAGTATTTCACTCCAAGGTGGATGGTGTGGCTGCTTGGCATTTTATGCTTGAAATGCCGATGTCGGATTTGGAGATCGGGACGCTGCCCGTCCTGCTGAGCATTCTGCTGACGCTCGTTGGCTCAGAGCTTGTCATTGTGCTGCTGTGCTATCTCTTTTTTGCCAATATGGTAAATCGGTTGAAAAATATATTGATCGTCACCGAACAGGCAGCCGCTGGCCAGTTTAATGCCGAGCATCTTTCAGAAATGCCAGGGGACGAGGTAGGCAAGCTGTCGCGTTCGGTGAACGTCATGGTTGTGCGTCTAAGAAGAATGTTTGAACGGCTGGAAGCGATTATTAATCAAAATCAATATTCCTTTGTCGTCCTCGACGAGCATTACCGTATTTCCTATCTCAATAAGAAGGCTGAGGAAATGATCGGCTATAAGACAGAAGAAGTATCGGGGCATGCGACGCCGCTGCTGTTCATGGACATGGAGGAAATCCGCATAACGGCCGAGGAACTTGGGGAGAAATTGGGCCGCGAGGTGGTACCGGGACTGGATGTGCTCAAGGAGCTGCGCAAGGCCGAGTTTTCCTACGAGCGGGAATGGACCTTTATTGCGAAAAATGGCAAACGCATTCCCGTCCTGCTCAGCACGAATGGCCTGCGGGATGCAAATGGGAAATTTACAGGAGCCGTTGGTATGTTTCTGGATATAACCGACAAGCTGCAGGTGGAAAAATCGCGCAATCGGCTGCTTGATATCGTTGGCTCTGCCAAAGATTTGATCGCTTCGGTCGATTCCCAGGGCGAAATGATCTACATTAATCAGGCGGGCAAGGAGATGCTCGGCATCCATGAGGAAGAAACGGATCTTTCTTCGCTCAATGAGCATCTGAGCAGTGAAATGTTCTTTTATCTTATGAATGGCTCAGAGCTGGCCAAGCAGTACGGGTATTGGGAAGGCAATATCGAAATTTTGACGAAGAAAAAACAATTGAAGCATGTATCGCTCGTGCTCGTATCCCATCATAATCGCAGAACAGGAGAGGATTATTTCTCCTGTATTGCACGGGACATATCGGAGCAAAAAATCATTCAGGAGGAGCTGCTTCAGGCGTCGCAGGATGCGGCGGAGGCGAATGCGGCCAAAGGCAGATTCCTTGCCCTCATGAGCCATGAAATTCGGACGCCGCTGAACGGCATCATCGGACTGACCCAGCTGCTCAAGCGCACGGGATTATCCTATTCGCAGAAAGATTATGTGGACAAAATCAGCACGTCATCCGAGTCGCTGCTGCGCATCATTAATGACATTCTTGATTTCTCCAAAGTTGAGGCAGAGAAAATAGAGGTTGAACTGCTAGCTTTCCATCCGGAGGAGCTGCTTGGCCGGGTAGCAGATCAGCTCAGCGTCTTTATGGGCGGCAAGGAGCAGTTCGAATTTTTGATCCATACGGCTTACAATCTGCCCAGCACGCTGCTTGGGGATTTGCTGCGGCTGGAGCAGGTGCTGTTGAATCTATGCATCAATGCGATTAAATTTACGAAAAAAGGCCATGTCAGCCTTCGATTAGAAGTGGTAGAACTTCGTGAAGCGGAAGTGCAGCTGCGTTTTGTCGTTGAAGATACAGGCATCGGCATGAGCGAGGAGCAGCTGGATAGGCTGTTCCAGCCGTTCAGCCAAGCGGATGGATCTACGACGAGGAAATATGGGGGCACAGGGCTGGGCCTTGTTATTTCCCAAAAGCTCGTCACGTTGATGGGCGGAAATCTCTTCGCGGAAAGCAAGGTCGGCCGCGGCAGCAAATTCAGCTTCGTCATTACTTTCCCTATGCTTGAAGAAGCGCCGCCCTACAGCATGGAGCTAGGCGAGGAGATGATTGGACAGCCGGTGTGGATCGTCGAGGACAGCCAAATGATGCGCCACCATTGGTGCGAAAGGCTGGAATCGTTCGAAATGGCCCCGGTTCCCTTCGCTTCCTGGAAGACGGCGCGGGAGCGGCTGCGCCGAATCGGTGCGGGAGCGATGCCGAAGCTGATTTTGCTCGATATGGAGATGCCTGATATGTATGGGGCGGAAACTTGGCTTGAGTTCCATCAGGAGGCTGTGGCGGCTGGCGTGAAGACGGCTGTGCTGACGACTTCCTTCGGGCGGGACGAAATGCTGCAAATGCCAGAAAAGGATCGTCCGCTTGCCCTGCTTACAAAGCCGGTTACCCGGTTAGCTATGCTTAACGGCCTGAGAGGCGTTTTGACGGAGCGTTCCTTTATTCCGCCTTGGAACCGGGCGATGAGCGAAGTGGCAGTTGAACAGCGGGAAGGGCGCAATGCCAAGATTTTGCTTGCCGAAGATAATAAAATCAATCAAATCGTCGCTCTGGAAATGTTAAAAGAACGGGGCTACGAAGTAGGTTTGGCCGAAAATGGCCATGAGGTGCTGGAAATGCTGGAGCAGGAGGAGTGGCATCTCATTCTTATGGATATTCATATGCCCGAAATGGACGGCATGGAGGCGACGCGATTTATTCGGGCCAATCCCAAATATGATGGGCTGCCGATTATTGCGGTTACCGCCAATGTGCTGCGCGCCGATCATGAGCAGTACAGGCAGCTAGGCATGGATGATATTATAACGAAGCCGATCAGCGCCGGCTTTCTCCATTCCGTACTCTCGCATTGGTTGAATCAGACGGGCATATTGCCAGTATCGACGTTATGGGAGGATGAGCCCCATGTGCAGCCGCAATATGAACAGACGGCTTATTCCTCGCTGCCGGTCATTCCGGGAGTAGATTTGCCGGAGGCGCTCGCCAGAGTGAATGGCAAGCTTCCGATTTTGATGCATATGTTAGAACAATTTCAAGCCGATTATCCTTCATTTATCGACAGATTAATCGCTTCAATGACAGAGAGGGATCTCGTGACCGCCAAGCGACTTGTGCATACCCTTAGGGGAGCGGCTAGCCATTTATCCGCTTATCAATTGGCGAATGCGGCGACAGAGCTGGAGCTGCTGTTCAATCAGGAGGACATAGATGAGCAGGAATGGAGCCAGCGGCTGACAAAGCTGGAAGAAGAATTGACACATTTGCTCAAATGTTTGCAACAAGACAAGTGACAAAAGTTCGACAAAAAACCCTAACAATTCTCTAACAAATTATTGTAGTCGGTCACAGCTATATTGTATAGTAAGAGGACAGACTTAATTCGACAGAAATCTTCAATCCCAATAAGGGGTGACGCCAATGTATAAAGTTATAGTTATAGAAGATGACGTCATGATGAGTGATATGCTGTCTATGTATTTGTCAGAGGAAGGCTATTCTGTCAAACAAGCGGGATTGGCAAATGACGGCTTGCGTATTATTTCGGAATTCGAACCTGATTTGGTTTTGCTGGATCTTATGCTCCCGGATATGGATGGGATGGAGATATGTGCATTGATTCGCGAGCGTTCGAATGTGCCTATTATGATTTTATCCATGAAAAACGAAGTGTCAGAACGAGTGCTGGCGTTGAAGTCTGGTGCAGACGATTATATGTGCAAGCCATTCAGCATGCACGAGATGACGGCGAGAGTCGAGGCCTTGATTCGCAGAGCTAACATTAAGCCGGCCGGAGCAGAGGTTGAGCAAGAGCAAGGCGAAGAGGAGCGGGATCCGATCCAGCTTGATTTTGAACGGAGATTGCTGCTTGTCAGAGGCATGCTGGTAGAAACAACCTTTTCGGAATATGAAATTATGAAGCTATTTTTGGCGTATCCTGGCAAGGTATTCAGCAGGGAAGAGCTAATCAATGCCATTCGCGGCTTTGATTCCTTTGTCACCGACCGTGCTATTGATGTACACATTGTGAATCTGCGGAAAAAAATCGAGCAAAATCCAAAGGAGCCTCGTCTGATTCGAACGGTTTGGGGCTTCGGCTACAAGTACACAGCCCAGAATTCCTCAGTCAGCCAGGAGAAATAATAGCATGCATTTTTTAGGGACCGTCTGGCTTATGCAGACGGTTTTTTGTATGGAAAATGACATTCTAACAACTATCTAAAGGTAATTGCCGAAATTTCCTAATTATTGTATGAGAACATAGATTTAACTTACTATTGGATCGAAGGATGGGAAATATGAAGGAACAAGTCATTGCATTATGGCCTGCAAAGCTGAATGCCTGCCGCGAGCTAGGCCGCATGCTGCTGCAAGTGCAAAATGCAAGCCATAAGCTTGCTGCGGTGCTCGTGCAGCTTGACCATTTTTACCGCATTATCGGAGCTCGAGGAATGGACTATGGCAGCGAGGTGATCCAGCAGATTGAAGAGCGGCTGGTAGCGGCTGGAGCAGACCAGGCTGCGATCTGGCAAATGAGCGACAGCACTTTTCTGGTTGCTGTGGAACTGGATGCTAGCCAAGCGGATGGATATAGCCTGCTGGAACGTTTCAAACGAACGGTGCAGCAGCCCGTAGGCTTTGGCTCCGATCGTTATCATTTAACTGCCAGCATTGGCGTGAGCCTGTTCCCGCAGGATGGCGCGACAAGCGAGCAGCTCATTTGCTATGCAGAAACGGCACTGTATAGCGGGGTTTTAAAGGGAGAAGGCCAGATTTCCTATTATTCGCGGGCGGAAACAGAGCAAATTAATCGGCATTTTGAGCTGGAGGCTGCCATTCGAACGGCGCTGTACAAAGGGCAGTTTCACTTGAACTACCAGCCCATCTATCAAGTGGAAACGGGCAAGCTGCGAGGCTTCGAAGTGCTGCTGCGCTGGAATCATCCAGAGCTTGGCAACATTCAGCCAGCTGAATTTATACCCTTTGCAGAAAAAAACGGCATGATATTGCCCATTGGCGCCTGGGTGATCAAGCAGGCCTGCCGCAAGCTGGGCAGCCTGCCGGATCAAGCTGCGCTGGTCATGTCCGTCAATATTTCGCCGACAGAGCTGGCAGACTGCGCCTATGCTGACATGGTGCTAAATACGCTGGAGGAGACCGGAATATCGCCGCAGCGTTTGCAGCTGGAAATCAAAGAGGGCTATAATTATGCGAAATGCGAGCCGTCCATTAAAGCCTTAACTAGATTGCATGCAAGTGGCGTGCTGATAGCGCTGGATGATTTCGGCTCCATGCACTCGTCGCTGGCCAATTTGCAGCTGCTGCCGATTCATGCCTTGAAGCTGGATCGCTCCTTTGTGAGAGAGATTGATAAGGAAGGCGCTGAGCATCATATCGTGGAGGCAATGATTGGGCTGCTGCATAAGCTGGGCATTAGCGTCATTGCTGAAGGAGTGGAATATGTGAAGCAGTATGAGCTGCTGCGGGGCTGGGGCTGCGATTACATGCAGGGCTACTTGCTGGGCCAGCCCGCACAGCCAGATATGCTGGATTTATCGATGATTCGCAAGCCTGAACGAACAGGCGCATAGTCTTCTGATATAGAGCTTGCCCAAGCGAAAGCGATAGGGCAGGCTCTTTTTTCATTAGAATAAAGGTCAGGGTATTAAACGCAACAAAGCCTCCAAATCCACTATCGCAGCGGTAGGAGGCTTTTCTAAACGATTGGAATAAATGAGTGATGCGATCCGTATATGCTTCGGTTCCATTGCGTACCGGTTTCGTCGAATAAAAGCGAAAAAATCGTTTACGCTTGTTTAGGTTGGGGATGATGTTCCTTTTAGTCCAGTGGGGGCCAGAGGGTGTTTAGCTAACTTCCAGATAAAGTTTAGTACCATCGCTGTATTGAAAAATAGCAACCTCACGTACGACTTCAACTTTAGAGATCCGTTTCCATTTTTTTCGAAAGTCGAAATTGAGTTCCATTTCACGCAGTTTATGATGAAGCTGCTCAACTGACGCGGCTTGTTCGTTAGTATAATAAACAGGTACAGAACGACTTTTGAAGGTAATGATTTTCATCATGACCTTGTCCACCTCCGATCGTTTTTTCCTATTCTATCCTAAACGTTTTAGCCGCTTATGAAACAGCCGTAAGAATATTGTTTAATTTGCTTATATATTTCTAACACATTATGTCAGCTGGAAAATACTACTTTCCAGCTAGGATTACATACTGCAGTGCTGCGATAATGGCAAGATGCAACGGGTAAAAACTGCGCCAAAGGCTGCGAGGAATTTTGATTGTATCGGCTGCTAGCAGCATGCTTGGCGAGTAGACAAGCAGCAAGGTTGCGACAACGCTGAACAATTGAATGCTCCAGCCCATGTAGAATAAATAAAAGAGATTGAGCAGCAGATGGGCCGGAGCCATACCGTGTTTCGGGACATAACGGTAGATGAGGACGAGCACTAGCAAATAAGCGCCGTAGCTGCATGGAATGGCTTCGAGCAGCAGCAGCAGAAAGGCAGCCAGCGACACTTGAAGGGCAGGACTCGACCTCAACTGGTCCAGAAGCTTGAGGGACACGAGACAAACGAGCAGAGTGCCCACGGTGTTAATTTCCCAAGTGCCGAAGGCTAGCGAATATGGGATTTGCGACAAAGCCGCAATGGCGGCCATCCGCCATAAGTATTGGTTTATGTTTTTGGTGCGGAAATATCCAATGACAAGCGCATAAGCATAAAGCGGCATAGCAAGCCTGCCAATAATCCGCCAGGTATCATCTTCGGGAAACCAGATCAATCCAATATGATCAAGCAGCATCGTAACCATTGCGATAATTTGCATATTCATCCCCCTAAGCTGTGACTATTATAGCATGGGGGTATGAACGGGAGAAGAACAGCGTTTTAGGTGTAAAGCAGGGTAATGACAAGCAGCTCGTAGAGAACGAGTGGAAGAATGGCGTTTTGTGGAGGAATGAAGGCGCGCGGGTCCTGCACGGTACAGTGCAAATACAGCAGGCAGCGGTCCACATGTGCAATATAGCCCTCGTATACATGGCCATCCATCGTATGCACGCGCACAGGCCTATGCATATGTCCGTGGCACAGACGATGGATCTGTTCTTGCACTTGTTGCACCATAGCTGTATGTGCAGGTTCTGCCTGGTACAACACAGCTGCCGCTTGCTCCGCTGCCTTTAATTGCTCTGACATATGAACATCGCTCCTTTGCCCCGCAGCATGCCAGCAGGGAGTCTCATCCTAAATTAAGCTATATGCGGGAGGGGCGGGGATGATGCTGGTTTTTAAGAAGGACGCCGATCCGCCAATTCAATTATGAATGGAGGGAAGGACGTGATGGAACGCTTTATTCAATGTTGTGAAAATGAAAAAAGCGCGGTGCTCTGAAAACCCGGAGCCCGCGCTTTTTCATATGGATCGTGCATCGTCTTACGGCTTGTTTCTCCGTGCCGTAATTGAGCCGACTATCTTCCAGCATCCTTTTAGCGCTATTTAATTACACCGCATGCGATGCGAGCGCCGGAATTGCCGGAAGGATCAGTGACGTAATCATCCGCTTTCTCGTGAATAACCAGAGCAGCGCCGCCTGATTTTATTAGCGAGTTAGGTTCGCCCTTGGCGAGCGTCACATTTTTCGAAATGATTTCGGCTTCTACTTTTCCAGACGCGTCAACTTGAATATTCGGCAAATCGCCAGAATGGAAGCCTTTGGGGTTGCTGAACCCATGCTGCTTGCTTAGCGGATTGAAATGCGCCCCAGCGGTTGTAAATTCGGGAGCCTCGCACTTCCCCGTTTCGTGAAAATGAATGCCGTGCATGCCCGGTGCGAGCTGGTCCACCGCAAGGCGGATATGTACACCGTCAGCCTGCTCCTGCAGGCTTGCTTTGCCGATGACGGCTCCTTTGCTATTAATGAGGTCGAGCTTGATTTCCTCAGAGGGTACCGTTTTTCCAGCGGCTTGGGCTGCAGGCAGGGAAGCGCCTCCTAGCGCTAAGCAGAGCGTTGTGATGCAGATTGTTTTTTGGATAAACACAAATTTTCCTCCATTTCCAGTGATGCCACTTAATATGTCCCGCTAATCGCTGGCCTATACAGAAATTAAGGAATAGCAGATATGTGTTTGACGGGGAATACATGTCCATACCTCTTTACTCTATTTGAATATGATATAGCAGAAACCATGAGAGAGGTGGCATTTATTATGTCAGTAAAATCGAAGTTTCAAGTGAAAAACATTAAATCAGCATCGCGCCAATCGAAACGGGCCCGCACTTCTTCTTGTTCCTGTCAACGCCAAGAGTCAGCAAATGAGCACAGAAGCAATGGTTGTCATCGCAGAGACCAGGCAGTTGAAGGAATTCAGGATGCAGGAAAAGAATTAAGCAAAATTTTCAAAAGACTAGAGCATGAAGAGGTTGCTGAGAGGCTCGTCAGAGCGATCCGCTGTCACGATGCTCGGGCGGTTCAGAACATTATCGGCTGCGAATGCCGAGTCGTTCACTTCTTCTGCACAGATCGTTCTGATTGCGTCAGAATCTGTTGTTCATTTGGCAGAGACCATGCGGTTACAATCTCGTTTGACATTTGTATCAGAAGAGAACACCGCAACGAACACCGCAACCGTTTCTAGTTGCAAGCAGACGCTAAAACAAGCAAGGACCGGCAAGCCCCTTCAGAGGCTTGCCGGTCCTTGCTTCGTTCTATTGGGCTGTTCATAGGAAGTATTCACTCGCTTATTCGCCTGTTATCCATCCATTTCTATGGCTTAATAATCTGTCACCGCGCTTCGCGAATCGGCATACGATAGGACAGCAAGGTTAGACCGATAAACGAGTATGGACAACAACTATAAATGGAGGGGACGAACGATGCCGCTAATCCCGAATTTCCCCGCACCGCTGCTCCAGGAGCATGCCGTATGGCACCATACGCATCATGTCATTCCCGGCACCATCCCGCCTCGCGGGTTCGGTGATCAATTTATGCGTTTTCACCGCGACTTCATTAACCGTGTGTACAACTGGTATAACAGCCAAGGCTATGACACCAGTCTGATTGCGGCGTGGCCGGAAATCCCGGAAGCTATTCGCCGCGCTCCTTGCTATAATCCGGCTGCGGAAAATCGGATTCGAAATAATCCGCGCTCCTTTGCTACGCTGGATGAACTAGGCAGCTACATCGAGTCCAGCGGCATTCACGGCTGTATGCATATGATTTCAGCCCAGCTGATGAACGAGCCGGAAATCAATGACTTTGATTTGGCGCCGCGCCATACGACGTTTTATCAAATTCACGGGCTAATTGACCAGTGGTATCGCAACTGGGAAAATGCTTGGGGCCAACGCGCTGACGCGAAAGGCCAAAGGCAAGGCCAGAGCCAGAACCAGAACCAGAACCAAAGCCAGAGCAGCAAGATTCAAAGTCAAAGCCGCTCTGTGCGGCAGCAGCGTTCCGCTGGCGTCGCTGCTTCAGCGCCTACGTGCAATCGCGCAAGGCGCGCATCACGCTTGCGTAATATTCCGCTTTGCGCGGCACGAACTGCTCCACCCGCACGCTCCTTACGGAAGGTATCTGCCCGCCATCCTGGCTTACAGCTACCCCTGATACCACCAGCTCCGACCGCTCGTGCTCGAACAGCTGGAGCAGCTCTTCCAGGTCGGCCTCGTACACGCCGGCCACCTCTTCGGCTTGCAGCTGTAATTCCATCAGCGGCAAGGAGCAGACGAAGCCGAACACATCGCTGACCTCACGGTCGATGAAACTGACGCCGCCAGCCGTGCCTACGGTATCCTCACGCAGCTGCCCAAGCGGGATTAGGTCGTCGAAACTGGCGGTTACGCCAATCTCCTCCTGCAGCTCGCGTGCGGCGTCGCGCATCGTTTCGCCTGCCGAGAGATGTCCAGCGACGGTAATGTCATAGCAGTCCGGACAAGTATCCTTGCTGGACTGCCGCAGCTGAAACCGGACGTAGCGGCGATCTTCTTCCTTGCGTGTGAGCCAGCAGTGAAAGGAGCGGTGCCAGTAGCCCTTGGCATGCGTCTCCGAGCGGGTGGCTGTACCGATGGGATTCATCTGCTCATCATAAATATCGAAATATTCCTCTGTCATTGCACGAACTCCTTTGTATAAAAGATAGGGCAGTTTGCGCGTTTAGAGACTGCGACGAAATAAAGCACCGCTAATCTGTCGATAAATCGAGTACTCATTTCCTCGCAGCTCCTTAGTGAGAGCGTCCTGTATCGACAGCTTCAAGCTGGGACGTGCAGTGTTTGCAGCGAGTCGCTTTCAGCGGAATGCTGGACAAGCAGTAAGGGCAGTCTTTTTCCGTAGGAGCAGCTTCGGCGGGAGCTTCCTCGGTTTTGCTGCGGCGCAGCATATTAATGCCTTTAACGAGGAAGAAAATACAGACGGCTACGATAAAGAAATCCAGCATCACATTAATAAACTGGCCATAGGCGATAACGGCAATGCCGTTTTTGGATGCATCGTCGAGGGAGCGGACAACGGTACCGGCAGCCTCCAATTGCTCCGTATGCTTCGGATCGAGATTAATGAATAAGTCCTTGAAATTGACACCGCCCAAAACCCGTCCAATCGGCGGCATAATAATGTCGTTCACAAGCGAAGTGACAATTTTACCGAAAGCTCCGCCAATAATGACACCGACGGCCAGGTCAATAACGTTGCCCTTAATCGCAAATTCCTTAAATTCCTGTACAATTTTCATCATAAATCTCTCCTTTATAAAATAAGCTTGCCGGGAAAAATCGCAATAGCGAGCGCAGCAAAACGCAGCTATGCAAAAGCTCTGATTGCTCTTTATTGTATATAAAACAAGCCAGAAACACCATTCCTAAAGCAGCGGCATAAAAAGATAATACTAAAATTACATAAAATAACAATTTTCCTTACCATTCCGAATACAGGTATTGACAGAGGCACGACGTTCTTTATTGAAAAAAGGCCATGACTTCCCAGTCTGGGAGCGACTCTTATTCGTCATTTTGCATCATTTTCTGCTTTTTTTGTGAAAAAAGATATGTAAAAAGAGAGGATTTTATTGGATATTGTCGAATTTCAGTATTGTGAGTAAATTACTGGATATTTGAGGAGTTTTATGAATCACCAATTCGTTATGGGGAATCCCTTTTTTACACTGTTTTCATTTATGATTGTTTGCTTTGCCTGTTTTACGCTGTTCAGCATGATTGGTTACCCGCCGTCAGGCAAAAAAATAGTAGCGTTTAGCCGCAAGTTTGGCAGCTCTTTCGTATTTGGGCTAGGGGTTTGGGCGATGCATGTGCTAGCCATATTCGGTTCGACTTATCCATTAGTTCTGGATTGGACTATGCTTTACACTTTATTGTGCTGCATGGCTCTTACCTATGCTTCGATATCGGTATACGAATCTGTCTGGCCCGGGCCGGTTAGAAGGGCGTTAAGCAGCCTGCTGCTTGCCGCTGGCTCAACGATGCTGCATTATTTGAACCTGCTGGGGAGTCAGGTGAAAAGCTATGAGCTGGATCGCTATTTGTTTATGGTGTCGATCCTGGTTGCTTTTTTCGGAGCGCTGGTCGCCTTTAATTTGTATGAAAGCAGGGGCAAGGATGGCAAGCTGATCAGCAGCCTCATTCTCGGGCTGTCGATGATTGTTATGCACACGATTGGCATGCAGGCGATGAAGGTGGAGTATTGGGACATCTACACGACCGATAGCATGAACGACTCGATGATGCTCATGTCGTTTTTGCTTGGCATTGCAACGATGCTCATATTGAGCTTCTGCTTGTCCACCTGGATGATCAGCCGCAAATACAGCATGGTCGATGCGAATTACAAGCTGCTTGTCGAGAACTCCCTGGATACGATTGCGATTATCAAATCGGGGAAGTGGCAATATTTCAATCCTTCTGGATTGCGGATGTTTGAGGCAGGCAGCGAGCATGAAATCATCGGCGAGTCGATCTACGATTTTCTTCATGAGAAGCATCATGAGGAAATTCGCCAATTGCTAGGCGAGGAGGAAAATGAGGATTTGCTGCGCCAAAAGCCCGTCGAGCTGGACTGGAGAACGGTGCATGGCAAGCTGCTGCATACGGAATTGGTTCGAACGAGCACAAGCCATACGGGCAGCCTTGCTTATCAAGTCATTATTCGCGATATTTCGGAGCGCAAAAAGAATGAGGAGCTGCTGATCAATTCTGAGAAGCTGTATATTGCAGGCCAGCTGGCTGCGGGAATTGCCCATGAAATTCGCAATCCGCTCACCTCGCTGAAAGGTTTTCTGCAGCTCATTGCCTCTGGGCGCAGCAGCAATAATTATTATGACATTATGAAATCCGAGCTGATACGGATCGAATCCATTGTGAGCGAGCTGCTGATGCTGTCCAAGCCTCAGGCATATCAGCTGTGCTACCGGGATGTGCGCCAGATTATGGCGGAATCGGTGACGCTGCTGGAGACGCAGGCCATTATGCACAATATTGAAATCCAGGTGAATATGGCTGCGGAGCCGCTTTACGTCTTCGGCGTGGAAAATCAAATCAAGCAGGTGTTTATCAATGTCATCAAAAATGCAATCGAGGCGATGGCAAGCGGCGGCCTCATTCGCATTACGCTTGAGCTTGCGCAGAAGGCGCGAATCATCATCCGCATTCAAGATGAGGGTCCTGGCATTGCGAAGGAGCAGCTGTCCAAGATTGGCCAGCCATTTTATACAACGAAGGACAGAGGGACGGGGCTTGGCCTGATGGTCACCTACAAAATTGTCGACAACCATCTCGGCAGCATCAAGGCGGACAGTATTATGGGGCAAGGTACAACCTTTATTATTCAGTTTCCCTACCGCAAGGAACCGGAAGAAAAGGCATGAATAATAAACAGCACAATATTTGCAACGCGAAGATACGGCTCGACGTACAACCGAATAGCGAGAAAAAAATTATTCGGTGAGGTGTCTTTATGTTTAATCGGTTATTAGCAAGCATTGGCATTGGCTCGGCAAAAATTGATACTTTGCTGGAAAAGTCCCGTTATGCGCCAGGCGAAGAGGTGCGCGGCGTCGTCCAAATTCGCGGCGGCAGCGTGGAGCAGCGCATTGAGAAGATTGAGCTGTCCGTAATGACCGAATACATCCGCGAGAGCAATGACCAGAAGCATAGACATAACTGCGTTATTGGAAAATATCCGGTTAGCCAGCCGTTTGAGCTGAAAGCAGGTGAAAATCGCGAAGTGCCTTTTTCCTTTCAATTGCCTTTCCAAACTCCGCTTACATTAGGGAAAACGCCAATATGGGTGAAAACCGAGCTCGACATTCGCGGCGCCATCGATCCTGGTGATAACGATCGCATTGAGGTTGTGCCTAATGCAGCGATGGGCATAGTGCTGGGAGCGGTGGAGCAGCTGGGCTTCCGTCTGCGTGAAGCAGATTGCGAATACGCTTCGCGTCTGGGACGCTCGCTGCCTTTCGTGCAAGAGCTGGAATTTGTACCGGCCGGAGGGCCGTTCCGCGGCAAGCTTGATGAGCTGGAGGTTATTTTCTATCCAGATGCCCGGCAGGTGGAGCTGCTGCTGCAAATCGACCGCAAAGCGCGCGGCCTGGGCGGCTTCTTTGCTGAAGCGATGAATACGGACGAAACGTTCGTCCGCGTCGCTTTTACGCAGGAGCATCTGCAAGCTGGCACGCAAGCGATTGCGAGCCAGCTCGAAAAAATAATCGCCCGGCACGCCTAACCGATAAGCAAAAAAACCAGCTTCATATTCATTGTTTCAGGGGTTACTCCCTGCGCAAAGATAGACTTGGTGGACAGAGAAGCCGCTAATTCAACAGAATCACCGGGAAAGGCACAGATGGTGGACTCAGAAGCCGCAAATGCGCTGTTCTTAGCCAATTTGACGGGATGATGAGCATGATAACGGCTTTCCTGTCCGCTTATGGACTGAAATCGGGTCAAAAGCTAGAATAGCGGAACCACAGTCCTCCAAAAAAGCAGCGAGCGTCCCGCGCTGCGCGGGTCTCAGCCAAAGCGGCTCCGTCACAGTGTTCTCAGCAACAATCGCCCGCTTCGGTTCTCAAGCCTTGAAGCGTCAGAAGAGCTTGGCCTCGATTAGGCTCTGGGCAAGGAGCAGCAGGGCTGCTCCGGTTTGCATATACAACCTAATGGCTCCGAAGTAAAGGCGCCGAACCCAGAGGCGCCATAGCAAATGGCAGCAGCCTGCCCGCCGCGAGTTTATGATGCGGCGGGCAGGCTTTTTTTCAATAGAAAGACAGGGCAAGGCGGTTTGAATTGTTGCTATTACTTCCGGTTGCGGGTTATGGCATAATAGATGGAGCATGAATGATTATACTGGAGGACCTTACGATGGCAGAACCGCTAAAAGCCTTATACGATGGCTTATTTATAGAAAATTTCGGAGCGCTGGTGCGTTCGGCTTTGCCGACTTTCGACTTGGCAGGCTTTGTGGAGGCCGTGCGGGCTGGGGAATGGGAGGAGCTGGCGCTCAAGGCACGCTCGCGCCGGATTACCGAAGCGCTGGGCGATTTCCTTCCAAGTGATTACGAGGCTGCGCTTGATGTGCTGATGCAGATCGACTCGCAGTGCCGCGGCCTGCCTTATATTTTCTTCCCGGATTTTGTGGAAGTGTATGGAATGGCACAGGAGCACTTTGACCGGTCGATGCAGGCGCTGGCACGGTTCACCCGTTATTCGACGGGGGAGTTTGCCGTGCGCCCCTTTCTGCTTGCTGAGCCAGAGCGCATGATGCAGCAAATGCTGATATGGGCGGACGATGAGGATGAGCATATACGCAGGCTGGCGAGCGAAGGGACGCGCCCGCGTCTGCCTTGGGCACAGGCGCTGCCGATGTTCAAGCGCAATCCACAGCCGATCCTGCCGCTGCTGGACAAGCTGAAAGTCGATTCTTCGCTGTACGTCCGCAAAAGCGTGGCGAACAATCTCAATGACATCGCCAAAGACCATCCCGATGTGGTCGTTGCGCTGGCCCAGCGGTGGTCAGGCGATAATCCGCTGACAGACTGGATTATTAGGCGTGGCTGCCGCACGCTGGTGAAGCAGGCGAACCCGGCGCTGATGGAGCTGTTCGGCTATGCAGCCGGTGAAGGCGACGAGGGCGGGGAGCGTGCGCCATTGACGGTGCATGCCGAGCTTCGGGCAGTGCCTGCGGTCGTCCATATTGGCGACGAGGCGCGGTTTAGCTGCGTGATGAAGCTGCGGGATGGAGACGCACTCAAGCTGCGGATCGAATACGGCATTGATTTTATTAAAGCTTCAGGCAAGCCTTCCCAGAAACGTTTCCTGCTATCTGACCGCGAGTATGGCGGAGGAGCGGAAGTCGCGCTGTCGCGTGTGCACCGCTTCGCCGATTTGACGACGCGCAAGCATTATCCAGGACTTCACCGCATTACGTTATGGGTGAACGGCGTACAGGCAGCGGAGACGGAGCTGCAGCTGGAGGAGGCGTACAGCAAATGAATATTGGAGCTCGCGTGCTAAAGACCGGCTTGTCCGTTACGCTGGCGATTTTTCTGAGCCAGTTTTTCGGCTTTCCGTCCAGCCTCATTACGGCAGTAGCTGCTATTTTAACCATTCAGCCTTCCATCTACCGATCCTGGCAGCAAATTCTCGATCAGGTTCAGACCAATCTGCTTGGAGCAGGAATTGCGCTTGCTGCGATGAAGGTATTCGGCCATACGCCGATTGCGGTGGGGCTCGTCTGTATCGCTGTTATCCTTATTTGTATCCGGTTGAAAATGGAAGCGACCATCGGAGTAACCCTCGTCATGGTTATCGCTATTATGGAAGCGCATGGACAAGGATTAGATGTGGCGCTGCAGCGATTTTTAATGGTGCTTACCGGCATGGGGGCCGCTTTTACGATTAATGTGCTCGTATTTCCTCCACGCCCGCGCAAGCAATTTACCGAGCAGGTGCATCTCGCTTACGGGCAAATGTCTTTGCTGCTGCGAACGGCGGTTTCGAACGAGATGAAGGAAAGCGTGTTCCGGCAGGAGAAGGAAACGCTGCATGTGTCGGTGCGCAAGCTGGAGGATCGCTACACCTTGTTTGAGGAAGAGCGCAAGGTGCTCGCCCATGCCAAAAAAAGCCATGCCAGACAGCTGCTTGTCTCTAAGCAGACGATTAAGGCACTGCAAAAGGGCGTTGATCTGCTTGAGGTTGTAGAGGAGCATTATTTTGCCGCCGCCGGTGCGGGGAAATGGGCGCAGCGCTTCGATAACCAGATCGAGGAGCTGACGAAATACCACGAATCGATATTGCTGAAAATCGAAGGCAAGATGAAGCCGAACCTGAGCTTCGAGCCGGAGGAGGAACGTGAAGCGCGCCTGATTACCGACCTGACGGATTATTTCCGCGAGGGGCGGGACGAGCATAAGCGGCTCGTGTTCGTCGCGTCGGCTATATTCGAATATGCCTACCATCTGCGGAGGCTGGAGAAGCTCGTGGATCAGGTTCAGCAGCGCGGCATGTCGCCCGAGGAATGGAAAGCGGAAACGAACGCGAGCGGCAGAGAGGCTAAGGTCAGCGCTCAGGAGTAACAAGAAAACCGTCTCTTTTTCAAATGATTGATCATTTGACGAAGAGGCGGTTTCTTTTGCATGGCTATATTTCACAGAGCTGTTGCAAGTCAATCCATACGTTATTCGGTCTTATTGCTGCCTTTATGGCGTCTTGGATGCTGCATATGGGCTTCGGGATCATTGTCATCGTCTTTGGGAATGAGCCGCGGATCGGTCCGCCCTTCATGATGGTTGTCGAAGTCCAGCTCCACCAGCCGCCAAGTTGCCGTCCCCATCTGGGGATCGGCTGGAAACACCTCGCCGCGCTCCAGCTTCTCTTCACGATTCCACTCGTTGCGGTATACACCCGCCACTTCTACAGGCTCGCCCGACATCGGCTCCATCTCATTGTGTTGATGCTGCTGCTCCTGGTCCAACTGCTGTTCGTTCATCGTATCTCCCTTTCCTGGCATGCATAGTCCGTCCAACATGACGGCGGGTCATTCTGCTATAGCATGCCACGAAAGGGAATATATATGAGTGCTAATGGATATATCGTTTTTCCAGCCGCTTGCCGCCGAACCACATCAGCACAATGACGATGCAGGCGACGACGATGCGCCAAGGCTCATGCGCGAAATTTCCAATATCAAAGCTGAGCAGCGATACGCATAAAATCATAACCGCCTTGCCGAGAACGGTGGCGATGATAAACGTGCGGAAGGGGACAGCGCTTAGGCCCGACACTATGTTAATGAGCGAGGACGGTGAGAAAGGAAAGCAGGCGAGCAAGAACAGCGGCGTAAAGCCGCGATGCTCAATCCATTCGAAGAAGCGGCCGGATTTCGGGAAGCGCCGCTCGACCTTGGCTTTGACATTTTTCCCAAGCTTGCGCACGACCCAGAAGACGCCGATGGCCCCAGCGGAAACGCCAATCCACGAAAAGAGAAAGCCGAACCATAGGCCGAAAATATTCGCATTCGCCGCCACAATCGCCAGCAGAGGCAGAAAAGGCAGAAAGGCTTCCAGCAGGGGCAAAAGGATGCCAAGCAGCGGTCCGAATTCCCGATAGCTTTCCAGCGTTCGCTGCAAATGCTCCAAATCCATATGCTTTATTTGTTCTATCCAATTTTGCAGCAACGCCATACGTTAACACCCTCACTCACTTGATCAAAATATCAGCCGTCAAAGCGACATCGTATGGCTTCAACAATACCAGAAAATAGTGGCAGCTGCCAAGCTCTCGCATGTGGAACAAGCCCGGACTTCTGACCGATCAGCCAGCTTGCTATCCTTCCTCTAAAATAGACGCTTCGCGGTTGCGGATAAACTGCCGCAGCTTATTGGCAATTTCCCGATTGATTTCGCCGCGCTCATATAAGCTTTGCACCTCGACTCGCTCCGCCTGAATCGCAACCCAATGCAAATCGCGCTGCACATCGGCGTCGCCTCCATCTTTTTTCGGCGATCTGGGCTTTTGAAGCTTTTCCTTTATAAAATGGTAATGGCTGATCAGCTCGCTTCGTTCCTCCGAACGATGCTCGTCCAGCTGCTTGTCGAAAGTGCCGATAACCGCATCACAGGCTCGCAGTTTCAGCCTTCTCAGCGCCTCGCGATCGGATTGCCCCAGCTGGGCATGCGATTTGGTTTTTCTGAGGGATAACATCTCCAGCAGGGAATTCAATAACTTCTTCATAATAATCGGCCAAAAGCTTCGGCGTCCTGCCAGCATTTGCTCAAGCTGCTCCAGGCTTTGCTCGAACAGCTCAAACTGCGGCTTGCTGATTTCATCTTGTGCCAGCATGCGGCGGGCAGCTTCCCGTTCGATGCGGAACGCTTCAATGCGCATATCAATGATTCCCTCATCCGCTCGTTTCATTGCCAATTGGGGCTTCTGAAGCTCCAGCATGCGGAACCAGCGCTCATATTCGGCAAGGACGGCAGATGTTTCTGCTTCGTTTTCCTTGCTCGCCGCCTGGTGGATGGCTTGAATGGCCGCATTCATCATTTTGAGCTGCCCTTGGCGCTCTTTCTCCGTCCGTTTTGCTTCATTGCCCGTATCGCTGCTGCTTGCCAGAAGCGGAAGCACGGTGCTCGCCACGAGCAGCGATAACAATATAACCGCAGTCGCAATAAAAATGATGACATTCCGCTCGGGAAACGGATTTCCATCGATAAGAAGCAGCGGAATAGAAAAGGCGCCGGCAAGCGTAATGGCGCCGCGTACGCCAGAAAGCGAAGTCATGGCCAAAATTTTAATCGACAGCTTCTCAGAGCCGAATAAACGGCCCCCTCTTGAAAAGGCGTACGTCCATAAAAAACGCAGAAGCAGCAGCATAACAAAAATCAAGCACGCATAACCCGTCACTCGAAGCGAGTTAATCGCGGGATTATCGAAAACGGTGCTGAAGACAACAGGAATTTGCAATCCTAAAATAACAAAAACAAGCCCATTCAATATGTACAAAATAACCGGCCATGTATGATCAGGCATTTCATCGTTCCGGGCCCGCGCCTTATCATATTCATCGCGTTCGACGGCGTGGACGACGCCCCCGGCTACAGCTGCCAAAATGCCGGATACGCCAAGATGCTCGCCAGTCAAATAAAGGGCAAATGGCGTGAGCATATGAATAAGCATATGCAGCGTTGGATCTTCCAGACCTGACCTGCGCAAAACAGCGCGAAGTCCTGTAATCAGGAAGGCCAGCACGCAGCCAACCGCAAGGCCGCCCGTCGCAATAACGACAAAGCTGATGCTTGCTTTCGTTAAGGAGAAAGTGCCGTTTAGCGCAGCTGCCATCGCAAATTTAAAGGCGACGAGCCCGGAGGCGTCGTTCATCAGCGCTTCTCCCTCCAGCAAATGCCGCAAGCTCTTGGGCAGATTAACCCGCCCCGCTAAAGCATTGACTGCTACGGCATCGGTAGGGGAAAGCAGAGCAGCAAGCCCAAACGCTGACGGCAGCGGAATGGACGGAATCATAAAGTGGATCGCATAGCCGATAAGAAACACAGTGACGAACACAAGGCCGACGGCGAGCAGAAAAATCGGAGCGCGAAGCCTCCATAATTCATTGCGCGGCGTATGCTTGCCATCGTTGTACAGCAGCGGCGCGACGAATAATATGAAAAATAGCTCGGGCTCCAGCGTCATATGGACGCCGGACGGAATAAGGGTAATCGCAATGCCAAGCGCAATTTGGATCAGCGGAACCGGAACAACCGGAAGATGCCGATTGATAATATTGGACAGCCCGATTAAAGCAAGCAAAACTATTATGGAAGAAAATATAGCCATGCCATCACCCTCTCTCTTAAACGGGATTCAACTGCCGTTGTCGCTCATAACGGGCTTATTTTCGCCTGTGTATCAAAATTTTACCCATAATCGGCCTAAATGCTTTCATTGGGGGATGAGCTGGTTTTGCATGCGCTTGCAGGTTGGTAGCGGACTTTTGATCATGTATAATAGGAAGGGTATGGCAATCATAAAATTGAAGGAGTGACTTTCTTTTATGCAATACACTTATTTGGGTCAGTCGGGTTTGCGTGTTAGCCGCTTATGCCTTGGTACCATGAATTTTGGTGTGGATACAGATGAGAAGGAAGCGTTCCGGATTTTGGATGCTGCGCTTGATGCAGGCATTAATTTTATTGATACGGCAAACATTTATGGCTGGGGTGAAAACGCCGGACGTACGGAGGAAATTATCGGAAAATGGTTTAGCCAAGGCGGCGGGCGCCGTGAGCGCACCGTGCTGGCAACCAAAGTATATGGCGATATGAGTGATAATCATGATGGCCCGAACCGGGAAGCCGGCTTGTCCGCTTATAAAATTCGCCGCCATTTGGAAGGCTCGCTGAGACGTTTGCAGACGGATCATATTGAGCTTTATCAGATGCACCATGTGGATCGGAATGTTCATTGGAATGAATTGTGGAGCGCTTTTGAAACGGCAGTCTCGCAAGGCAAAATCGGGTATGTCGGCTCCAGCAACTTTGCTGGCTGGGATATTGCGGTAGCACAGGGCGAGGCGAAGGCCAGAGGGATTTTGGGGCTCGTATCCGAGCAGCACAAATATAATTTGCTATGCCGTCTGCCGGAGCTGGAAGTGCTTCCTGCATCGAAGGCGCTCGGTCTTGGCGTTATACCGTGGAGTCCACTGGATGGCGGGCTGCTTGCAGGCAATCACCGCCGGGATAATGGCGGACGCCGCAGTGGCGACACGAAACGTCTGGACAAGCATCGCGCGCAGCTGGATGAATATGCGAAGCTTTGTGATGAGCTGGGTGAGCCTGAGGATCTCGTATCGCTCGCATGGCTGCTGGCGAATCCCGCGGTTACAGCTCCGATTATTGGGGTACGCACACTGGAGCAATTCGAGCGCTCGCTTCGTGCGGTAGAACTGGAGCTTGATAGCGCGACGCTCGCCCGCATCGATGAGATTTTCCCAGGGCCGGGCGGCGACGCACCTAAAGCTTACGCTTGGTAATCGGTGAATGAATAGCCGTACATCAAATTAATAAATTGAACAGCACAGGGTCTTTGTTCAGCTCGATGAAGGAGTAGCCTTTCATATGCATACGGCTGATCAAAGGCTCATAGTCCTCGCGGTGCTTAAGCTCAATGCCGACGAGTGACGGGCCATTGTCCTTATTGTGCTTTTTCGTATACTCGAAGCGGGTGATGTCATCGGTCGGACCGAGCACATCATCGAGAAATTCTCGCAGCGCACCCGCGCGCTGCGGGAAATTTAGCATGAAATAATGCTTGTATCCCTCATAAATGAGCGAACGCTCTTTAATTTCCTGCATGCGGTCAATATCGTTGTTTCCTCCGCTAATGACGCATACGACTGTTTTTCCGGCGATTTGATCTCTGAACATATCAAGTGCGGCAATGGGCAGCGCGCCTGCTGGCTCCGCTACAATTGCATTTTCATTGTAGAGATCGAGCATGGTCGTACAAATTTTGCCTTCGGGAACAGGCACGGTATCATCGAGCAATTCGCGGCAGATCGCGAACGTCAGCTTGCCGATTCGCTTCACGGCAGCGCCATCGACGAATTTGTCGATATGCTCAAGCGTAACGACTTCCCCGGCATCGAGCGACTCGCGCAGCGACTGTGCGCCTTCCGGCTCAACGCCAATAACTTTCGTTTCCGGCGAAATGGCTTTTACATACGAGGCTACGCCAGCGGCCAGGCCGCCGCCTCCAACGGTTACAAACACAAAATCCGGTACCGTATCCGACGCTTCCATCAGTTCTTGTCCAACGGTGCCATTGCCGGCAACGATTTTCAAATCATCAAAAGGATGGACAAAAGCCGTTCCGCTGCGTTCGCTCTCCTTAATAGCTTCTGCATAAGCATCATCAAACGTGTCGCCGGTCAAAATAACTTCAACACTATCCCCGCCGAAGAAGGACACTTGATTCACCTTCTGGCGCGGCGTTGTGCTAGGCATATAGATTTTGCCTGGGATGCCGAGCGCATGGCAGGAGTAGGCAACGCCCTGCGCATGATTGCCTGCGCTTGCGCAGACGACGCCAGCGGCAAGCCGCTCTGGCGGCAGCGAGCGCATAAGATGGTAGGCTCCGCGAATTTTAAAGGAGCGCACAATTTGCAGGTCCTCGCGTTTCAGCAGGACGTTGCAGCCGTAACGCTCGGAGAGCACGCGATTATATTGCAACGGCGTGCGGAGAATGACGTCTTTCAAATGCATTTGAGCGTGAACGATATCTTCAAGCCCAACTCTAGGCGAATGTGATGATAAATATTCCATGTGCAGCCACCTTCCGGGATTAACATTTTGCGAAAGCTTCCGAACGCGCTGCGCCGCCAAAGGAAGGCGACAGCCGTTTTACCTTTCACCTTGCTTGTTGTTGCTCATTATAGCATTATCGCAAGCATTGCATAACCATGGAATTGCAGGGGAAGGGCTGCGTAGTATGGCAAAAGAATGAACAACGGTCGAATGTTGTCGATGTCCCGGCATATTTTCCAATTCCGATAGATAATGATTGACATTAGGTATGAGAATAGTTATCATAAACTACGAAAGTGATAATCATTATCAGTTTGTCTACCTAACAATGATGAAAAATAATATACGATAGTATATATTGATGGAGCTGGTTTAATCGTGGCAGAGTTTAATCGCAAGGAGCATCAAATGAATGATGCGCCAGCCGAAACGGGCAAGCCGTGGAATTGGCAGCTGTTCCCGTTCTCATCAGTGAAGGCGGGCGAGGATGCGCTGTATGTGGCATCTGTTGGTTATGGCGTCTATCAGATTAACAGTGAAGAGCAGTGGATGAAGCTTGGCGCAGGGATGCCGCAATCGGCAATGGTTAATCGACTGCAGCTGCAAAGCAGCGTGCTTCATGCCTGTACGAGCGAAGGGCTTTATCAATATACGAATGGCGAATGGGTGAATGATGGTCTCTCCATTCCTTGCTATCAATACCGGATGCTTGGCGGCACGGGCTATGCTGCAACCGATTACGGGCTGTGGTCAAATTCGGGAAGCCGCTGGGAAAAGACAGCCTGCGCCGACAAGCGGGTATATGATTTCATGAACCTGCCGCAATATCTCGTCGTTGGCCATGAAAGCGGAGTCGCGCTGTACGACCGTTTTATGGATGAATGGTCCGAGTTTGAGCTGGACCGTGCGGTTACAAGCCTTGCTGTATACCGGGGCCATCTCATTGGCGTCAGTGATCGCGGCGAGCTGATGATTGGCGACAAGAAGGGGCGGTTCGACCGCATCCGCTTTAGCAAGCAGTTTATTTTCTCCATTGTTGCGAAGGGGAAAGATATTTATGTATGTACGGATAAAGGCTTGTTCCAGCTCGCTTATATCCGCAATCAGGTGACGCTGCTGTCTGTGAAGCTGGGTATTCCGGTAACGGATGTGGATCTGCAGGGCGACAATTTGTATATGGCAACGTTGTTTCAAGGTATTCAAATGTTGGATGCCTAGTTCATATAAATTAGCCATTGGCGCGTGGAGGATAGGTTGCTCTCCGCCAGCTGATGGGAAATGAAGCAGCCGATTGTCCAAAATGGCGACGGCTATTTACACTTGGGAGGAATGTAAAGGTGTCAAAGGTAATTGTGGTATACGCGAGCATGACGGGAAATACAGAGGAAATGGCTGAGGCGATTGTTGCTGGAGCACAGGAAGCGGGCGTTGAAGTCGTATCGAAGGAAGCTTTCGATGCAAATGCAGCTGATTTGCTGGAGTACGATGGCATCATTATCGGCGCGTATACTTGGGGAGACGGCGAGCTTCCAGACGAAATTCTTGATTTCTACGAAGAGCTTGAAGGACTTGACCTCAGCGGCCGCAAAGCAGCTGTATTCGGATCGGGCGATTCCTCCTATCCCGTATTTTGCGGAGCGGTCGATACCATCGAAGCGAAGCTGCGCGAGCTGGGAGCGGAAATTGTATCCGAGAGCTTGAAGGTGGAATACAACCCTTCCGATGATGAGAAAGAACAATGCAAAAACCTAGGCAAGCAAGTAGCTGGCCTTGTAACCGTAGCTGGATAATAAGCAGGGCAGCTATTGCTGCTTCTTTAGTTAAGACCTGAAAGAGAGAAGGTGGCCGATTATGGAGCAATCCGCAGCAGTAAAGCTGATTGAGGATTACAAGTTGGAAGAGCTGCTGCGCTGCCCCTATCGGTTCATAAAAAGGCAGACGGCGAAGAAACGGGCAGGCGAAGTGAATGGTCGCCAGCTTATGCAATTCGCTGTCAGCCATATTGTGAATGATTTTTATGAGCTTCCGCCCCAAGCCCGTACAGCCGATGTAGTGAAGCAGCTGGCAGAGCGATGGTGGACAGCGCGAGTAGCTAAATTCGATAATGCCGAGCATTATTGGGATTCGAAGCTGCAAGCGGTTGCACATTTGACGGCATTTTTAATGGAGGAGCAGGAGGCGGCGCCGATTATCCGATTCGAGCAGCATCGCACTTTTGTGGAGCCGCTCGATATGGAGCTGACGCAAATTTTTCAAATTGTCGCCGAAGATCCGTACGGGACGAATACCGACTATATTGTGCAGAAGTTTGTTGTGGACGAGGATGAGGATGTCATCCTGACGTTCCAGCACATGACCGCCGTATTTTGTAACAGCGCCTTTGGCAAGCTGCCGAGCCGGATCGACGTCTTGTCGGTGATGAGCGGCCAGCGGATTACCTATTATCCAAGCGGCGCCGATATTCCGCAGTCCTTGGATTATATGAGGCTTGTGCAGACTATGCTGCCCGAAGCCGAACGGCTGCGCAAAAGCAACAATGCGGCGGAATGCCGGAGCTGCCCGCTGCGCAGCGAATGCTTCAGCAAGACGGCCGAAGCAGCGGCTGAGGCCGTTCTGCAAAAGTCTGCCAGCCTTACTATGTAAGCTATATATGTAAGCTAGAGCATCATTCGATGGGTTCATGGAATGATGTTCTTTTTTTCATGCCTGCTCCCTTATGACGCATCCGGCGGCAAAGGTAGACAAACGATTGTTAGTTATGTAACATGGGGCAATACATAAATACTAACTTACATAGTTGCACAAGGAGAGATTGTCGTGTCAGAGGAACTGCTGCTAACGTTTCGTTCGCCGCCGCTGCCCTTTTTTATAGAATCAAACCGCAGGACGTATCAAGCGGGTGAGGAGCATCCGAACCGGACCAATATTGGCGTATTCGATATGCTGTTTGTCCATGAAGGCGCTTTGCATCTTTCGGAAGGGGAGCGTAAATGGCTGCTTGGCCCTGGAGATGTGCTTATTTTACGGCCGGACAGCTATCATTATTCGTATCAGCCCTGCCAGGAGACGACCGTGTTTGACTGGGTACATTTTCAAACGGTGGGTGCTTGGGAAGAAACAGAGGGGAGTCAATCGGGCTCGTTGCGGGGAGACTATTATACGTATGCCATTCGACTGCCGAAAAAAATTCATCTGTCCTATCCAGACGAAGCGAAGCTCATCTTTGGACAGCTGCATGATGCCGCGCAAAGCTCGTCGCATGGCGCATTTTGGGAGCGCCAGCAGCGTTTTCTGCATTTGCTGCAAATGCTCGATGAAGGCTGGCGTTCGGATGCTGCGAGAGCAGGCGTGTCTGTGGCGGAGCGTGCTGCTGCCTACTTGAAAATGAATTACCGCAGCCCAATCAGCAATGGCATGCTCAGCGAAGTGCTGCAGCTGCATACCAATTATATTACGCGCTGTATGACCGAGGTGTTCGGCTGTACGCCGCAGCAATATTTGCTCTACTATAGGCTGGATCAGGCGAAGCTGCTGCTTATTAAGACAGACTGGACGATCGCCCGCATCGCGGAGGAAACGGGCTTCCGGCAAACACCGCATTTCTCGCGGCTGTTTGCCTCCCATACCGGAATGCCGCCGCTTAAGTTCCGCAAGCGTTTTACGACAAATTAAGCCAAGAAGCGAATAAAAACCCTCCTCTTATGCAAATAATGGGCAAGACGATATTTTGAGCGTTGCGGAAAGCTTGCCCGCACAGCTTCGAGGGGGATATACAAATGATTGAACGTTATTCGGTAAAGGCAAATGTCGATGATTTGGTTCGCTCGTTTCAGGTTGGGAATGTAATTGATTGCGATGTGACAAGGTTTAATATAGCGCCGACCCAATCGGTATCGATTGTGATGAATGACCGTTTAGGCGAGCGGACGCTTCAGGATGCCAGATGGGGCTTGTTTCCATTCTGGGCAAAGGATTCCGTAAATGCGGATTGCGAGCGATTGTCTGAAAAGCCGTTTTTCGAGCGGATGCTGCGCAGGCAGCGCTGTGTTGTACCGTGCAGCGGCTTCTTTGGCTGGCAGCAGTATGGCCAAGAGCGCGAGCCGAGGGCGATGCATATTGTGGTGCCGAGCCAACGATTGTTCGGAGTAGCGGGCTTCTTTGATGCCTGGAAAAATTATCAGGGACAGGAAGTGCGCGCTTTTACGATGATTACGGCTAGTTCTTCAGGTGCGTTATCCGGCTGGCAGCCGCGCGTGCCCATCGTGCTCGACGAGGAAGGGCTGGAGGATTGGCTCAATCCGCGCATTCATGATTTCCGTTCGCTGCGCAAGCATCTCGACCCGCTGGAATCGTATCAGCTCAGAGCTTATCCGGTAACGAATGCGGTAGGCAATGAAGCGTACGAGTCGCCGGATTGCATTCAGGAAATTATGCCGGACTTTGCATAGCTGCGGCAAACAAGCTTCGGCTGCTGCTTAAGACTTATAGGATGCTTGAGGCAGAGCCTTCGTTCCGAGGAAAGCATGGAAGCGGAGGTTTTTTCGGCCAAATAAAAGAAAGGGCTTACATTATTGTCCGGCTAGGCAATTTCGTTCCTAGGACAGTTGAAGCTGGGCAGGATATTCGCTATAATGTAACCTATATTTGGAAATATCTGTAGCTTGAAAATAAGCCGCTTCTTGCCGATATTTAAGAATATAAGCATGTAAGAATTTCACCTTGAAATATAGGAAAGGATATTCTAACGCGATCCTTTCTCTATATTTCTCGGACTGAAACGCGCTTCGCCGCCAAAGGCAAGCGATGCCGTTTCACCTTGAAATATAGGAAAGGATATCCTAACGCGATCCTCTCTCTATATTTCTCGGACTGAAACGCGCTTCGCCGCCAAAGGCAAGCGACAGCCGTTTCACCTTGAAATATAGGAAAGGATATTCTAACGCGATCCTTTCTCTATATTTCTCGGATTGAAACGCGCTTCGCAGCCAAAGGCAAGCGATGCCGTTTCACCTTGAAATATAGGAAAGGATATTCTAACGCTTCCTTTCTCTATATTTCTCGGACTGAAACGCGCTTCGCCGCCAAAGGCAAGCGACAGCCGTTTCACCTTGTCAGAGAGGAGTTGGGATAATGGTTCAGGGCTGGGTCACTGCGCTGGTGCTGTCATTCGGTATTGCGGTCGCTATTTTCGGAGTTGTCGCCTATTTACGAATGTTTCATAAAGACCGGAGCGCAGCTTCTGTCCGTTCATCCATAGAGCGTCATGCTAGTGCTGACGAGGCTTCCGCTGGTGAGGAGGAGCGTGATTCACGTCTGGACAGGACGCCTGACTAGCGCTGATTTCGCATAAATTATACGCTTGGTGGACGAGACGGTCAAATGCATGCTTTCCCAAGTGTAGCATAAATGTTATAATAGTAAGAAAAGTTCAAACATTTTGAATCATCAAACCATGGTGACGCTTGACCGATGGGAGTCCGGCGGTGTTTTAGCCGAATGTGTTCTCGGAATTTGTTGTTTAGGACGACCATCCAACGTTAAGGGAGGAGATTTCATGGCGAAGCACAGCCAGAATGAAGTCAAGGAAAGCCTGAAAGAACTAACGAGAATTTTCCAACCCAAGGATTCACGCAAATTTGTTAGGGATTACATTCGAAAGTACCGGATTACCGGCGGCTACGAGGAAGAATTAACATTGCTGGTGGAAGATGAAATGGGCAAGCTCAACTCCTCAGTCGGCTAATCGCATGGTTATACGGGCTCTATTCCCTTCAAGGGAATAGGGCCCTTTTGTTTGAAGGGAATGAGAGAAAACACCGCAATCCACGATTTGTTCACATTCGTGAGAATGACCGCTTTACTCCTCGAATATGGTGAATAGAGGAGGGAGGTTTGGATATGCTGACGAAGCTTGCGCTTGGCATGGAAGAGCAGTATGTACAGCATGCAGGGAGCATTATAGCTGCATGCCACAAGGAGCTGTCAAAGCGGATTACCTGCGGGGTGACGACGCTTGAGATTGAGCGGTTCACGGAGCGATTCATGCTGGAGAGAGGGGCGTTTCCGGCCTATAAGGGGCGCAAAGGTTATCCGTTCGCCATTTATGCCTCGGTAAACGGCATGCTGCGCGGAGGATTTCCCGGTACGGCTCCTTTGTCCAGCGGTGATATGGTCAAAATCGAAATGATAGCCGGGGTGGATGGCGGAGCAGCTGAATTTGCCTGGACGTATGCAATAGGCGAACCGTCCCCGCTGGCACGCAAGCTGCTGCGCACGGCGCAGCACACGCTGAATCGCGGCATTGCCGAAGCGAGAGTAGGCAAAAGCGCCGGGGATATTATCGTGGCTATCCATACTTCGGCGGCCAAGTCGGGCTGTCTGGTCATGAACAGCATGCCGGATATTGCGGTCCATGGCATTCTCCAGCGGCTGCAGCAGGGAGAGATGCGCCCGGTGGAGCAGCCGGAGGAGCTATTGGCAGAAGGCATGATTTTAACAATTGATTTGATTGTGGGATTAGGCGCACTGGCGGGTGAAGCTGCTAGTGTCGAGCCGGGACTTGCGACAGCGCATGTTAAGCATACCGTTGCGGTTACCCGCTCAGGCCCGATAGTATTGACCAGATGAAGCGAATCATGCAGGACGCTTAAGCAGACGAAAAGATCACACCTCAAGGAAGGCGAGGGTGATCTTTTTTGCTGCTGCAAGCAGGTCCATAGGACTCTTAGATTCTCTTAGATTCTAGTATAAGGTTGACCCTGAGAACGATTATCAAATAATATAAGAACAAAAGCAAGATTATTGCAGAGAAGGCGGTTTAGGGATGAAAAGGATACTGCTTATAGAGGACGAGCGGAATATGGCGAGATTTATCGAGCTGGAGCTTGCGCATGAGCAGTTTGCTGTCCAGACGGCAACTGACGGTTACAGCGGCCTAGAATTCGCGCTGCGCGAGGACTGGGATGTAATTTTGCTCGATCTGATGCTGCCGGGCATGGACGGGCTTGAAGTATGCCGCAGGATTAGAGCGATGAAAGCGACGCCGATCATTATGCTTACCGCGCGGGACAGCGTAACGGATAGGGTATCGGGGCTGGACAGCGGGGCTGATGATTATATGCCCAAGCCTTTTGCCATTGAGGAGCTGCTCGCCCGCATTCGCGTCATATTCAGACGGCAGGAGCAGCTGGTTGAGGAACAGCGGTCCATACTGCAATTTCATGATCTCAGCGTCAATCTGGATGCCAGAGAGGTGCGAAAGCAGGATCAGTTGATTGGGCTGACGAAGCGTGAGTTTGATTTGCTGGTTGCGTTTTTGCAAAATGCGAATCGCGTGCTTGCCAGGGAGACACTGCTTGATAAAGTTTGGGGCTTTGAGGCTGCGGTCGACAAAAACGTGGTTGATGTGTATGTCCGCTATTTGCGCAACAAAATTGACAGCCCGGATAAGCCCAGCTACATTCAGACGCAGCGCGGCATCGGTTATGTGATGAAGGGATGAGCAGGTGGCCGCTGTCCGTTCAGAAGGGAAGGCTTCCGCTTAAATGGAAGCTGATGCTAGGCTCCGCATTGATGCTGTTTCTGTTGTTTGCAGCCTATAATCTCGTGCAATATGCCTTCGTCGAAAGCTGGATGAAGCAGCAGGCGGAATGGGATGCCCAGCAAAATATGAGAGCGGTTTTGAATGATTTGCTGGAGAAGGAGCGGTCGTTCAGCGAGTCTGAGCTGCCTGCCATCCGCAACAAGCTGGAGAAAATTAATGAACGCGGCCAAATGATTCGTGTATTGGACGATCGGGGCCATGCGGTAATCAGTGTTTCAGACGAAATGCCGCAGGATTGGCTGCGTTATTATCCGGATTTGGAAGGAAAGCTTCCGCCAACCGGAACGTGGTTTCTGGAAGGGCAGCTGCTGCTGATGCGCAGTCCGCTCACGATTTTTGACTTTGATGGCACGGTTGAAATTGTGAAGAGCGTAAAGGAGTTCGACAAGCTCAGCGCTGATTTTTTTCGCATCATGCTGCTGTGTTGTTTGGGGGCAATCTTCATAAGCGGTATCGGAGGATGGCTGCTCGCCCGCCAACTGCTCAGACCGCTCAAGGCTATGAATCAGACGATGATGAACGTCAAGGAGAAGGGCTTGCAGGAGCGGGTAGCGCTTCAAACTAGCGGCAAGGATGAAATTTCGGCGTTGATGCTCCGTTTTAACGAAATGATGGACCAGGTGGAGCGTTCATTTGAGCAGCAGAAGCAGTTTGTCGAGGATGCCTCCCATGAACTGAGAACACCTGTAGCGATTATCGAAGGGCAGCTTCGCATGCTGAAGCGGTGGGGAAAGCATGAGCCTGACATTTTGGAGGAAGCGCTGGATTCGTCTGCCGAAGAGCTAGTGCGCTTGAAAGGGCTGGTAGAGGACTTGCTCATTCTCTCGCGGGCAGAGAAGGAGCTGCCGGATGCGAATGAAGTTTGTTTTCATGCGGATTCTTCCATTCGACAATTGGTGGGGAGGTTCCGTTTGCTGCATCCCGAGTTTGATATAGAGCTTGAGCTTGAAGATATGCAGGACAAGGCGCTGCATGTGTCAGGGCAGCATTTGGAGCAAATTTTGCTAATTCTGCTGGATAATGCGGTGAAATATTCGGCTGATATTAAGAAAATCGAAATTAGCGCCGAATGCGCGGGGCCTCTGGCCGTGATCCGTGTCATCGATTATGGCCTGGGCATCGCTGAGGCGGACTTGCCGCATGTGATGGACCGTTTTTATCGTGCTGACAAGGCGAGAAGGCGCAACGGGGGCGGTTACGGGCTCGGCCTTTCTATTGCGAAGCGGCTGACGGAGCGATATGGCGGCTCGCTTGCGCTTTATAGTGGGGAGGGGCTGGGGACAACGGCGGAAGCCGGATTCAAGATGGCGCGAGGGAACGAATAATCCCGAGCGCTTTTTTTTATTTTCACAGCATTTTCTCATTTTCGTCCGCTACAATTAAAACTGTTGGTTGCATGGTAATGATATTCATTATCAAGATGAAACGGCGATCGCTTGCCTCTGGCCGCGAAGCGCGTTTCAGTCCGAGAAATATAAGCCCATTATAAGAGGGAAACTTATAAATGCTTATATTTCAAAAAAATAAAAGAGATAAAAGGAGCAGGGGAAAAATGATAAAGAAATATACGTCAGGAATGATTGCCTTGACGCTGATGATGGTTTTGGTGCTTGCGGGATGCGGAGCAGGCAATGCAGGTTCAGGAGGCAGCGCTTCTTCGCCTGCGGCAGAAACTAGCCCAGCGGCAGCAGAAACAACAGAGGCATCGCCGGATAATGGTAAAGAGCAGATCGTTAATGTGTTTACTGCGAGACATTATGATATTGATAGCGAGCTGTTTGATGCTTTTACAAAAGAGACGGGCATTAAGATTAACGAGGTTAAAGGTACGGCTGAGGAACTGGTGGAGCGGATGAAACGCGAAGGCGCGAGCAGCGAGGCGGATTTGTTCGTAACGGTTGACGGCGGCGTGCTTAATTATGCGAAGCAAAATGATGTGCTTCAGCCGATTCAATCGGCTGCCGTGGAGAGCAACGTCCCGGTAGAGCTGCGCGACAAGGACAACAATTGGGTTGGTATCGCGACTAGAGCACGTGTCATTATTTATGCAAAGGATCGCGTAAAGCCGGAGCAGCTTTCCACTTATGAGGATTTGGCTGGCGACACTTGGAGAGGCAAAGTGCTGGTACGCTCCTCTTCCAGCTTGTACAATCAATCGCTGCTGGCTTCGTTCATCGAGCTGAATGGCGCAGCTGAAGCGGAAGCTTGGGCGAAAGGGCTGGTAGCGAATTTTGCCCGTGATCCAGAAGGCGGCGACCGCGACCAAGCGAAAGCGATTGTAGCTGGCGCAGGCGACGTCGCAATTATGAATACCTATTATTTTGGGCAAATGCTGAATTCAAAAGATGCAGAGGAAGTGAAGGTCGCTGAGCAAATCGGCGTATTTTTCCCGAACCAGTCTACGACAGGCACGCATTTGAACATTAGCGGCGTCGGCTTGACGAAGCATGCTAAAAATAAAGACAATGCCATCAAGCTGATTGAATATTTGACCAGTGCTGAAGCACAGACGAAGCTGACGAACGGAAGCTTTGAATTTCCGGTCAATGCTGCGGCGGACAAGCCAGAGCTGCTTAAGGGCTGGGGAGAAATCAAGGTGCAGCAGCTTGATTTTTCTAAGCTGGGCGACCATAACAAGCAAGCGGTTGAAATAATGAACAAAGTGGGCTGGAAATAAACATGTCTGCCCTCACAGCATGGAGAAACCTGAGAAAACAGTTAAACGGCTGGACAATCATGACGGTGGCGGGGGCTCTAGCAGCTCTTGCCCCGTCTCTCTATATTTTACTCGGCCTTCTAAGGGAGCCCAATGAAAACTGGGCACATATTCAGCAGTACGTGCTGCTGGACTCGGCGCTGCAGTCCTTATGGCTGGTATTAGGTGCCGGCACCTGCTCGGTTCTGCTTGGGGTGACGCTGGCCTGGCTTGTTGCAGCTTATGATTTTCCATTTAGGCGTTTTTTTCATTTTGCTTTTGTGCTGCCGCTTGCGATTCCGCCGTATATTGCGGCGTATACATACAGCTCGATGCTCAGCTATACGGGCAGCGTACAGTCCTTTTTGCGCAATCAGCTGGGCGTGACGGCGAATCAAGCTTATTTCGACATCATGTCGATGAAAGGCGCCATCTTTATTTTTACATGCTGCTTGTTCCCCTACGTGTATTTAATTGTGAAAACGATGCTGGAGCGGCAAAGCGCCGCTTTTATTGAAAATGCAAGACTGCTAGGGCGAGGCCCATTATCCATTTTCTTCACAATCGCACTGCCTGTATCGCAAACGGCAATAGCGGGCGGGGCGAGCCTAGTTGTATTCGAGGTGTTGAACGATTACGGCGTGGCCAAGCATTTTGGCATTCCTACGTTTACAACGGCGATTTTCAAAACCTGGTTCGGCATGTACGATGTGGATTCGGCGCTGCGCTTATCCAGCCTGCTCATGTGCGCGGTCGTCGGCGTATTTGTAATCGAGCGTTTTATGAGCAGGAAAAAAGCGTTTCACACCGCTGGAAGCAGCCTCAGGCCGCTGGCCCGGCGCAAGCTGAGCGGCTTGTCGGCATGCGCAGCTGCAGGGCTTGGCGTCATTGTATTCGCCTGTTCCTTCGCCATTCCGGTCATGCAGCTGATCGTCTGGGCAACGTGGACGTACCGCGAGGTGCTGAATGCCAAGTTCGCCGGCCTGCTCGGCAATACGCTGCTCATAGCGGCCGTGTCTATTACGCTTCTGATGGTGCTGGCTGTCATTATCGCCAACGTTAGCCGCTTCTCGAAGCGCTCGATACTGACGATTGGCTTGACCAAGCTTATTGCAACGGGTTATTCGATTCCAGGCGCGGTGCTGTCGATCAGTGTGCTCGCATTGTTTATTTCGCTGGATGGACGTTTTAGCGGCTTGTATGAGCGGCTTGGTCTAGGCGCGAACAAGCTGGTGCTGAGCATGTCACTGGTGATGCTGGTGTTCGCCTACGTTATTCGTTTTCTGTCCGTTGGCTTCAATGCAGTGGAAGCGGGCTTCAATAAGGTGGGCAACCGCTATAGCGAGGCATCAAGAGCACTTGGCCATGGAATGACGCGTACCTTTTTTCGGGTCGACCTGCCGATGATTAAGGGGGCTGTACTTACAGGCTTCATTTTGACGTTTATGGAAATCGTCAAGGAGCTGCCGCTTACCTTGCTGCTTCGTCCATTCAATTTCGAGACATTAGCGGCCAAAGTCTATCAATATGCAAGTGATGAGCAAATTCATCAGGCCTCCGTACCATCGCTATTCATTATTGCCATTGGCCTGGCATCGGTCTGTTTCTATTATTGGTTGGGGGAGAGGAAGGAGACATGACGAATTCATATTTTGAAGCTTCGAACCTTTCATTTAAATACGGCAAAGAGCGAGGCAACATATTGGACAACTTCTCCATGCAGATTGCCAAAGGGGAATTGGTGGGCCTGCTAGGGCCAAGCGGCGGGGGAAAAAGCACGCTGCTGCGAATTGTTGCCGGACTCGAAGCGCCGCAATCCGGCACAGTTGCCGTTAACGGCAAAACGCTCGTGGACAAGCATTGCTTTGTGCAGCCAGAGAAGCGGGGCATCGGAATGATTTTTCAGGATTATGCGCTGTTTCCTCATCTGACGGTTGAGGGCAACATTAAGTTTGGCCTGCATCGTCTGCCCCGCAAGGAGCGTCAGCAGCGGCTGGAGAGCATGCTTGAGCTGATTCGTCTGGGGGATTATCGCCGCAGATATCCGCATGAATTGAGCGGCGGGCAGCAGCAGCGTGTCGCTTTTGCCCGCTCTCTCGCGCCAAGGCCGGAGCTGCTGCTAATGGATGAGCCGTTCAGCAGCCTGGATTCTGAGCTGAAAGAAAGCATTCGGGTTGAACTGAAGCAGCTGCTGCGCGCAGCAAACATGACATGCCTGCTCGTTACGCATGACAAGGAGGACACGGCTGCAATGTGCGACCGCGTTGTATATTTGTGCGGCGACCAGGGAGCAGAGGGAGAACTTGTTTAGTACAGGGCGGCAGGAGAAAATCTTGCTCGCTCTTTTTTTGATAGGCGGCATCAAACGGCGCGGTGCTGATATAGCGGGCTCCCGTCACCTTTCGGCAACGGGAAGATAGCCATATTTTCCACAAAAGTTGAAATCGTTCAGTAACGATTCGCCAGATCGTTCACTAAACCTGCCCAAGTTGCACTTAAAGATAGACGTTGTACAGTCCTACAATAGATTTATTACAAGCGCTAAGGTTCGGCAAGCTTTAGGAAAAATCATTAGGCCAATGAATTGTAAGCGCTTACCAATTAAATCTATTTTTAGGTGGGGAGGGTCGCAATTGAAGAAATCCATAGCTGCACTATCCAAGCTTGTGCTGGCACTGATGATCGTTTTGCCTGGGATCATGCCTGTCTATACGGCAACGGCATCGGCGGAATCTATGCTAGCCTTAGAAGAAACGGGAATGACAGCAGAAGGAAATCAACAATCGCAGCAGCAAAGTGAAACAGGGGAGTCGCAAGAGGGACAAGGAGGAGCGGGAGAGCAGCAGTTGCTCGTCGCTCAGGAGGCAGCAGCTGTTGCCAACGAACCGCTGTTTACGGATGATTTTCAGGATGGCGATTTGCAAGGGTGGACGGTTAATAACAGCAGCATTATTAAAGCAGCAGCTGATCCGGCTTCGGCTAGCAATCAGGTGCTGTACGTAAGCGCGGGGGACGAGGCCATTGCATCTGTCAATCAGGATATTGGCAGCGACTACGTGTACGAGGCCAAGGTGAAAAAAGTGGCTGCGGGAGCGTTTCCCGGCATTTTGGCACGATACAGCGATGTGAACAATTTTTATATGTTCCAGCTGGGGGATAATCGGTTCTCCCTATCCAAACGGGTAGGCGGTAATACAACAACGCTCGGGGAATATCCGATTACAATTAATGTGAACCAATGGTACACAATGCGTATAATCGTCGAAGGCAGCAAAATGAAAGCCTACGTGGATGACAAGCTTATTTTTAATATAACAGATACATCCCTTACGTCAGGGAAAGCGGGCTTCCGCTCCCGCTGGGAAAAAAGCGCGCTTGATGATGTAGGCATTTGGCAAATTCCGAGCCCGAAGCCGGAGGCTCCGAGCGATTTGCAGGCAACGGGCATTACATCGTCTGCGGCAACGATTAGCTGGGACAGCACGGTAACGGGAGCTACCTACCGCGTATACCGCTCGACTGATGCGGCCGCGGGCTTCACTCCAGTGTATGTCGGAACAGATAAGCACTATGAGGACAAGGGACTGGCTTCCGGCGTAACGTATTACTATCAGGTTGCAGCGGAGGTCAATAAATATGAGGTCGTTTCTTCAACCATCTCGTTGACAACGGTGCTGGTTCTGCCGGAATCGCCAGATTTGCTGCCGGGCATAGTAGCGGCTTACCCGTTCAATGAAACGTCAGGGACGCAGGTATCGCCGCTAGGAGCCAGCAGCAATCAGGGTAAAGCAACGCTTGCCGGCGGGGCATCTTGGACAACCGGCCGATCGGGCGGAGCTGTCGATCTCAATGGCTCGAATGGCTATGTGTCGCTTCCGGCGGGCATGCTGAAGGATTTGAGCGAGGTCAGCTTTGCTTTCTGGGTGAAGCAGGACACGCTCAAGCAGTGGACTCGTGTGTTCGATATCGGGCTCGGCACGAACAATTATATATTCTTTACGCCAGCAACTGGCGCCAATGAGTCGCGCTTCGTCTTGAAAAATGGCGGCAGCGAGCAAATTGTCGGCGTTACCCCTGCACAGCAGGCAACTGATCGCTGGGTTCATTATGCGATGACGCTTTCGGGCTCTACAGGCGTGTTGTACGTGGACGGCGTAGAGGTGGGGCGCAATGCCAATATGACGCTGAAGCCTAAGGATTTGGGTCAAACGACGCTGAACTATATCGGCCGTTCGATGTTTAGCGCCGATCCGTATTTTGACGGCAAAATCGATGATTTTTATGTGTTCAATCGGGCGTTGGGTCCGAAGGAGGTGGCCTTGTTCACTTATCCGGAGGATCTGGCTAAAGTAGCGGCAGATAAGGCGGCTTTGACGCTGCCCGGCGATTTAGCCAAGGTGATGGCCGATCTTTCGCTGCCGGCTAAAGGCGCCAACGGCACGACACTGGCCTGGGAATCCGACCAGCCGGCAGTTGTTGATAGAGCTGGGAAGGTCACGCGTCCTGCCTTTGGACAGCCAGACGTGGACGTAACGTTGACCGTGACGATTAAACGGGGCAATGCGTCAGACACGAAGCTGTTCCAGCTCAAGGTGCTGGCCGATTTGTCAGACGAGGCAGCGGTCGAAAATGACAAGGACGCGCTTGCGGTCGCGCATGCCGATGGAGCGACAGCGAAGCTCAGCCTGCCGGATGCAGGGGCGAACCGCACGAAAATTTCGTGGCAGTCGGACCATCCGGTTAACCTGCGCCCAGACGGCATGGTTAGCCGTCCTGCTATTGGCGAAGGAGATTTGCTCGTTAAGCTGACGGCGACCATTACGCGGGGCAGCGTATCGAAAACGCGGGTGTTCGACGTTAAAATTTTGGAGCAGGATGCAAATACCGCTTATTTATTTGCTTATAACAAGCTGGTCAGCGGCACGGAAACGCTGCATTATGCGGTGAGCCGCAACGGGAAAAGCTGGACGGAGCTGGGCACGAACGCGGCATACGTCTCGCCTATCGCGGATGGAGCCGATATGTTCAAGCTGAATTCCGAGGACAAATGGCTGAAATATACGTATTCAGGCGGCGCGTGGACGCTAGCTTCCGCTACGGATGTGGCGGGCGTGTGGACGCAGGAGGCAGCTAGCTCCTATACGCTTCCATCCGGTGCGCTGGCGGGCAGCTTCAAACGCATCGATGAAGCGGCTTGGAGCCGACTAGTACATGGCCTATCTGTACCGAGGACGCTTGATCCGATCATAACGATCTATACGGAAAAGGGCATCGCGCCAAGGCTCCCGGATCGGGTGAAAATCGATTACACGAACAATCTGTACACGACGGTGCCTGTACAGTGGGATACTCTTACTCCATCTGCTTATGCCTCTGTGGGCAGTTTCAAAGCAGAGGGAACTGTAACTGGCACGTCTACCCGCATCAAGGCAGATATCAAGGTACAGGACAATACCGGCAAAGCGGATGTGATTCGCAACGGCGAATACTGGTTCGATGACGAGGGCGGCATGATTCAGGCCCACGGCGGCTATATCCTCAAAGTAGCGGACACGTATTATTGGTTCGGCGAGGATAAAGGACATAATTCGGCGGTGCTGAAAGGCGTCTCGGTGTATGCATCGAAGGATCTTAAGCACTGGGAGTTCCGCAACAATGTGCTGACGACAGCCTCCCATCCGGAGCTGGCATCAGCGAAAATCGAGCGGCCTAAAGTGCTGTACAACGAAAAAACAGGCAAATATGTGTTATGGGGACATTGGGAGGAAGCGGGCAACTACAATCAGGCAAATATGATCGTTGCTGTATCCGACACCGTAGACGGCGATTACAAGTACGTGAATCGTTTCCAGCCGGGGGCGATGCAAGCTCGTGACTTTACGCTGTTCCAGGATGACGATGGCAGCGCGTATTTATTCGCATCCTCGAACAATAACGCCGACCTGAATGTGTTCAGGTTGACGGACGATTATTTGTACACCGAGCAGTATATGTATACGCTGTTCCCGGGTGTCAGAAGGGAAGCGCCAGCCGTTGTGAAGAAGGACGGGTACTACTACTTGTTCACATCGGGGCAGTCCGGCTGGTACCCGAATCAAGGCTACTATTCAAGCGCCAAGTCGATTAACAGCCTCAGCGATTGGTCCGAGCTTAAGCGGTTCGGCGATCCGGCGACGTATTATACGCAGCCGTCTTTCATTCTCAGCGTCTACGGCAGTGAAACGACTTCTTACGTCTATGTAGGCGACCGCTGGAATCCGTCGGCCCTGATGAACTCGCAATATATTTGGCTGCCGCTTGAAATGGATAAAGGCGTGGCATCCATTACGAACAGCGGGGATTTGGATTTGAATGCGGCGACGGGACATTTTGAGACGGCGACCGATTTGCTTGTGTCGCAGGGCAAGCCTGTAGTGGCGAGCTCGCAAGCGTCCAGCAACCCGGCGACGATGGCGAATGACGGGATGTATTTTCAGGATACGAACAATGATGGCGGCAATGACAACTTCTTTGATTCGGGCAGCACCTCGTTTCCGACGACGCTGCGCTTCGATTTGGAACGGGAATATGATTTGAGCCGCATTGATCTGAGCTGGCGGGAGTGGAACGGCTCGGAGGTTTATTACACGTATAAGGTGGAAGGCAGCGTTGATGATCAGCAGTATGATCTGCTTATTGACCAGAGCGGCAATAAGACGCCTTCCTTCAACAGCGACAAGCTTACAGGCAAATACAGATATGTGAAGCTGACGATTTTGGGGCAGTTTGGACATACGAACAACGCCGATAAGCCGGTTACCTGGTACAGAGGCCTGCATGAGGTGAAAATTTATTCTTCCGACATGCAGCTGGATGTGCCGCAAGGCTTGCTGGCGACTGCTGTGAAAACATCGGCTGCTGCCGAGGTTACGACCATCAGCCTGAACTGGCAAAGCGTGCCGGGTGCAACGGCCTACACGCTATATCGTTCAGAAAGTGAGAACGGCACGTATGAGCAGGTGTATAACGGAAGAGCGATGGCGTATGATGACAACGGGCTTGCGGTCAACACGACGTATTTTTACAAGGTGAAGGCTACCCATCCGGGCGGCGGCTCGGAGCTTTCGCAGTCTGCACAGGCAAGGACGTTCATCGCATCAGCTAGTCTGGATATGTACGACAATACGAAGGAAAACGTGTGGCTTGACGATGCGGGCAATGTGACGCATACGCCAACGATTACGCATGACGGCTTTTTGAAGCTGGGAAATCTATATTACTATTATGAATATGTGTCGGATACAGACGGATTCAAGCAGGTGAATTTGCATCAATCGGCAGATGGAGTCAACTGGACGTTCGTGGATACGGTGCTGACCCGCGATTCTCATCCAGAGCTTGCGGCTAGCAAATTCGAGGCGTGGAATTTCACGTACAACGAAGCAACGGGCAAAATCGTCATTTGGCTGCATTATGAAAATAACAAGGACTACTCGCTCGGCAGAGCGGCGGTGCTGTCAGGCGCTCCCGGCGGGACGCTGACGTTCCATGGCAGTGTGCGTCCGGCAGGCAACGATTCCCGTGATATCACCTTCTTCAAGGATGATGATGGCAAAGGCTATATCGTTTCCTCGGGCAACACGAATGCAGACTTGTTTATTTATGAGCTGTCTGCAGACTATTTGTCGGTAGAGCGCGTCGTGCTCAAGGTATATGAGGGCAAGCATCGGGAGGCTCCTTCGCTCATTAAGAAAGACGGCTACTATTACCTGTTCACCTCTGAGGCGGCAGGCTGGTACCCGAGCAAGGGCATGTATTCTTCCGCCACTTCGCTTGCAGGGCCTTGGACGGACCTGCGCAGAATCGGCAATAATTCGAACTTCTCGGCGCAATCCGGATTTATTTGGAAAATGGAAGGCTCCGCGGGTATCAGTTTTGTGAATATGGCGAACCGCTGGGTAGCAGGAGCGGGCGAAGCGAAGCAGCACTGGCTGCCGATTACACTGGGCAATGGCTATGCGAAATATGATTATTTTGAAAAAGTGTACTACAACCAGGCAACGGGCGAAGTCGTTCCGGAGCAAAACGGCGAGCTGCTGTCGCAGGGCAAGCCAGCCATAGCGAAGAGCGAGCTGGAAAATAGTCCGGCCACCTATGCGAATGATGGCGACTACACGACAAGCTGGGTTGCAGCGAATAACAGCTGGCCATCATGGTGGCAGGTCGATCTTGGGGATGTGTACAGCTTGACGAACATTCAGCTTTCGTGGTATTTGCATAATGGCTCAGAAGGCTATCACAGATACAAAATCGAAACGAGCTTGGACGGCGTTACCTTTACGACGGCGCTTGATAAGACGGACAATAAAACGTATGGTTTTACCTCCGATAAGCTGAGCGGCAAAGCAAGGTACGTAAGGGTACAGATGATCGATGCCGTTCTGCGCAACAATCCAGGCAACTGGTATACGCCGCAGTTTGGCGAGGTGAAGGTGTATGGGACGACGGTTCAGGAGGAGCCGACGAAGGAGACGCCGGTTGGCCTGAAAGTGAACGCGGCGACGGACAAAGCGATAGAGCTGGCATGGACAGCGCTCGCTGGCGTGAGCGGCTACAACGTTTATCGTGCGACGGATGAAAATGGGCCGTACGTGCTGGCAAACACCCAGCCAATTAGCACAGCATCGTATGCGGATAGCGGCCTGAGCGCCAATACGGATTATTTTTATCAGGTGACCGCCGTTTACGCTGCGGGCGAATCGGATAGATCAGCCGTATTGACGGCGAAGACGCTGGCAGATACTGGAACGCCGGGCGGTGGAACAGATCCTGGAACACCGGGTGGTGGAACAGATCCGGGAACGCCGGGTGGTGGAACAGATCCGGGAACGCCGGGTGGTGGAACAGATCCGGGAACACCGGGTGGCGGAACAGATCCGGGAACACCGGGTGGCGGAACAGATCCGGGAACGCCGGGTGGCGGAACGGGCGGCAGTACGTCGAGCGGAACAGGTGCGGGGTCGACGAGCAGCGGCGCGAGCGTTGAAGCTAATGCAAATGGGCTAACCGTGAAGGTGGCAGCAGACGCGAGCGGCATGCTGCAAGCGCAGCTAAGCGCAGCCGATATGGAAAAAGCGCTGGCAAGCCTGCAATCGGCAAACACGCTGCGCATCCAGCTTGAGCCAAGCAAGGCGGGAGCCGTAGCAGGAGCGAAAGTGGAGATTCCTCTCGAACTGCTGCTAGCAGCGGGAACGCCACAAGTTCGGTTCATCACCGTGAAAGCGGGAGCTGTACAGATTACAGTGGACATTACAAAGGCCGGGGGAATTGTCGCGGCAGGAGCTAAGAAATTAACGCTGGAAGCCGTCCAAGTGGCAGCCTCGGAGCTGCCGGCTAATGTGAAGACGAAATTAGGCGATCACCCTGTTTATGACTTCAAGCTAAGCATAGACGGCAAGGAAATTCATGCCTTTGGGCAGAAGCAGAATTCGCCAGTAACGGTGGAGCTAGCATATACGCTAAAAGCGGGCGAAAAAGCGCATAAAGTCGTCGTCTATTATGTTGGCGAGGGCGGCGCACTAGAAGTCGTGCGCAACGTGAAGGTTGATGAGGCGGCTGGAGTCGTTCGCTTCCAGCCGGAGCATTTCAGCCGCTATGCGATTGCTTATGCGGATGTGGTTTTTGGAGATTTGGGCCAAGCGAAGTGGGCCCAAACGATGATTGAAGCGCTAGCAGCGCGCGAAATCGTGAGCGGAACGGGCGGCGGCAGCTTCGAGCCGTCAAGGGCCGTCACGCGAGCGGAGTTCGTCCAGCTGCTGCTAGGCGCGCTTGGGTTGATTGATGAGCAGGCGACTAGCAGCCTGCGCGATGTGAAGCAGGGCGCTTGGTATGAAGCGGCCGTTGCTTCGGCAGAGAAGCTGGGCCTCGTGAAAGGGCGCCCAGATGGGACGTTTGGCATTCATGACGCGATTACGCGCGAGGAAATGGCTGTTATTTTGGCCCGTGCAACGGAGCAAATCGCATGGGAAAGCACCGCAAGCACGAAGCCGTTCCCTTCCTTTGCGGATGAGCAGTCGATTAGCGGATTCGCTCAGGAGGCCGTCAGCGCAATGCAGCAGGCAGGCTTAGTGAACGGATTCGAAGACGGCAGCTACCGTCCGCAAGGGCAGACGACGAGGGCGCAGGCAGCAGCTGTCATTTTCAAGCTGCTGAAGCTTTAGGAGCAAGAGAATGCAGCGATAGACAGCATGCTCGAAGCAGAAATAAGCAAGAATGCAGCGATAGACAGCATGCTCGGAACGGAACTAGGCAAGCATGAGTCCATAGGCCGCATGCTTCAAGAATATTCGGCAAGACAGGTCAGCATCGCAGCTCGCAGGCTCGAAAATCCCGCTCGCTTCCTCATATGATGGGGAACGCGCGGGATTTATTTTTTCCCAGCAGAGGTCGTTGTTTATCTTCAATAGGGTTGCTATTGTTCGAGGGCAATCTCATCTGCCGATTCAAGGCTGGTGAACCGTAACTTGTGATTGTTGTTGTTGTTGTTGTTTCTGTTAAAATAGCTGCTGCTGTGTCCGCCAAATTTATATTTGTGCAAGCCGCAATATAAAACCTTTAAAACGAAGAAGATAATGCGGCCTCTTGGTACGTAAATCTACAAATATGAGGTGCGACATTCCCCGTAGAAGCGTGGTTGGAGAGACGATACGTTTGACGCCGGCTTCTATTAGAACGGGCCCGCTTGCGTTTTCATGCACGTCCTAGCTTGAGCGGCTTTTTCCCCAAGCGGATAAAAAGATATAATAGGCTTAAAGAGAATGAAGCGGAGGTGAGCAGGCTGCAATTGTTTGTGATGCAAGCAGATGTAGGCGGAATAGACCGGAGCAAGGCGTTTTTGGAGGATAACTTCGTTTGCTTGTATGGCCCGGGCCTTGGAAATTTGGAGCCATTCGACGAGGAAGCGTGCAAGGCACGGTTGATTGAGGATGATGCTCTGGAAGGGGTGGCGCTTGTTAGCCGTATCGGGGAGCTTCGTTTGTTCGTGGAAGTGATGGCTGATGGCGATTATGTGCTTTTAGTGGATGGGGACAAGATGCATTTTGGCGATTTGGGCGACTATTATTATGTGCCAGCCGCAGATAACAGGGAGGATGGCAGCTGTCATCGAAGAGGTGTGACCTGGCTCAAAAGCTTGCCGCAAGCCATGGCCGCCCCAAAGCTAAAGCTATTTTTAGCCAAAGGACAATTTCCCGCTATGTACGAGCACCCCGTAACCGATTGGCAGATGGAGCTCTGGTTGGGCGGGGCTGCGGAAAGCGGCGGACAGGGCGAGCAGCCTTTTGCCATAGATCCTACGACAATAAGGGAAGCGGTGGACATTTTAAGACTGGCGATGCAGAGCGATGATGTAGAGCGCCGCGAACGGGCGGCCGCCGCTATTTTGCAATATGCGTCCCGTTCGCGCTCTTTGTGAGCGTTAAAGGTGCTGAATTAGGAAAACTAAAAGTCCATTTAGCAAAAGCAAGGTACAGCTCTTCTCCATTTCTTGAGAAGTCTGTACCTTGCTTCTATATAAGGAAGGGTATTTTATTTCCCTAAATGCTCATCCATAAATCGATCTACCCTTTGAAAATATTCAGTGGGGTAATGGTTGATAGCATCAATGTGCTCCGTATTTTGCGGGTACCATACTTCTGCACTTGGATTAACTTTGAGGGACTCGAAAATCACTTCCGTATTTTTATAACTAATTTGCTGATCCCCCGTACCATGAATGAGCATAACGGGCTTGCTTTGCATCTTCTTTACCGCATCCATCGGAGATATGGAATCTAGATCAACGTTAAAGGCCCAATTTGCCATCCATGTCGACGTATAACTAAATGGAAACGCAGGCAAGCCTGAAAAGAAGGGCAAACCCTCTCTCAAAAATAGACCAGCATTACGAAAAGGGCTATCTGCAATGACGGCTTTAATGTCATCACTTTCACTTGCGGCTAGCAAGGAAGTAGCAGCACCCATTGAAAAACCGATAACGCCAATGCTATCACCCGTATGGTCTCTGGCTTTTAAATAGCTTACAGCTCCTAGCAAATCGTATTTTTCATTGAGGCCCAGTGTAATCAAATCACCATCGGAGTTGCCTTGCGAGCTAAGGTCAAATGCCAATACATTGTAGCCTTTCGGAACGAAATGCTCGACTAGCTTTGGAGTCCGCCCTTTAACTAAACGATTGCTCGTATAGCCATGGACGACAATAATCGTCTTATTGCTTGCTTCACCGGAAAGATTATTGGCAGGAAAAAAGGAGCCTCTAATCGTATTATCATTTTTCAAGCTTGGGAACTCGACCTCTTCAAAGGGAGTTTTGTCGATATTCAATTCGTAGCTGACATTAGTGTCTCTAGGGTGGTGCAGCAAAGTGTCTACTACTTTATAAGAGATAAAAAATACAAGAGCCGCCGCAAGCAAAAGCGCAATGCCTAGGCTCCATAAAATTTTCTTCCGTTTTTTCACACGCACATTAATTGTCTGCTCCGATTGTAAGGATAGTTGGCTCATTCAGACTCCTCCAGTTATTCTCTAGGTTGTATGGGGGCGAACAAATAATAGGCATGCCCCTTCAGATTTTCCCACTCGGGATGATGGATAATGCTTTCTCCAAGAGTTAAGCCCACTCCATTTAAAAAAGAGATATAGCTGCGAGAGATCATTGCTGGAGAATAGCTTTTGTCGAACTCTCCCATTTGCTGCCCCTTGGCATAGACGGATTCGATCGCATCGGTCATGACTTTTATGCTTTCAAGGACCTTCTGTGTAAGTTCAGGGAATATGGTTCGTTGTCCTAAAACAGATTGGGCAAGCCGCAATTCATTGGTATAGAAGTAGATATCGTTGAATTGTTCTTTCACCATGTTCTTAATTAATGCGCCCGGTGTCCCCTCTTGTTGGAGACAAGCAAGCGACTTCAGCTGAATATCAGCAAGCGGCTCAAGAACGGCGGCGTAGTATAAAGCTTCTTTGCTAGGGAAATATTGAAAAATCGTTCCAGGAGTCACGCCCACCCTCTCCGCAATGATGGCCGTTGTGGTATTAGAATAGCCACCTTCTGCAAACAGGATAACCGCTTCTTTTAGGATGCGTTTGCGCCGCTCCAGTCTTTTTTCTTCATTGACGGGTCTAGCCAAATGGATTCCCCTCTCTTTAAACGAAACTTTTATTAATTAAATGACTGATCAATTAATTAATAATGTATCTTATATTGCGCCTTATAGCAAGACCGAATTTATTTTACTTAAGAGCAGGCTCAAGCTAAAAACAGCGGTTGATATTTTTGTAAGCACTTTGTTGCTGGCTGTTTAGCGCTGATTGCTATGCTTGGCCCATCGTTTCGTAATGTTGTGCGTCAGGCGTTATAATAGAATTAAGAAGGCTGGGACGACCGAGAATGAGACCAAGAATGAGAGTGGGAAGCCGCACATTTTAGTTTTACATATGGAGCTTGGGAAGGGGACGTTTTCAGATGAGTTCATTCATTGAGCGTTTGCGCAAGGGCTATGGGAAAAAGCTGGTATCGCTTCATGCGTGGAATGGCTGGATCGTTGTCATTTTGGCATTGACGGGATTGATGCTGCTGGGCGGTTTTTGGCGCGGATTTCTGGGCGAAGGCCGTGTCTGGCTAAAAGGACTCCATATCGTCGTTGGCATCGCTTCGCTGCTGCCCGTCGTTTATTACTTATTTCTTGCTGCGAAGCACTGGAAGCAAATAAAGGAAAAGCCGTGGCAGAAATTCAATGTAATCGTTGTGCTGGCGCTGCTTGCGGGATGGTTTTTGTCGGGCATATTGCTGTGGCAGTTTAGGCTAGTAGGGCCTGGAATATCAAACGCAGCGCTGCTTGTGCATGATTTGCTCACCTGGATCGGTCTGCCTTATATTATCTACCATTCCATTACGAGGACAAAATGGCTCAAGCAGCCCCATCGCCGTACGATAAAGCCGGTTCATGAGGAAGAGATTCACCCAGCGGCAGGGCCGCAGGCGGTATATTCACGGCGACAGGTTATAAAATGGACGCTGGGCGCGGGGATTGCGATTGCGATAGGGCCTTCTTTTCTCAAGTGGCTTGGCGGGGCGCTTGGGACAAGCTTTGGCGGAACGAAGTCGCTGGATGAAATCGTTGCGGAGGATGACAATCAGCTGCTGCCTGCGCCGCAGCCGCTTCCAGCTTCGCTTCCGCCAACGGGCGGAGGGGCAAAGGGGAATTTTCGCGTATATACGGTGACACCGATTCCGAAATTCGACAATAGCAATTGGTCTTTTATAATTGATGGCTTGGTCGATCAGCGCTTGCAGTGGAATTGGGAGCAATTTGTCGCTTTGAAGCGGACGGTGCAGGTGAGCGATTTTCATTGCGTGACGGGCTGGTCCGTCTACAACAATACATGGGAAGGCATCCCGCTTAAGGAATTGCTAAAAGCCGCAGGCGTTCAGACGAAAGCGCGGACGGTGAAGTTTTATTCCGGCGACGGCGTGTACACCGATACGCTGACGCTGGAGCAGGCGGATATGGACGATGTGATGGTCGCGGTTATGCATGACGGCAAGCCGATTCCAAGCGATCTCGGCGGTCCGGTCAAGCTCATTGTGCCGAAAATGTACGCCTACAAGTCGGTCAAATGGCTGAATCGCATTGAGCTGATCGAAGGGGAGCATGTCGGGTATTGGGAACAGCGCGGATACGCGAATGATGCGTGGGTTTGAGGCATGAGGAATAACTGAATAGATAGGGTGAATGGGCGTCTCATAGAGCGGATAAGCGTTACGCGCCGCCGCAGGCGATAAGGGTTATTTTCAGCCTGAAAATTATAATAAATCCTCAAAATGGCCGCTTTCTATCTGTCGTTGCAGTCCAAAGCATGCAGCTCTGACCGGAAGGGGAAAACGATGAAAATCAAAGAGAAACACAAGCTCAGAAAACCTAGCGGGGCTTATGACGTAGGCTGCTCTAGCTTATATTATGAGTATGAACGGGATGAACAAAAGGATGAAAAACAGGATGAAAAACGATTGATTCCTTGTCTATGCTTTTATCCAGCAGGAGAGGCTCAGGAAGGGTGCTTGAAAAAATATATAAGGGAAGAAATTTTGCCCGGGACGAGCGGCATTGATACCAATTCCTATATGAACGCGCCCGTTGCAGACGGCAAGCATCCGCTGCTTCTTTTTAGCCATGGCTACTGCCTTTCTTGTGAAGCTAATACCGTACAGTTTGAGGAGCTTGCGTCCCACGGTTATATCGTGCTCAGCATCGGGCATCTGGGAGATGGATCGTATGAGCTCCCTGATGGCAGCATATCCAAGTTTGATGTGAGCGGTCTGCCGGAGGCTGTGGTCGCGGACGCGACAAAAGGCGTGGAAATATTCCAGACATACGCAGCATGGCTTGGTGGGGAAGGGAAAGAGGCGAGCTTCAAGGAGCATCATGACTATTATGAGCGAATCATTGCTAGCCAGCCCAATATGATCGATCGCAATGAACTGTGGGTGACGGATAGCCTTACGGCTCTTGAGCATTTTTTGGCGGAGGCCGAGCGGGAGAATGCTGCGTTCTACAGCCATATTGATGCTGAAAAGATTGGCGCTGTCGGCATGTCCTTCGGGGGAAGTGCAGCTTTAAAGCTGGCGTTCGTATCTGAGCGGGTCAAAGCCATGGCGAATTTAGATGGTTTTTTCTATAGCTCCATGTGGCATAGACCGATAAATAAGCCAGTGCTTTTGCTGCAAAATGACAGCCCGCTTGGAGGGCATTATCTCAGCTTTCCGTTTCAAAATGCCGCTAGCGAAGCTTATTTAGCAACGATTTTAAACAGCACGCACAGCAATTTTACCGATTATAGCGAGATTATGGCGGAGAACCCGATTTCGAAAAGCAAAATTGGCGATGAGGAGGTTGAGGTTGCCTTGCTTGGCGCCATAGATCCGGATCGGATGGAGAGCGTGATGAATGCGCTGCTGGTCGATTTTTTCGATAAATATCTTAAAGGCAAGGCTTCCAGGGTAATAGACTTTGAGGGCTCGCTGGATGATGTGATTTTGCTGAGGAAATAGTGGGCAAATGGTTGCTCCTCAAGGGATTTATCGGGTACGATGGCGATATATAGCTGGGATAAGCCAGACAATAGGTTGGAGGAGCTGAGCGGGATGACTTATTTTAAAAAGGTAGATTGGCTGCTTGAGCGTTTGGGTGCTGAAAATACAGTAATTGTCGATACGCGTTATTTGCTGACGGAGCCTGAGACAGGCCGGAAATCGTATGAAGAGGCGCATATTCCAGGTGCTTATTATGCCGATCTTAGTCATGATCTGTCGGGGCCGAAGCGCCCAGATGGGGAAGGTGGACGCCATCCTTTGCCAGAGCCAGAAGTATTGGCTGCTTTTCTGGGGCGGATTGGAATCGGCAATCAGACGACCGTAGTCGCTTACGATAACCAAGGTGGAGCCATGGCCTCGCGCCTGCGCTGGCTGCTGGAATGGATGGGGCATGAGGGGCAAGTGTATGTGCTGGAGGGCGGCTTCACCGCTTGGCAGGCAGCAGATTATCCCGTTAGCTTAGAAGAGCCGGAGGTGGTGGCAGGGGTTATTTTTGAACCAGCTTTGCGGGATGGGATTCTGGTAAGCCGCTCTTATGTGAAGGAGAGCATTGGGAAGGACGGAATCGTCATCATTGATTCGCGTGAAGCGCCTCGCTATCGGGGGGAAGTCGAGCCGATGGACCCGGCGGCCGGACATATTCCGGGGGCGATTAATCATTTTTGGGTGGAAAGCCGCCATGTGGATGGCGTGTGGAAGTCGCCGGAGGAGCAGGCGGAACGCTTTGCCGCGCTGTCGAAGGATGATGAGATCATTGTATACTGCGGGTCAGGTGTGACCGCTACGCCGAATTTTTTTGCGCTGCAGGAGGCAGGGTTTAAGAATGTGAAGCTTTATGCGGGGAGCTGGAGCGATTGGAGCTCGGACGTTGGTAACCCGGTTGCTAAGGGTGAGGAATAAGAGCTAAGAAGCCGCTTCGGACACAGGTATGAGGCTGCTGCAGGTTGCCGGGAGGTGGGCTATTGCGGCCTCTTTTAGCTTTTCTGTCAACGGTTTTCAAACAAAAATCTGAAGGAAGCAATTGCAGGGGGCCCGGAGCCATCGACTGCGGCGGTCGGGTCAAATGGTTATTGAACGCTCGGGGGCTTTGCTTCCTTTCATTCACAAGCTGGCTCGTCGCAACCTTTAGTGCGTAGCAGGAGCTTGACCTCCTAAGAGGAGCACTTCACTTAGTTTTCCTTAGTGTTGTCGGTAACCCATGGTTCGGGGGAGTAATCGCAACGAGGCCAGAGCCGTTCCGCCGCGCAAACCGTCACGACCGTGAGCCGTTCGGAGCGTCTGACTGGAACGGATTTGGTGATCGACTTGTTGTCGGTGGAGGCTAAGGGCATTGTTCATTCACAGATCCAGAAGGGGCAAAAGCGGAGCGCTAGCTTAAAGAAGCTTACGCAGTCTTACGTTCCGACACTTCAAAGCGTAAGGCTAAGCGAGCCCGCAGGAAGTTATTGTTGTACAACAATAGAAGTTGAATGAACTTATACTCCTTCTTCCTAAGCGTGGGTTTCTGATAATCGCTCACTACGACCCCAGACCTTACGCTCCGAACCCAACTGTGCTGCTCCAGCAGCACAACAGGCTCCGGATTGGGGAGGTTGCAACGCTCAATTCCCGGAGCGTAAGGCCAGCAAAGGGGAGAAGCACGAAAGCCACTCCCCACAAGGGAAACTATTCATCTGGATTTGCGAATATTTTAAATTATTGGTATCTTCTGTAGGCGATTTTTTATTTATAGTTACTCAATTAATTGTCTAATTGTTTCGCTAGTAGATTCGACCAATTCATTTACTTCAACAGCAGTAGATACCGCATTTCTGAAAATTCCAATAAATTGTATAATCTTCTTCAGTACAGGATTTTTTTCGTTTACAACTAATTCATCTTTGTTTCTTAACAAGCCACCAATCATAGAATCCAAAGATTGTTCAAGCTTGTTAGAACCCCACATTCTGTAATTATCTATCGCTGCCTGAATTTCTACTAGTTTAATTATAATTAATTCAATTAGTTCTTTAGGCAAATTAGAGGTATATACTTCTTCTTTTAATGAGGCTATTGTATTAAGAAGTTCTAGAACCTCTTCTTCTGTAAGTATGATTGAAGTTTTCTCCGCTAATCTTACAGCACATATATTTAAACCATAAATTGTTGTAGCATCAATAGAGTCAATAAAAGTATGGAAATATCCATTTAAATTTTGTTCAAAAAATGCTTTTTCAACTTTCTCGAGTGGAGTAATGTATAGATCAGCTCCTAAAACACTGCTTAATTCGTTTTTAACTTGTAGAATTAGATCCATTGTATGAGCTAATTTTTGGAAAATCATTGAAGTGTCGTTTTTATCGATATCAAATATTCGAGCCCAAGCCTGTTTGCTTCCCATAGTTCTATCCATTTTCTTAGCGTTAGTAATGATATTAATTAATCTACCTGCTTGATTCATTTTAAATGTATTTTCCATAGAAGCACTCCTTATTTTATATTAATTCACTCTGTCTATAGTCTAGTACATTTAACAATATTATTCAAATTATGGGGTATATTAAGGAGTGCGAGAGCATGTATCCTTATTATAACGTATATCAGTAAATTAGGACCTTGAACATTCTAAAATATGAATTTTATATTAAATAATAAAGATCGAAAAATATTCAAGACCTTTATTTATAACGTCAGCACCCTTAATAAATTTATATTCACACAGACATAAAATTAAAAATATTCATGAATTCAAGAGCTTCGTTTTCACGATTTATAATATTAAACCGAAGAAAATCACAAAATGTTGATGATTAAAATATACAAAGTTAAGCCTGACCTGAGAGTGATTATATAACTTTTTTAAGCAAGCATTCGAGAAGCATGTTTCTTAATTCCTCTTGTTTTTTTTGCTCTTTGAAACATTATTATTCAAGGTGCTAATAAGTAATTGCATTTTTTCTCGTGTTCTAGTTTTATCATTTTCATAATATATTTCATTTCTTTTAAGGATATCAATTAGTATGTTGTATCTCATTTTTTGAAATTCATCTGCTGATCCATACTTCCTCGTCTTTATTTGAGCTGTTATTTTTATGAAGTAAAGGATAAACGCTGCTTTAACAGTAATTATAGGTATAATAAACCAATTGTTTTTGAAGGAAACCCTAGTAGTGACTAATGAGATGAATAATATAATTCCAATATAAAGTGGTAATCGCTTATTGAATGATATGTACTTAAGTATTAATTTTTTAGTAGATAGTTTGATCTTGAATTCGTTTTAATATGAAAGTGTTTGGAGAAGTATCTTGCTTGAAGAGTTATGAGGGATGTAGAAATAAATCGAGTAGAAGATATGTATATATTGGAGTCTGTGGTAGCAACACATGTAACCGTTTGACGAAGAGTATTAATTATTGTATAGAGCATATATCTAATTTTTATATAATTGACACACTTGAATATCTCATGATTTACTTGTTTTAAATTATTGAACTAGCAATAAATGCGCCTGATTGTTCATAACTGGACGATTAAGCGCTTTTATTATAAAAAAAGTAGGTAATATAGGATTATTTTTATACGAACGTGTGTGAGTAAAAGATGGAATGCTTGGTGTTGTGTTGTTGAATTTGGTCGTCATTCATAGACGAGAAGGATGAGGTGAAAGAGTAAAACAGGGTGCGAAATCAAAGCAGAGGCTGAGAAGGTGCTTGCCAAAGTGCTTCACGAGCTTAACACGAATACATATATTTAGCCTACAAAGTAGGGCGTAATTACCTAGTTGACATCCTAGTTGGCGCAGAAGAAGAAGGAATTATTTCAATGAATATCAAAACTTTTGCGTTAGTGACTATAGTGAAATGGAAGGAATTCTTAATAACTTCTCCTAGCTCTTAAAACCTTCAAAAGTCCCTAGAGGCGAGACAATAGTTTTGAATGATGGAGGAGTTTATATCGTTTTACTCTAGCAGATGACAGTGAAAGCTTTTGTTAGTCTGTATTTGTTGAATGCGACTAAAGGAAATTACCCTAATACTAATTAAACCAACAACTATTAATCAATAAAACATTCTTGTAATCGTAAGCTCTCCAAATAGCAAAGTCTTGAATTTCAAAAAAAATAATGAAAGGTGGGTGAAACATAAAAAGGTATAACGATACTTATTGTGGAATAAATTTGATTCGAGATAAATATTGAATATGTTATTATATTTTGAAAAGGAGAACGTATGTTGAATATTTATTTACACATTAAGCGTAAGTCTGGAAAAAATCAATTTATTTTCTGATGGCCAGATTGTTTATTTTAATTATACGAATACTATGCCAGTTGATTCGGTAGCGAAGTCTACCAAGGTTACATAAAAGCTATACATACGAGGAGAGGTTCTTCTCCGTCTGTTACCCCCTGTGGTATCGAATACGAATAACTCCGATATGCTTTATACTTAGGCGTTTACTGAAGCTGGAGTAGATGGAGATATCTATCGGAATTGTAGCATTCAAGTAACGAGAAATGAGCAAACTATTCGCGAAGTTGTTTTTACACAAGCTTACGTACATACGTATACAGAACAGACAGATGGGACGAAGGGAATACTGGCGTTTGAACTGATCATCGGACAAAAAAAGACCAATATGAGAGGGTTAAGGTTAATCCTTATGAGGAGAATGATGCATACATAGATAACTTATCGATTTTAAAGAAAAATCAGAAACAATTAAATAATGTCTATAGGGAACCTTTGTAAGGAATGATACCATATACGAACGAGAAAAATAATGTTTCTAAAGCTGCTAATCCCTCTAATTACTACATGGATATTGATAACAATATTAAGCTGCTATATAACAAAGGAGATAGAGATGATTTATTAGAATATTCAGGGCAGTTTGTGACAGCAAAAATACGGGGTTATACAATATTGGGTATAACTTGGTCATAGTTAAACATAAGTAGGTATTGTTTTGCTGCATCTGCACGAATGATAATTAACAGTGTAGGAGGAAGAGTGAAAATACACTATGGGGCTCGAAGTTTTTTGTCTAAGGTTTTATTAGTTAACTGTGTGTATCATAATCGACGGAAATTTATTAAACAGTTATCACTCAAGAATATTGAAGCATTACGGACATCTGGGAATGGCATGTCATTTGATAAAGTGGTTATTATTTAAATAGCAAACGTAAGGCTCTGAGCAATCGGACGAGATAGAATGGAGTTGGAACAGATGGAGCAAGAAGTAATCGCCTTGGTGTGCAGCACATGCAAAAGTTTATCGGAGCACGTAAAGATGGAGAGTGAGTTTTTTGATATTGTTGGCTTCGAAAATGATGTTATGGAATGGTCTGACTACGACAACGATGTTCCTCCGCTAGATGCCCCCCATTGGATGTGGTCAGATCGCCCGCCAGAGCAAGGTCAGGTTAGAACGGTGAAAGTATGTCATCCTTTTCATATGGTGGTAGGAAACCCTTTTTGGATGCTTTACACTCCGGTATCCTCCAGCCTCAATGGATGGGATTCACATCCCGAAGAGATTGAGCATTCTTCTTTTGTTCGTTGCTCCATCGAATGTGTACTTGAGCAGGATAATTTCAAAGCTTGGTTGCGAGTAAAGGTTTTAGAGGTATGGATGATTAAGGATTACAATAAGCGATTTCCGATCAGAGATGGGAGTAACGGGTACTTGGAGGATTTTGAAATGTTTGGGAAGCCGTGCATATTCAATTACCAGGATTGGCTATTTATAAGTGCTGGCGCACAGGGAGATCTCGGCGTATGGGGGCTCGTAAAACGAATAGATAGTCAGTACCATATGCTAGTATATGGAGACTGGGGCATACATAGGAACAATGCTTTTGGAGGTAATATCCTACTACCTAAGCATCAGATTGAGGGATGGATCGAGCAGGCGATTCATAATGAGCGCTACCAGACGGTAGAGTAACCGTGTTGGGAAATCTATCGCACAAGCTGATGGAGTACTGGATCGACCTAATCGTCTCGAAGCTCTCGTTTCAGCTTTGACTGACGGGAAAGCTTTATCATAAATGACTTCAAAATATCGGATGAGGGAAGCGCATACAGGCACTATAAGTTAATGATCATATTACATGCTAAACCAGAAAGGAGTTCTCTATGATTTGGATTCATCCACCTTATGATGTGGAAAAAGTATCTATTATTTCTGTAGTAGAACGTATTGAAAAACAAACCAGATACATTAGACAAGCTGGGTCGGAACATTTCGCCATTATTGATTTCGTAATTGAGCCCTGTCAAGGTCACATCGGCTTTAAAAATGAGGCTCTAATGCAAGATGATTTGAGAGGAAATAAAGAGTGGGAGCAAATGTTCCCTATGGTTATATGTAGCATTTATGATGCTGTGAAATCATTTATTCAATTTCAATATAATGAAAGAAAACTTGCGATTGGTCATTTCAAATTCAAACTCATGAGCCTTAGAATTCACCCTGGAGATAGCAAATTAATGGATTTTGCAATAGCAACTCATATTGGTTTGAGAGAAATCTTTAAAAATGAAGATGCAGATGAGTAAAGCCTAGTAATACTTTAGGTACTAAAACTGTAGTGAAATTTGCCGGTAGAGCATTACTCTGAACCCTATTACAAATAAGTACTGAAATAGCGACCGGAGACCAGTAAGAGCTTATTTAATGGGATTAACCTTTTGAAGAAAGTATTTGCAATAGCAGCATTTCCTGACCTCTGCTTCGCAGGAGGCAGGGTTTAAGAATGTGAAGCTTTATGCGGGGAGTTGGAGTGATTGGAGTTCGGATTCTAGTAACCCGGTTGCGGATTGGGAAGAGTAAGGGCCGAGAAGCATTTATAGTATGTGTCTGGGAGTACATCGTCACGTGGGCTGAATGCTCGGGGCGATGTATTTTTTTACGCTCGAAGTCAACATGGAGTCAACGCTCGCTCCTTGTAAATACTTTCAGAAAGCCCAGAACCGAGCGTTTGTTTGTATGCTTCTTCATGTATCGTACAGCCCAACGATCATGTTGATCCCCACCGCTGTAAGCATACAAAGAAGGCCGATCAGCCCCCTCCTCGTAGGAAAATGCTGTATGGGCCCCTTATTCACGATACAGGCGTTGTTTCATGCATTGTAACTAAATTATAAACTCAGAAGCGATTCAATAGCCCTCACATTTTCAAAACCAATCAACAAGAAATCAACAACCGTGTGAGCTTGAATAAGCTAAAGCTCCATTTTGTGTCCCGCATGCGGTCTTTCGGAAAATACGAATATACTTTATTGAAATTTATGGATAAGTATGGGAAAATTGAATTAACATTCTAATTTATCCACGATGAGGAGTTGTTAATTTATTTGTGGAACTGAATGCAAAAAATGAAGAGATGAGGAATAAAATATGAGAAGAGCAATTGCATTTATTTTAACGTTATCTTTGATATTCGCGCTGTCTCCCATGCAGACTTTTGCAGCGAAAAGTCAAGAATTAGTGCTACTGGAACAACAGAAGGAGATTTTTAAAGATGGAGAAATTATTGGAACAACATATAGAACTATAACTAGAACTATTATTGATAATAAGATCCTATTAAATACTAACGAAATTAATAACTTTAATGATGGTAGTGTTACAGAAAATTCAGATGTAACAACAATCGAAGTAATTAATGAGAATGAGGCAGAAATAAATGGTGAAAAGTACGATCTAAATGAGGTGATTTACAGTGATTCAAGCTATGAGAACACACCAATGAATCAAAGATTTTCATATACAGTTCTCGGGAGCGGAGGACGCTACTCTTACATTACTTGGGAGGATCGTTATACTCATATACTTCTCCCTACTCCATATACTACAACTATGACAACTGCTTCTGGAATTAAAAATAGGCTATCAATCGACGGGGCAATGTTTTTAGATACTGGTGGAGCAAAAGATGATGCAGTAACCAAGTCAGTACTTACAGATGGTCCGAATAAATTAGCAGTAATAAATTTCAAGCATTATGCTGGCGATGTTGTCGCAGCTAGAAATACCATTAATATAAATGCTCCCTTACTTATGGCCGCATTAGGGTTAACAGTTTTAACAGCAGCTAGTGTCGTTGGTGCTATTGGAGGAGCAATAGGTGTTGCTGGATTCGCTACTGCTATTTGGTCTGCGGGTAGCGATGCAAATAGTTCGATGGGTAGCGCTTATGCAATTCTACAAAGCATTTAATGAATAGAAAACGGTAATTTCAAGCACATAAGTAAAACTGATTAGCTAATCTTTTTTACTTATGTGCAATTTTTATGTTAAACTGCACATATTGGAATCAGGTAAATCAAATATTATTAAATGGAAAAATAATTAAAGAAGTTGGAGGTGAATGGATATTACTTCGGAAATATTAATAATAATTTTGGTTAGTATATGGCCTTTATTTATTTTATATACTCTTATATATAAGAAGTATAAAACAAAAAAAGAGAAGATAGGAATAATAATAAGTGGTTTATTGTGGATAATATTCCTGATTGCTAATTTTATTATATAAGAGTTTTACAAGAGTCTCTGATTTCGTAACTAATCAGCCGACTAGATCCACCTTTCCACCTTAATTCAATACGTACTGTAGTTTCTTAGTTATTTTACCTGCCAGTCAGTATGCTTCTCATGACTACCAAGCCCGTCTAAAAATATACATAATGAAGGCTAGTATGAGTCGCAAAGGCAACTGCTATGACAATGCTTGCATCGAGGCGTTCCATAGCGTTCTTAAAAAGGAACTCATTTATTTGGAGCGGTTCAAGACACTCGAACAAGCATGCAGACGCATCATTGAATACATTCTCTGCTTCTACAATGCCAAACGTATTCATTCGACCATCGGGTATCTCACACCTAATGAATGCGAACGCAGGTACCGAATGGCTGCTTAACTCTCTCGGTTTCTTGTGTCTACACTATTGACAGAGGTACAAGTGCAGGAAGCCGGGTTTAAGAATGTGAAGCTTTATGCGGGGAGCTAGAGTGATTGGAGTAGCGACCCGCGGAACCCTGTCGCCACTGGCGACTATAGTTTGCGGATTTTGAATACATCGCTATGTGGGCCGAGTGCCTGGGGCGATGTATTTTTATGCTTGAAATCAACAAAGAGACCGCGTGCAGCCTAGACGGCACGCGGTCCTTCGCATGGAAGCAAGTTGATTGGACTTGCTCTAAGAATAAGAGATGGGAGGCCGCACCGGACGAGCTTCGAAGGGCTGCAGCGGTCCAGATTTGCTAATTCGTTTAAAGCATCATTCCGATATCATGCTGGCCTACGATAAGCTTCACCGGCTCGAGGTAAACCCGCGTGAGCGGCGGTCGCGCGATGAGATCGATTTCGATATCCGTGATTTTATAACGAGCGATTTTGCCATCCCTTTTATCGTAAACGACATTGAATTCCTTCAATCCTACTTGTTGAATCAGAACGGAGGACCCGATCGACAAGGCAGCCGTTTCGAACTTCCCATGATCGAACAACACTTCCGAAATAATTTCATCGTTCATATCCACAATCGTGACCTGTTGGCAAAACTGGTATTGCATTCGCAGACATCTCCTTTAGGTGGTATTGATGCAAAATGAGTGGATTGGATGCCCCATGCCGCTCTTCTTACTTTATCGGATAAATCGGGCTGTCAGTATAGCGTGATTTTTACCAATTCTTTTTATTCTCCTAAGCGTGTTAGTATACTTTTAAAGTAATATGGCACTTGGACCACCAAGGGATAGGATATAAACCGATTGAAGTTGGTTGTGAACAGTGTTACTCTAACAACGGTAAACTAAAGATCTATAGCTTGCCATACACCTAGTAATAGTCACCATTTCAGTTATAGAGAAAGGAAATACTATGATAAAAGTTGATAACTTGTCCTTCTCATTTCCGCAAAAAGAACTATATAAAAACATATCATTTACGCTTGAGGAGGCACAACATTGCGCTTTTATAGGAACAAGCGGGAATGGTAAAAGTACATTAATAGATATTTTAATGGATCCAGAAAGATACTTGTTCGAAGGCAAGTTAGTAATAGACCCGACTTGCAAGATTGGACACGTAAGTCAATTTCCACAAATCGACACAACGAAAGAAACAACCGTTTATGAATATTTAGGGGAAGAATTTATTAAGTTGCAAAATGAAATAACAGCTATTTTTACGGAAATGGAAACATCATCGGATATTGATGCCTTATTAGAAAAATATCAATTAGCTTTAGACGCATTGGATTTAATTGGCGGGGAGGATTTTGAAAGCAACCTTAATAAAAAACTTAATCTAGCCAACCTTATGAAGCTTAAAGATCTTAGCGTATCTGACCTAAGCGGTGGGGAATTCAAGCTCATTCAAGTGATGAAGGAAATGCTTAGTAGTCCAGACTTAATGATTATGGACGAACCAGATGTATTTCTAGACTTTGAAAACCTAAATGCGCTTAAGAATCTTATTAATTCTCACAAGGGAATGCTGCTAGTTGTTACGCACAACCGATATCTTTTGAATCATTGCTTCAACAAAGTTATACACCTTGAAAATACAGAAATCCAAGAGTTTGATGGGCGATATATGGATTATACCTTCTCATTACTTCAGACTAAAGTTGAGTTGCAAGAGCTCAAAGTTGCTGAGGATGAAGAAATAGAGAGAAACGAGCATATCATTGATAATCTTAGAGCTATCGCAACTTATAATTCAGAAGCTTCTAGAGGCAAAGCATTAAAAGCTAGAGTCAAGTTTCAAGAAAGATTGGAAGCACGTAGAATTAAAGCGCCATTTGTTGATATTAAGCAACCGTATATTAGTTTTGGTATCGATAATGAAATTGAAGACGCCATTGTTGTAAATGTGAATAATTATAGTGTTGCCTTTGATGAATTGCTTTTAGACAATGTTAACTTCGAGATAAAATCTACGGATAAAGTAGCCATTATTGGTTCAAACGGTACCGGGAAAACGACTTTACTCCGAGATATTTTTAAAAATAATCATGAATCAATTGAAATAAATGCTGATGTTAAAGAGGCTTATTTATCTCAAAATCAAGGCGAAGTGCTAACGGTATCTAATACAATACTAGAAGAATTCATCGACGCTGGATTTAAGAGTTATGATGAAGTTAGAACGTATATTGCAAACTATGGTTTTGAAGGAGAAATCGTTAATCAAAAAATAAAATCTCTATCTGGTGGAGAAAAAAATATGCTTCAATTGGCTAAAGCTGCTGCCAGTAAAGCAAACGTATTGCTTCTTGATGAACCGACAAGCCACTTAGACATCTATTCCCAAATAGCACTGGAGAAAGCTATTGAAGGCTATAAAGGCGCGATTCTGATGATTTCTCATGATTTTTATTCTGTTGTAAATGGTATGGATTATGTTTTAATCATTGAGGATAAGACGATTAGGAAAATGACGATTAAAAAATTTAGACAGATGATTTATGCTAGTCATTTCGATAGGGACTATCTTGAATCGGAACAAAATAAAAGATTAGTTGAAATGAAAATAGAGTTGGCTTTAAAAGATACTGATTTTGAACTTGCAAAAGTATTGGTTGATGAGTTGGAAGAGCTGATTAAGTCGCTTTAAATGATAACCTTCTGATTACATTGAAGACTCCACAAGAATTAGAAGAACATATTAGGCATCTAGGACGTTCACTATCAAGAACAAGAGCAGGTTATCGAAAAGATAGCCTGTTCTTTTTTTTTGCGCGAAAAATGAGAAAAGAACTTTTAAATGTTAATATGCCTTTAGTCTTAACTATGAGAGCCCTACTTGAGAGCGCAACGGTGACACTATCCGGTGATGTTCAGTTGCAAGCAGGCGATTAAGTTGGATTATATTATGAGGCTAACGGTCTTGCCATTAATCTCAATATGGATGCGGTATGCTCCCATCATAGTAGACAGTAGAAAAACAACACCTCTATTTCTACCATTATGGGAGTTTTTATAATGTCCAAAAGAAGCCCGATTTCGCATAAAATAAGGGACGGAAAACGACTTATAAAGAACGGATGGAAATAACACAATACACCATCGCTCACAATCACGATTACCAGAAAGCAAGCGACAAATACGGTGTCTCTTAACAGTAGGTATATGCATGGGTTCGTAAATATTAAGCAAGTGACGCAGAGGCCGTACAGGACCTCCAGGGCGAAAAGAAGCCGCTAGAGGAGCTCAATGAACAGGACCGCTTAAAGCTTCGGAACAAGAAATTTGAAGCGCGCAAGAGATATCTGAAAATGGAGAATGCACTCACAAAAAAGTTGGCAGAGATTCGGCGAAGAAATGAATCCCATACCTAGAGTGATTGGAGCTCGGATAGCGGGAATCCGGTTGCTCCGGGGGAACAATAAAGAATAAATTTAGATATGGATCGTCATGATATAAGACTTTGGGTCAACTCCTTGTTTATTAAGGATGGAGAGGCCATTAGAAAGCATATTACATAAACAAGAAGTTAATATTATTTTTAGAAGCCTTTACGCTGTAAGTACGGATAAATCATGTCAAAAAGCATGACTACGAATCTGGACAGCTTGGATGAATGGATTTCATACTCTAGCAACCCGGTTGCGACTGGCGATGAAGCAGGGAAGTAATGAGAGAGGCAAATGTGAGAGAGTTGCATATCGGTTATTCTAGATCACCCGTTCGGACACGGTGGCAAGATTCGACCTTTTGACGATGGAGGAAGTGCTGCTACAGGCGAGAAACGTTTTGTCGAAGGTTTTCAAGAGCTATGCGCCAAAATAATTGTAGACTGTCAAAGCCGCCTAACCTGAGTGCAGAAGAGGCGGCTTTCTGTGGACTTAAGCGATAGGAGGCTGCATCAGACGCAGGCTTGGACGGTTGGAGCAGTTGGAGCAGTACACGCGACGCGGGATAGGCTGGCAAGGCCGCAAATGGGGCATTCTATTAACTATTCAGCTCCGATAAGGTGCAGTTTTTTATAACACTCCTCCCATAACCACCCTGCCAATAATCGATCTTCCAGTAACAGATTGCCTTTGGCTTCTTGCTTACGCACATAATAACGGCCATCGAGCCTATCCTTCGTTTCCGCCAAATGAATTAATGTCTCTGCTCCTTGCGCCGGAGTCGATAGAAAGGGCGCGAAAACCGTCTTTAAAATGGAAGCATAAACCCCCATATATCGTCCAAAGTCCGAACGGATAAGGCCAGGGTGGAAATCAGCAAATTCAATCCCATATCGCCTGTAATATTCTCGGAATAACATCCCAGTAATCAGCTTGCTGCGGGCATAAACCGCATGAGACCGCAGGCCGGCTGTTTTTTGCCAATCCTGTTTGTCAATTGACGCCCCTTTGTGAGAACGGGAGGAGGTATTGATAACGCGCCCCTTGTTTTTCTGAATATGCGGTGTAAGCATCAGCGTTAGAAGAAGCGGGGAAAGCGTGTTGACTTGGAAGATTGGCTCGTTGCCATCAACTGTAGCCCCAGTCTGCGCGGGAATTCCTCCTGCATTGTTCACCAAAATATCAATATGAGGAAGCTCCTGCATCAGCTTATTTGCTAGCTCCCGCACGTTCTCTAAACTCATAAAGTCCGCCGTATACGGCTTAACCCCGATTTCCTTGGCGATTGCCGCTGTTCGACTATGTGACCTTCCCACAGGTATAACCAAAGCCCCGCGTTCAAACAGCTTCTTTACGGCTGCAGCGCCTACCCCCGAGCTTGCTCCAGTTACAACGATTGTTTTTCCTTCTATAGATTGCATTTATTCCTTCCTCCCGCTAAGCACTGCGCGCTGCTTTACAAACTGTTGTTTGATTACAGAGTTAAGAACAAAATTTGCAACACTGGAACGGGAGATCGTCAGCTTCCTTGGCGTTTTTAGAGACGTGGATGGGGTATAATTATGCCTATCAGCATCATCCGTTAAAGCACCAAAGTAAGCAATCGTCCAATCCAAATGGCTTTCGACTACATATTTTTCTGCTGCGCTCAAATCAGCAAAGTCTTTGCGAAAAAACGTGTATCCTAAAAATTTTATAAACAGATTGGCATGGCTTAACGTTTGGCCCGCTCCGTAGCTCATCAAAAGAGACAAGCGCTTTAGATCGTTCGCTCGCATAGCTTGTATGACGGATTTCATGGCAGGACTCAGAATTTTCCCTGAAGTACCTTTAATGATCAAACCATTACCCAAGGCTGAAATAACCGCATCGTGCCCAACCATCGCTTTTTGCAGTTTAACCTGATCATCCAGTACACTGCCAAGCACTACATGAAGACCATGTTGATTGAGATCTAATCCGTCTGCACGCCTTACAAAGGCAGTAACCTCACATTTTTCAGAAAGCGCTTGTTGAACGATCTGCCGCCCTATTGCACCATTGGCTCCTACCACAAACAGTTTCATTTGGATGCTCTCCTTTCAACGAAGTTTAATTATGGATCGAAGAGGGCGTGAGCGGCACCTCTTCGATCCCCCAAATTAAATTGAAAATACTTTTTCACCCACGAGCTAAGAGGCAGTCATTTATGCTTGTTAAAGTATCGGCTTATTGCCCTCATTTTTCCAAACGGTTCCTCGTTTCTCGTATTGAAATAGCCGCTCTACTTCAAGCGCAATACGTGGTCCTAATTCTCTCTCGACGACGTAAATGCCAAGATCCAGACCTGATGTTACACCGGCTCCGGTAATGAGATCTCCATCGTCTACGACTCTAGCATGAATCGGATTCACTTCCGTTACAGCCAGGAGATCCATTCCCATATGATGCGTGACCGCATTCCTTCCATCTATTGCACCTGTCATCGCCAAGAGCACAGATCCTCCGCATACGGAGGTTACAATCATTTCCGGATCAGCTACCGCTTTCCTTATAAGATTGCCCAGTTCTGTTTCGGAAGCATTTTTCAGCTTCATCGGTATGAAATCGGGGTCGCCTTCGTTTAACGATCCAGCTGCGCCTGGCACAAGGATAATCCCTTTTTTTGATAGGTCCAGCTTTCCTTCGGCCTTTAAGGGATACTGATTAGTTCCACTTGAAACCATTTCGCTCCCGTCCACACTGACAATAGAAACGATCACATTTTCTTTCGTCAGTCGGCTCGCCGTTGCAAATAATTCATATGGGGCCATAACATCCAATAAATCGAAACCATCAAATAACACGATTTGAATATGCATAGAACCACCTCATCCATAATAGTTTAAGTCTACGGACCGGACCGTCCGGTCCGTAGACCGCAATTTAATTGTATCTGATAGTTTCTTTAAATATGATTGTTAATTTTGACCATTTTTCAACAATTCACCTAGTGTAACAAACTAATAGTTTTTTTGTGAACGCGATATTATTTTGAATGTGCTCATTGCTTAGCGAAAGACGGCTGGCCATAATAGCGCCTTCCATAGAGGACAGGAGGTAGGACGCCGTGGTGTGTGGATTAAGCTCAGAAGTAAATTCGCCAGCTTCAATGCCTTCCTTAAGAAGCGACGCCACGAATTCAATCATATTTTGAAAGGCTTCAGACGTCATGGCTTTTAATTCGGGAAAGCTGCTATCGCTTTCGACAGCTGTATTTAATAGCGGACAGCCCCCTTCAATGGGCGGGTTATGTACCGCATCTAAATAGATCTCTGCAATGGCGATTATTTTTTCTGTCGTGCTATCCTTACTTTCGATTGAGTCGATAATATGGGACCAAATGATTCGTCCTGCTTTTTCGTAAGCAGCCAATACGATTTTATTTTTATCTTGAAATCTACGATAAATGCTGCCTTTAGGCAACCCCGTTTCGCTCATAATATCTTGAATGGATGTCTGGTGAATGCCTTTGGTATTAAAAAGGGTTAAAGACTTATCTATGATATGGTTATACACGTCATCCTGATTGGCCATCTATAAAAACCTCATCTCCGAATATCTTTCTTTAATAAAAGTATAACAAATAACCCGAAACGAATAAAAGGTGCTTTTATATACATGAGCGCTAGCGTATCCTCGGAGTTGTTGCCGTGGGCATATGTATTCCTCCTCTCAAAATAGCTGCAAAAAAGCCGCCAAAGCTATGGCGGCGATAATCGTTTTATTATTGAACGACAGCATAAGCACCTTCAAAAAGCTGCGCTGCATTAAAATTTTGACCATCCGAATACAGGCCTCAGCATCTTGCGACCCCAGTAAGCGATTACTGTACCCGGGTTCCACGAGCCAGGAGTCTGCAAGTATTGCTTGTATTGGTCAGTGATGAGATAAGTCCAAGTCGAAGTAGGGTTCTTCAGTCCGAATTTTTCCCACATTGCCGGATCATTCGAGCCGCCAAGCTTCACAAGCATTTTAGCCGACTCACGATTAATCTTAGCCGGAATTTGCTCGTAGGCTTCGATAATTTGCGCATGAAATTCGTCGATCGGATTGCGGCTAACAAGGCTCGTCAGATGGATGCTTTCGCGAATGTAAGAAGCAAATGCCAGATGGTCAGCCCAGAACCTGTCGATAAAATAAAGCCGTACCCGCTGCTCCGAAGGGCTCATCGGAGTGTCGCCTTTCAAAATGCCGAGCCGCTCCTCGTATAGCATGCGCCTCTGTTCCTCCACCATATCCGAATAACTGTTCAGCTCCTGACGGATATGGAAGTTTTGGCCCATAATAACACGCTGAATATGATCAATTTTGCTGCGAAGCACCGACTCTTCGAGAGCCTCGTCCTGCCTAAGGCCGTGTATCGCCTTATCGATGCCGAACTTAAGCATCAACTCGTCTTCCAAGCTTACGAAAAATACAGAGGCTCCCGGATCGCCTTGGCGGCCAGAGCGTCCGCGCAATTGATTGTCAATCCGCACGCTTTGGTGCATATGGGTACCGATTACGTACAAGCCGCCCAGCCTGGCGACAGCTTCCCCTTGCATGGGGTCGCCGCCGCCGAGCCGAATATCGACGCCGCGTCCCGCCATATTCGTCGACACCGTCACGGCGCCGATTTCACCCGCTTTGGCAATGATCTGAGCTTCTTCTGCATCGTTTTTTGCATTTAGAACATGGCAAGATACATGGGCTGCCGCTAGCGACTCGGCCAGCATGTCAGACTCCTCGACGCTTGAGGTACCAATGAGAATCGGACGCCCCGCCCGATGTACGGAAAGGATTTCTTGCACAAGCGCCTTAAATTTGGCTTCTTTATGGGTATAAATCCGGTGTGGATGATCGATCCGTATATTTGGCCGGTTCGGCGGGATCGGCAAGACCTGAAGCCTATAAATGCTCTCGAATTCTATGGCGGAAGCTTGTGCAGTAGCCGTCATTCCGCAAATCTTTGGATACAGGCTAAGGAAGTGTTGAAGGGTGATCGTACCGAGAATGATCCCGCCGGCTTTCGCCTGCAGCCCTTCCTTGGCCGAAAGCGCGGCTTGCAGCCCGTCCGGCAAATGCCTGTTCTCCGCAACTCGGCCAGTATATTCATCGATCAGCTCGATTTTGCCGTCCCGGATGATGTAATCGACGTCTTTTTTCAGCAACCATTCCGCATGCAGCGCATTATTTAACGACGTTAACAAATGGCTATTATACTCTTCGTACAAATTGCCGCATCCCAGCAGCGATTCCGCTTTCGCAGAGCCTGCTTCGTTTAAGTAAACATTTCGCTGGAACTCGTCGAACTCGCAATGCTCATCTTGCTTGAGCTGCCGGGCTATTTCTGCAAAAAGAATGCCGTCGTCGTCGGAAATGCCAGGCTCGCCGGCGATAACTAGCGGCACCCGCGCCTCATCAAGCAGCAGTGAATCCGCTTCGTCGACGATGACGTAGTGGAAGGGACGATGCACGGTATCGGCTTCGTCTAAAGCAATTGTGTCGCGCAAATAATCGAATCCCGCCTCTTTGGCCGTAACATAGGTGATATCGGCGGCGTATGCTTCCCGTTTCTCGGGCAAGCTCATGCCCGCTTGCACAGCACTTACCGTTAACCCGAGGAAATGATAGATTGGGCTCATCCAATCCGCATCCCGATTTGCCAAATAATCGTTAAAGGTCAGTACATGAACGCCTTCACCAGTTAGCGCATGCAGATAAGCAGGCATAACAGCAGAGAGCGTTTTTCCTTCGCCAGTTTGCTGCTCGACCAGGAAGCCCTCGTGCAGAGCGATGGCAGCCATGATTTGGACATCGTAGGGCTGTAATCCGAGCGTTCTCTTCGCCGCCTCGCAGACTAGCGCATAGGCATCGACAAGCAGCCCGTCCAAAGACGTACCCGATGTAGCTTCCTTTTTCAGCCGGAGAGACTCCGCTTGCAGCCGCTGATCGTCCCAAGCTCCCAAATTCCGTTTCCTAATGAGCTCCGATTTGTCCCGATAGCCTTTCAGCTTATGCCGGGTATCGCGGTCTTTGAATTCTCGCATCAACTTGACGGCTAAATTCATTGAAATTTGATCCCTCCTCGGTAGAAATCCACGATTATAGTATCTAACGGCATCGACGAATCCATAAGAACGTGTGGCCGTTATTTTGTCATTTTTCCCTACTCATCCTTTAACCGTCGTTGATACAAAACAACCGATACAATCGTTAATACAACCGTCCATGCCAAAATAATAAGGAGGGGTATTAATAACTCTCCCGTCGTAAAGCCTGTATGGGGTATGCCTAGCAAATGCACAAGCTGACTGCTTGGCATATAATCCAGCACTTTGAAGATCGGATAATCCTCCACTAGAAACGCTCCCCATGGTGCCGCAGAGAATATGATCGTCACAGGAATGATAGATAATGACGCATCAAGCAACGTCTTGGAGAATAGACCGCATATCGTCCCGACTGCTGTGTATAGAATAATCGAAAGAAGGATTGCTGCCACAAACGCCCATATACTAGCTGGCTCATAGCCAAATAGATACGTAGCAATAACCAGAACAACAGCAGACATGACAAAGACTAAAGTACTTTTACCGATTAAAACATCGATGGTCGTGGCCGGAGTCATCATTAATGATCGTAAAGTGTTGCGCTCCTTTTCTTCCGCAATCAAGCATGCTTGTGCGAAACATGTTAGAAGCACAAACGAAAGATTAAGAACTGTAGCGAAAGACCCAGGCAAAGACGAGCTGGCGTTGGCAGCCCGAAGAAGAAGTGCAAGGAGAATTGGAAAAATCAACATAATGGAGAGCGCATAATTGCGCGAAAACTCTTTATAATCCTTCACAAATATCGCTTGCGCGCGTTTTAATGAGATATTCATAACAACTCACTTCCTGTCATTTTAATGAATATATCACCTAGACTTGGCTCTTTCGTTTCTAATCGATCAATTAAGTCTTGTTTCATCCAATCGGCGATTTGATCGGCCGTTCCCCCATCGATTGGCAGCTCATAGGCTTCCCCATTTAGTAATTCAACACAAACGACATTTTCACGATGTTGTTTTTTAAGCTCCTTTGGCGAGCCGATCGTTTGGATTTGTCCTTTATACACAATCGCTACATTGCTGCATAGCAGCTCCGCCTCAGCCATATCATGGGTCGTTAAAAAAATCGTCGTTCCATTCTCATTTAAATAACGTAAGCCTTTATAAATATGTGCTGTGTTCACCGGATCTAAAGCCGAAGTAGGCTCATCCAAAAATAATAATTCCGGCTCGTGGATAATCGCGCATGCCAACAGGACACGCTGGCGCATCCCTTTCGATAAGTGATTGACTTTCTTTTTGCGCTCTCCGCTTAAGTTTACAAACTGCAGCACCTTATCAATCGAAGATTTAGGAAGATCATATAACTTACGATACAGCTCCAGATTTTCTTCTATCGTTAATCTCTCATATAGACCACTGTTATCTGTCAAAATGCCAAAACGCATCTTCTGTGCAGACTGCTGCATTTTCTCCGCTGGCTCGTTAAATACGCTTGCTTGTCCGCTTGTCGGATTTAGCTGCGCCGTTAAAAGCTTTATTAATGTCGTCTTACCTGAACCGCTCGGACCCAGAAACCCAAAAATTTCTCCCTTCGCAACGGAAAAGGATACATCTGCTAATGCATCCTTATTCCCAAATCTCTTCTGAATACGCTCGACTTGGATAACAGCCACTGACACCACTTCCTTAGAGTTGATGGCCTAACTATATAAGGATTGCAGGCCTCCAGCCATCAAAATCCGCCGAAATGTAGCTGTTTTCCCCTGAATGGTACCACCCGATGCTCGATTGTTCTCGCATTCCCCCGGAAATTAGATGTTCAGAAGCGTTTTTAATTCATGCAATTTTGATCGGGATAACGGAACTACGGCATCTTTGCTTATATTTAAACGCAAGCTGTAGCTGTTCTTCGTCCATGTAATAATCTCTCTTACTTTTTGCAAATTAACGATGTAGGAGCGGTGGCACCTGAAAAATCCGAAATTTAACAATCTCTGCTCGAGCTCATTTAGCGTCAAAGCACAGCTATAATTTTCGCCATCTACATGAACTAGAATGGAACCATCTACACTTTCTATAAAATCAATTTCAGGCGGATTAAATAAAATCACTTTGTCATTTCTTTTCGTATAAATTTTCTGTAGGGTTATATTGGTCCGATCTTGTTCCTGTACGTCCTGCTTATCCTCTTCTGAGTCCCGTATATCCAATTGATGGAGTCCAAGTTCGTTCAATCGATAGATTGTATCACAGGAAATAATAGCATCCTCTAAATTCGACGTTAAAATTAAAAGCTGCTTTTCTTGCGAAAGATCATCTAAAATCCGTTTAAACTGACGACGGTCCTGTTCTTCCAAGTAAAAATAGGGCTCCTCCAGTACAAGCGTAGGCTGATGCGCAAAAAAGACACGCAGCAATGTCACATACATTCTTCTCGACGAGCTTAAATTCTTGATTTTCACCTTCCGTTCTTCTTTTAAAGAAAAATAGTCCATTAACGTAGCGACAGGTTCATTCCTTTCCGTTACCTTGATTAGAAAAGTGATTAGCTCTTCCACTGTTAAACGCATATACTCGCCTTGCCCAGCTCGGAATATGTAATATTGGGAATACTTCTCTAATTGACTCATTAAAAGCTGCTTTCGCTTCAAGTCTGTTATAATGCCAATCGATTGGTTCAATGTCATACTTAATTCGATCTTCGGTAGAAGTAATTCCCCGCCATCATACATGGGTTGAAATTGCATGCCGTCCTCCTGGTCAGTGCCGCTATAGGATATATGAAACAATTATAAGGTTGCGATCCTTTTTTGTCAGTTTCTATTCATATTTGGCATAGGCAGGAAAGGTACGATGAGCGAGGATATTTCGCTGGAACGATGAGAGCTCGGTTAGGGGAGTCCGGTGGCTAGGGGGACAAGGAGAAGGTTTGGAAGAAAACATAGTATGGTGCAAGCAGCACATAGGTTATGAGGCGGAGCATTTGTTAGCTTTATGCTTAAGGGCGCCGAGGTCTGTGCGAGCATAATAAAAAGGGGCGTTCCGAAGTCATTGTTGACTTCTGGAACGCCCTTTTCGTTTACTTCGATGAGATCAAGCTATCTGCGATATATTGCAGCTGGGATTGCATGGTGATGGGATCGTTAAACGTGTCCGCCTTGGAATCAAGCTGGAATACGTTGCCCGCTTTGACGGCGGGAAGGCCTAGCCACACCGCATTTTCGTACACAAGCTTCGGATCTGCCGTGTCACCGGACCATGGCGAAGTGAAGATGATATCGCCGGCGAATTGCGGGAGCGTTTCCAGCGAAATGGATGCCCAGCCCGTACCGCTGTCAATGACTTCCTTCTGGGCTTCCTCTGGCGCATTCAGGCCGAGTTCGCGGTAGATGATTTCGCCGCCGCGTCCATAGTTATGGCCAAAGACGTACAGGCCTTTCTCGTATGGGTTAAGAATGGATACGGTTTTGTCGCCGACGGCCTCCTGCACTTTAGGCTTCAGCTCGTTGATTTGGGCTTCCCATTGCTCGATCCAAGCCTGGGCTTCAGCTTCCTTGTTCGTCAATTGGCCGAATTCGAGCAGCTGTTCCTTGTAGGCCTTGGTGCCGTAGTCGATGGCAACGACTGGAGCGATTTTTTGCAGCTCCTCTATGCCTTCCGTACCGCTGAACACGACGATCAGGTCGGGATGCAGCGCCAGCACGTTCTCAGGTGTTGGCGTTTCGCCCAGGCTTTGCGCGCCAGCAAGCTTATCTTTCAAATAAGGGCTGGCTAGAACCTCTTGCTGAACGCCAACCGGCGTAACGCCGAGAGCGAGGAAGTAGCCTGTATAAAACGCAGTTCCGTCTACGATGCGTTGCGGATCGCGCGGGACTTCAATATCACCGTTGGCAGCTTTGAACGTAACGGTCTCGCCATCGCCTGCTGCCGCATCAGCCGTTTCCGCGGGAGCAACAGTCGCTGCTGGCTCGGAGGCTGTAGCGCTGCCTGCGTCGTTGGCGCCGTTACCAGCATTTCCTTCGCATGCTGCGAGCAAGAGCGCGAACATAAATAATACAACTAGAGTAAACAAAAACTTTTTTGACTTCAACAAAATCCTTCCACCCCTGTATTTTATGATATTGATAATCGTTATCACTATAGCATGGAGGTTAAACGTTGGCAACTTATTTTTTGGCAGCTATCAACCACAGGCTTTGCGCTTTTCAGTCCGAAATATTCCTACCAAGCAGGTAGATAAAACTTGCTTTCACGAGTTAGATACCGGAGCGGGATAGGGCAGGTGTATAAATGATTTCAAAAGTGTATAAAATTTCTTGTGCATTATAAATTGACAACGTAACATTCGAGGGCAACTGGGCGGTTTAGTCAACATAATCCGTTGCTTGTTGGCTTCGCTCCATGCTGATTCAATACAGTCGAGTTCTAGGAAAGTCTTTTCGTCTGAAGACGAACTCGGGGAGGAGGGAGAGCATCCTATTCCGCCATATCCTACATATCCTAACGACTACCGGACAAACGCGCTTTTTTTTCTCGTCCACTCTTATACCTTACCAAAAGCGATTCTATTACATCTAATAAACAATACCAATCATAAGGGAGGTTTTAAGAATGGGAAATAGAGGACCGAATGGTTATGACCCCGTTCAGATAACTAATTCAACTTCGTTTAATGCGTTTGGGAAAGTTGAATATGCATCTATCTTTTGTAGCGACGACAATTATGCTGTTCAGCGTGACGAGACTTGGAGAGCCTCTGGCCGCGGTGTTTGTTTGGTCACTAGAATTACAGCAACGGTTAGAACGCCGAGTGGCGATATTCAAGCGGAGCCGTATACTTCCTCCGGAACTTCTTTCAGCAGGTTTGCCATTATACAGGTAGGGGTAAATAGGTTCCAAGTGACACGGGTTGTAAGCTCCAGTAAACGCAGGTAAAAACCAAAACAAGGCATGCTCAAGAATAGGTGCCAAATATGAAAGACAACAAGCCAAAGCTATAAGGCTGGTCGTCTTTTTGGCATTAATGTTTCTTATACCACAATATTCTGCGATACATCGAGGAATCCTTCAAGAGCCGGAAAGGGCGCAGGTCCGGTAGATAATTGCCTTCGATAATCCAAATCCGACGCTTGGTGTCGATGCCTATGTCGAACCCGATTTGCCTTAGCTTGGGGTAACGCTCTCCCAGTCGTTTGGCAGCCATTAGAGCGATTCGTTCCGCTTCGACAAGCAAGCTCCGATCTCCGATTCGGGCCAGCTTTAGCGCCTCAAGCACTGGAATAGTAGAGCTAGTCACATTCGTGACTAAGTATCCTTTCGCCGCAACCTTCGCGTATGAGCCTGTCACGCACCAAGTGGAGGAAGAGCCTCTTTTTCGCTGAGCCATTATCCGCATGTCGAAAGGCTTGTGTTGAATTTGAGCAAGCTGCAGACGTCTTTGGACGATATAGGCAAGACCTCTTTTGTTTTTGCGGAGCTCTTGGAGCAGTTTATCGGTGTCTCTCATGGTGACCGCATTTTTTTCGTTATGCATACGATAGGCGTTCGCACCGTTTCGTTTAATAAACACGATATTCTTTCCGTAGCTCCCGTCGCGAGGTTTCAGTACGACGCTTTGATAGTGAAGCAGCATCTTCGATAAAGTGCTCTTCTTAAGCAACTGTGTTTCTGGCAGCCGTTTGGCGAGAGAGGACCCATTACGAAGGATGCGATATTGCAGCCATTTGTCTCTTTTGATCACCATTAAAATCACAGCCTTTCTCATTCTTCTACGGTAATTCTAAGTCAAATGAGTAAGCAACATAAGTGACGATTCGTCCATATTTATGGCGACACATGCAAAAAAGGCTGCCGATGCTTTATCGACAGCCTGGCTGACCAGCGAGATCGGCGTTTGCTTGCAGTAAGGGCATTGCCCATAACTAAGAATGCAGTGTTAATCTATCCATTAAAGCTGTCTCTCCAGCGCAGCAAGCGAATTTCTAGCTTGCAAGCGATCGAATCGGTAAGCTTGCCTGCTATGGCAAATAGAATAAAAGCAATTATAAACATATTGATATTTTAAATGAAATGCATTGTTATTTATGAAGCCGCAGGTTCGAGTCACTTGTTAATAACACAACGGTTTGACCGTCAGCTTATCATTTGCTCGTTAAATTAATTTAACGTAAACATGTCAAATTTTGTTGTAACTGATACAAAAGTCCCCTACTATGAAGGTATCCACATTACCTTGGAGAAAGCGGGAAATGTTAATATGAGCAAAAAGCGGCTTTGGCAAAAATCCCTTACTTTACGCAGCAAGCTGGTTTGGGCTTTCGTTATGATTTTATTGCTTCCCAGCCTGAGTATAGGGGCCATTTCCTATAATACTGCCCGCGCCAAGGTGCAGGAGGAAATGTTCGCAAGCGCATCGGGCAAGCTGGCAGTGCTTAATGAAACGATTAATCAGATGATTGGCGCTACCGAAAAAAATGTGGATTTTTTGGCTGATCAGCTGCCAGCCGGCAATATTGGTCCTGTTCAGGGAAATGAGGACCCATTCGTACGGGCGGTACTGGACGCCTACAAACAAAAACACGACGACGTGGAACTAGCTTCGGTGGGCACCGATCAAGGCGTATACGTCAACGCTCCGAAAAGTGCGGTAAATCCGGCAGATTATGATCCGCGCAAGCGGCCCTGGTACATAAGCGCTTCGGAAAATAAAGAAAAACCTACGATTATCTCGCCGTACATTTCCAGCAATACGGGCAATGTGGTTGTGTCGGTCGCCCAGACTACCAAGGACGGGCATGGTGTTGTTTCGGTCAGCCTCTCGCTCAAGGCGTTGAGCGATTTAGTGAATTCTACCAAGATCGGGACAAAGGGCTATGTATATGTGCTGGATAAATCTAATAAATTTATTGTGCATCCCAATGAAGAAGCAGGCAGTGAAGCGACAGCTTCGCCGTATCCTGATATTTTCGAGCAAAAGCAAGGAAGTCTCGCCTATGCGTCTACGGATGGAAGCAAGCAGCATGCATTTATTACGACAAATGAAAAAACAGGCTGGGTGCTGGTGGGGGTTATCGACGATAGCGAAGTGAGCGCGGCTGCCCAGCCGATATGGTATAAGACGCTGCTTGTCGTCTCGATTGCTTTTGCAATCAGCGCACTGATCATCACGTATATGATTCGCTCCATTACACGGCCGCTGAAGCAGCTGGTGGCGGCTTCCGAGGAAATCAGCCACGGCAACCTGACGCTGGAGCTTACCAACATCAGCAATGATGAGCTCGGCCAGCTTAGCAGCAGCTTTAACCGGATGACCCAGGCGCTGCATGCCGTCATAGGAGATGTAAACAGTACAGCGATGCAGCTTGCGGAGTCGTCTGAGCAGCTGTCAACAAACGCCAGCGAAACGTCCAAGGCGTCCGAGCAAGTCGCTCTGATTACGGAAGAGTCGGCAAACGGAATTGAAAAGCAGGCTGTAAGCCTGCAGCATACAGCTCAGCAAATTAAGGAGCTGTCCGCTGGCGTTCATTTGATAACAGCGAGCACCCAGCAAGTATCGTCGGCTGCCCAGCAAGCGACCGGGCTAGTACGTACGGGTACTGCTAAAATTCAGAGCGCTGTAACCGATATGAAAGACGTAAGCAATTATGTTCAAAATTTCGCCGGAACGGCACAGCGCCTAGGCGATCATTCCGTCGCTATTGGCCACTTTGTATCCACAATTACGGGGCTCGCATCGCAAACGAATCTGCTTGCATTGAACGCTGCGATTGAAGCGGCACGTGCCGGCGAGCACGGACGCGGCTTCGCGATCGTCGCAAGCGAGGTTGGCAAGCTTGCCGAGCAGTCCGGAAATTCTGCGAAGCACATTGCGGAGCTGGTGCAGGCGATTCGGCAGGAAATTGACGAGGTTATCGTCAGTGTGAACAGTGGTGTAGCCAAGATGGACGACGGCATTCGCTCCGTTCAAACAGCAGATGAAGCTTTCTTGAACATCAACGCGGCTATTGATGACCTGACTTCCCAGGTAGAAGGAATTGCTGCCGCTTCGGAACAAATGTCCGCCAGCACCGTCGAGGTTGTTCAGGCCATTCAGTTCGTTAGTGAGGTGTCCGAGCGGAACGCTGCAGGAACAGAAAGTATTTCAGCTTCAACAGAGGAGCAGGTCGCTTCCATTGAAGAAATCGCTTCGTCGGCGGAAGAGCTGGCTCATTTGGCCCAAAATCTGCAAACATTGGTTGTTCGCTTTAAAATTTGAATCCGTTAAATGATTCATGAAGTATTTGCGTATTGACTGTGAGACGATGGGAAGGGCTTCATTTAAAGTTCATTTTCCGGCAGAAGAAATGATCACTTGAACCCCGCGATCTGCGTTTAATGGTTTTCTCTGAACGAGACCCCGTTGTTCCATTCGTGTTAAATGATGCGATATAAGTGAAGAAATCGCCGGACGCGCGTTTAAAGACTTTGCTCGACGTGACGTGACGTGACTGTCCTTGTTACAAAGGTTTTTGTCCCGATGCGCAAGGGTTCGAATGCGATAGAGCTTTCCAGGAAAGTTATCATGATCGAAGTAGATAACAGTCTAAGAGGGTTCGGTACGGACTATATCAATTTGTACCAGATACATCGGAGCACCCTCCATGCTGGCATGGCAATTTGCCAAAGCTCAGCATGTCGCGAAGGTCGCCGCCAAGCGAGGATTTCCACGCGCACAGGTGGCTTTTGCCGCCTCCCCTCACTCTGTACGCACACAAACAGGGCCGGAAGTCCAACTCTAACGAGTGGCTGCCGGCCCTGTTTTATTTCAGCTGCTCGTCCGCTCAGCGCTAACGCTAATCGTTGTCGAAGCTCCTCCCTAGCCGAAGCTGCTGCTGAACTTTTGCTTGCTGCTCCGATGCGTGCGTCGGTGGTACAATGGCAGATAAGGAAGCAAATGGTTGACCTATAAAATCAGCTCGGCAGGAGGCATTTTATATATGGATAAATTAGCTGCGAATACAGCCTTAAGCAATGGAGTTGGCTCAGATGTCATTGAACTGGAATCGGGTCAATGCGTAGTTATACAATGCCATCACGATATTGGTCGTACGTTCATTCGGTCGGTTAGAGGAGAGGACGTATCCTCCGGCTGCAAAATCTCCTATCGCGGGAAGCTGCTTTCCTTAGGCAGCGACGAAGCAACTGGACAGGTTGGATTCAGCTGTTTGGACGAAGGACTTTATGAGCGCTTGAAGGTTAGGGAGTATTTGTTATTTTGGGCGGAGCTGCATGGAATACGAACGGGGATAGAAGAGCTGTTAAGCAATATCGGATTGGCGGGAAAGGCCAGCGAACGGATTTCTAAACTGAGCTATTCCGAGAGGCGGCTGCTCGGTTTTGCAAGAAGCATTCTTCATGATCCGGAGCTTTTGATTTGGGAAGACCCTGAGCAAAATCTCGATTTGGAGAGCTGCATGATTGTAAGAAGGATGATAGCGGAGCTGCTTCGTCAAAATAAGGCGATTTTAGTGACGTGCTCGACTTTGGAGCAAGCGCTCTCGATATCAAATCGTATTTACGGGCTGACGGGAAGCTCGCTTGCCCCGATTACGATTCAGGAAGCCTCGGAATTCATTGAGTCTGAGCCCGTTCCCGGCGGCGATGAGCTTGAGGCTGCAAGCGGCGAGCAGCACCATGTCCCAAGACTGTCAAAGTTCATGGTAAAAACCGAAGACAAATACGTGTTCCTAGATCCCGGCGAAGTCCATTTTATCGAAAGCATCGAGGGCGTTACGCATTTGTATACGCAGGCCGGCAGCTTTGCTTGTTCATGGACGCTTGCGGAATTGGAGGCGAAGCTCAAGGCGTTCCGGTTTTATCGCTGCCACCGTTCCTATATTGTCAATTTGGACCAAATTGCCGAATTGATCGTATGGAGCCGCAACAGCTACAGTCTCGTCCTAAACGACGATAAAAAATCCAGAATTCCATTATCCAAGGGGAAGTTTGAAGAGCTGAAGACGATTGTAGGGCTGTAATTCTGCTCCGTTCACCGCCAAAATGGCTGCTTTCAGCGCGCAAATGGATCTTTTCATGGGAAATTTGCTGTTTACAGCTCTGTTCACCGCTAAGCTGGGATGGAGCTTTCGGCTACTCATGTCAAGGGAAGGTGTAATCACGATGGAATCGATTATTGAGGTTCATGACCTCGAAAAACGGTACAAAAAGAAACAAGCGCTGAACAAGATTAGCTTTCAGGTCCGGCAGGGGGAAATATTCGGCTTCCTCGGTCCCAGCGGCTCAGGCAAAACGACAACGGTGAAAATTCTTACCTCGCAGCTGCTCTATAATTCCGGGCGAGTGAAGGTGCTGGGGAGCGATCCTGCACGAAGCCGACCTTCCGAGTTTCTGGGCAGAATAGGTGTGCTTACGGATAATAGCGGCACTTATGAGCGTCTTAGCGTGTATGACAATTTGGCTTTGTTTTGCTGCTTGTATGGGGTGCCGGAACGAAGAATTGAAACCGTTCTTGATGCGGTTAATTTAATCGGCGACAAGCATACGCTGGTCGGACGGCTCTCGAAAGGGATGAAGCAGCGGGTGACGCTGGCAAGAACGATTTTGCATGAGCCGGACATACTTTTTCTTGATGAGCCCACATCCGCCTTGGACCCCGTAAATAGCGAGCGTATTCAGAAAACGCTGCGTGAAATGAACCGCCGGGGAACGACGATTTTTTTGACAACGCACAATATGCAGGAAGCGGAAACGCTTTGCGATCGCGTAGCCTTTCTGAATAATGGCGAAATCTCGGCTCTCGACACGCCGCAGGCTCTGCGCCTTCGTTACGGTGACCGTTCCATTACCGTGACTACGCCGCTCGGGAAGCAGATTGTCCAGCATGATGAGGTTGGAGCGGGCTTTATACGGGACTTAATAAGAAGAGAAGAATTGTTAGCCATTCATTCCAATGAGCCTACGCTGGGAGATATTTTTGTGAAATTGACGGGGAGGGGACTGGAATGACGTTTTCCTTACGCCGCTTCAGAGCCATGGTCAAAAAAGAATGGAAGGATGCGATTCGCAATCCGCAAATTTTATTAAATGCAGGAATGCCCATACTGCTAGCCCTTTTATTTAAACAAAAAGAAAATGATCCGAGCGACCTGACGTTTCTTTCCATTCCTATACTAGTTGCCATCTCCATAACAGGAGCCTTTGTTCAGGCGAATATGATTGCCGAAGAGAAGGAGAAGAATACCTTGCGCTCCCTCATGCTGTCGCCTGCTACAAAGCTGGAGGTGCTTGCGGGGAAAAGCGCGACAACGACGCTGTTTGCTCTAATTGTCATCGCCGCCTGCTTGGCGATTTCCGGTGTGCCCGATGTGAATCTGTTCTTTTTGACAGTATTGGCGGTATTGCTGCTGCTTATTTTTATGGCATTGGGTACGATTATAGGCCTCATCGCACGAACGGCATCAGAATCTTCGATTGTAGGCCTTCCACTGCTGCTGCTGTTTATTTTTGGACCGATATTTGTTCCGACTTTGGATATGCCTGCCCTAATGAATATCATTAATGTGCTTCCCTCGCAGCAATTTGTGGTGGCCATATCAGAGCTTCATCAGAATGGGGGACTTTCGGAAATGGGCGGAAATCTTCTTAGCCTGATGATGTGGACGGTTCTGTCAGGGGCGCTGTGCTTGCTGGTGTACGGAAAAAAACGGTTCGATAAATAAAAAGGAGGAACGGCTATGAATAAAGTAACCAAAAATATTATTTTAGGCGCTGCCGTGCTTATCGCATGCCTGATTGTGAGGAAGCTGTGGCTGCCTGATGGCATTTGGGGGCTTTTGGAGTAAGCGAGGCTTAAAGCTGAGGCAGAGCCGGATTCTGAAAATGACCGGAGCAGCGTGAGGAATCACCTCCGCTGCTCCTCATGATGATTATCTTTCAAACGTTGCTGCGATTACGGCTCTGCCTAAAGAATGGGTAAGCATAATAAAGCCTAGAAAAGCGGGCAAAAGGTTTACAAAAAAAGGGCCATGAAGCATTCCTCTTTGATACGGTTCCTGTCTTTCTTTGCACAGTCCAAGCAGCAGGTTATATTCAACTCAGTAGGATTTGAAATATTGGCAGGTGAATCATGAAATCTAAAGCATATAAGAAAGCATTTTATACGATATATATTGGCGTTTTAGCCTTTATCCTTTTATTCTCTTCGACAGAGTTGAAATATGGCGTAGTGATGATTGCCTTTTTCGCTGTTGTGTTTTTCATTAATAGGATTAAAAATATACCTGAGAGCGTAACTTTTTTAATAATACTTGTTACGTCTCTGATATTTGCATTTTTCATAGGCTTAATGCGGGGTTATACAGTATTGGGTATAACTTGGTCTTAGTTAAATGAGCATAGTAATGCCGCATCTTCACGAATGAAATGCAACAGTGCAGGCCTCTCTTTTTCACTGCGATACAAAAAGGTCTAATGTAATAGGGTGACAAGCTTCGGCTAAGCTGCCCGCTGTGATGAAATTTTATGAGGTTAATTAACCAAGAAGCATGACTATATTATAAGAGTTCACGATGAAATATTATAGTTTAAAACTATAATGTATATAGAATCTATATATTTAACTTATAAATAGTGCTATGCGATACTATCCCTAACATAAAAGTTGGGAGATGGTTCCATGAGCTCCGATCAAGTTTGGCAATCTGATCATTATGACCGCAAGCTTGGATTTGTATCTGAATTGGGCAAGGATGTTGTTCGGCTTTTGAATCCGATCAAGGATGAGCAAATCTTTGATTTGGGCTGCGGAACCGGAGATTTGGCGTATGAAATAAGTCAAGCTGGCGCACATGTAACGGGAATGGATTTGTCGGAGTCAATGATTGGGCAGGCGCAGCGCAAATATCCCCAACTCCATTTTTTTGTGGGGAATGGCGAACATTTTACGGTAGACTCTACGTTCGATGCCGTATTTTCCAACGCAGCGCTGCATTGGATGAAGAACCCGAGTTCGGTACTGGCTAATGTATGGAAAAGCTTAAATCCTGGCGGCAGGTTTGTTGCCGAGTTTGGCGGAAAAGGAAATGTGGAAACGATTGTTCAGGCTATTGGCGAAGTGCTGCATGAGGACTTCGGCATTGATGCTGGCAAGCTGAATCCTTGGTATTTCCCAAGTATCGCCGAATACAGCACATTGCTCGCGCAGCAGGGCTTCCGCGTCACCTATGCGGTTCACTTTAATCGGCCAACAAAGATCAATGACAATGAGCAGGGCTTAAATCATTGGCTGCGGGGCTTCGCGGATAATTTCTTCACAGCGCTGTCCGAAGCGGAGCGCACTGCTGTGTGTTCGAAAATAGCGGTCAAAGCCCGCAACGAGTTGTTTCATGACGGTTCATGGTACGCGGACTATAAACGATTGAGAGTGATGGCGATTAAGCCGGTGTAGCATGATTTTGCCCAAAAGCATCTGTTTTGCTGAACAAGTCTTGAGCTTGACGCAGCGTCCGGTAGTTTCATAGTAGTATGATGAAATAGAAACGGTAATCTTTGAATTAATTATCGTTACAAGTTTAACTAACCGGTGGAAATATAGTATGGTGAAAGAAGTACATCGCTCGTAAGGCGTTGTACTTCTTTGCATTGTACTCGGGAGCATTAAATTCAACACACGAAGTCCATGTAATGAATATAAGGCCATATCGTCTTATCCAAAATGCCTCAAGGATGATGAATGACTATCAAAAGCCATTCAGGCTTACTATTATTTATGGTAATATATCAGGTGTAGATTTCCATTTCGATTTTAACTATTGGAGGCGCTTACTTTATGGACCAACAAATGCAGCAAGAGGGATACTTTGGAGAGTTTGGGGGCAGCTTTGTCCCGCCGGAATTGCAGGAAGTGTTGCGTTATTTGAGTGAGCAATTTTATAAGTTTAAAGACGACCCGGAATATAAGGAAGAGCTTCGCTATTACCTGCGCGAATATGTGGGCCGCGAGAATCCGCTGACGTATGCGGAGCGTCTGACCAAGGCTTGGGGAGGCGCGAAAATTTACTTGAAGCGCGAGGATTTGAATCATACCGGAGCGCATAAGATCAATAACGCCATCGGTCAGATTCTTCTCGCTAAGCGGATGGGCGCCAAGCGAATTATTGCTGAGACTGGTGCCGGACAGCATGGTGTTGCTACTGCAACGGCCTGCGCCATGTTTAATATGGAATGTATCATCTATATGGGAGCTGAAGATACGCGCCGGCAGGCGCTTAATGTGTTCCGAATGGAGCTTCTCGGGGCAACTGTTATTCCGGTTCATAAAGGCCAAGGACGATTGAAGGATGCGGTAGATGAAGCGCTGGACGATCTAGTTCGCAATTATAAAAATACGTTTTATTTGCTAGGCTCCGCAGTTGGTCCGCATCCGTTTCCGACGATGGTCAAGCACTTTCAGGCAATTATTAGCGAAGAGTCAAAGCGGCAAATTACGGAGAAGGAAGGCCATTTGCCGGATGCGGTAGTGGCCTGCACAGGCGGCGGCAGCAATGCGATTGGCGCATTCGCCCACTACATCGACGAGCCGTCGGTGCGTCTAATCGGCGTTGAACCCGATCAAGCGCCATCTTTAACCCAAGGTGTCCCAAGCATCATTCATGGTTTTAAATGCTTAGTGCTGCTGGACGAGGAAGGCCAGCCCAAGAAAACTTATTCAATCGCTGCGGGGCTTGACTATCCGGGCATTGGACCGGAGCATAGCCATCTGAAGGTGACAGGCCGGGCTGAATATGCAACGGTCACCAATGAGGAAGTGCTGGAAGCTTTCCAAGAGCTGTCCCGCACGGAGGGAATCATTCCTGCGCTAGAGAGCTCGCACGCGCTTGCTTACGCGAAGAAGCTTGCCCTGACAATGGATCAGAATCAAATTATTATCGTCAATCTGTCTGGGCGCGGAGATAAGGACGTCGAACAAGTGTATCAAATGCTCAAATAAAACGATGGATATATCATTTATTGCCATTCAGCAGAAACAGATGTGCAAAATAGAAGGGCGTCCTATGGGATGCCCTTCTATTTTCTTACGTCATTGAGGAAACATCCTTGACTGTTGTTGCTTGTGAGACAAGGTGTACAGTTTCCAGTTACGGCTGCTTGAAAAATAGAACATTTATTTTAAGCTGATTTCTGCTCCGGCAGCTTTTTAATAAACCAGCTCATGACCAAAATAAGCGCGACGAGAATAAATTCGATCCAAAAAACCGTTTGCATACCGGAAACTATGCTTTGTGACTTTTCCTGCATAGCAGCGGGTTCCAGCGAATGGCGCAGATAACGATTGGCTCCAGACGACATAATGCCGACGAACAAAGCGATGCCAATTCCCCCTGAAATTTGTTGGAGCGTATTGTAGATAGTTGTGCCGTGGGGGATCAGATGCCGCGGCAGCTGATTCAAGCCTGCCGTCTGGGCTGGCATGACGACAAACGATATGCCTAAAAATAAGAGGACATGATTGAACAGAACGGAGCCCCGCGTTGTATCATTGTCGATGCCAGCAAACAGCCACAACGATATGGTTATTAATAATAATCCTGGCAAGATGACAAATCGCGGTCCGAATTTATCGAATAATTTCCCCGATACAGGCATCATTATGCCGTTCAAAATGCAGCCTGGCATCAGAAGCAGCCCTGTTGCGAAGGCTGTCAACTGCATCACATTTTGCAAATAGATCGGCAGCAGCGTCGTTGTGGCGAATAGAACCATCATTAGGACGATAATCAATACCGCAACCAGCGAAAAAGCGGGATGCCGGAATACGGAGAGATCGAGCAACGGGTCTTTAATCGAGAGCTGCCGCCATACAAGCAAGAGCAAGAAGAGGGTTCCTATGGCTAGCAGCCCGTAAACCTCAGGCGCAGTCCAGGCACTGGTTTGGCTGAAGCCGTAGGTGACGCAGCCGAAACCGACAGTTGACATTACAATGGACCAAAAATCGACCCTCGGCTTGGTCAGCTCTGTCACATTTTTTAAGTAAAAGCTTGCATAGATCATTGAAAACAGGGCGACAGGAATGACCATATAGAACAGCCATCGCCAGTGGAAGGTATCAATAATCAGACCCGACAAAGCCGGACCGATAATAGGGGCGACCATAATAACGAGTCCCATGAGGCCCATGGCGGAACCTCGGCGTTCTGGAGGATAGAGGGCGAGAATCGTATTCATCATTAGTGGAACCAGCAATCCTGTACCGCCAGCCTGAATAACTCTACCTATCAGCAGCAGTCCGAATCCCGGGGATATTGCACATAAGCAGGTGCCGGCCAAAAATAACGCCATCGCAGACATAAACATCTGGCGAGTGGTAAACCATTGCTGCAGCAATGCGGTCACTGGCACCAGTACGCCAATAACGAGCATATAGCCTGTCGATAACCACTGTATGGTGGAGGCGGCTGCTTCGAATTCCACCATTAATAAGGGAAGCGCATTGGCAAGTAAATTTTCGTTCAGAAACGCAACGAATGCGCCGATGAGCAGCGCGGCTAACATCGGCCCTCTCTTTATTCCGCTTGCCTCTTGAACCTGTGTATTCATCTTCTACCTCCTGTATATTCATTGTGTTCTTCCTACTCGTAGTGCCTTGCCTTGAAACTGGTTCGCCAGCTTGACGCGCAGATTATCCTACGCCGTCACTTTCTAACAAGGAATAGAAGTTATCGCGGTCTTCATCATCGAATTTTCCCAGCACCCGTATTCTTACAAATTCATGTCCGCCATGCATGTCTATTTCCTCGCCATACTTGTTGTAGAGCGCAATCATATGGCCATCCCGATTCAGCTCCATATACCCGTAACAGCTTGCTTCAGGCGTTTCATTGTATAGGAGTGTAAATCTGATTTTGTCTACTCGGTTCATGCCATTCCTCCTTACCATCCATTTTTTGTGCAAGTCCACATTTCCCTTATTCCCATCGTCTGAAGAAAATTTTACGTGAAACCAAATAAAATGGAAAAAGCCATATCACTCGTCATTCTCGGAAATTCATCCCTGCTGCCAAAAAATAAGGGGGCATCCCCAATATGCCGTTCATTTGCAAATTATCTCTTGACGGGATGAGGTTTGGCGATTATGATAACATGCCGATTAACTGAGCGAGGTAAATCCATAAAAAGGCCGACTTTTCGAAGTGCCTCGGCACCGAATTGTCGACCTTTTTACTGTACGCTATATTCTCAAGAAAACGATTACATGCTCGGCAACATACCAAGTACAAAAGCCAGCCAAGCCTTCACTGTCGATTGAGACAGTGGAGGTTTTTTATTTCACTAGCGATTCATGGTTGATAGGAGATGCTCTTGAAGTTAGAATGGGAAATAACGAGGTTTTGATAATTGTTCTCAATAACTTGTGATTATACGGGACGGACCTAGTTTACCAATTGACTCTTGCTGATAATGCCAAGCTTTTTTTAGGAACGGCTTCAAGGCAGAGGATTTCACATAGGACGCTTACTCAAGGGGGCAGACAGATGCAAGGAGATAGGGGATCGACCAACCATTTTACAAAAGAGAGGATTGAAATGGCTGTTCAGCTATGGTCGCGCTCCTCCATTTCATTAATAGATGTTCGTTACAAGCTGATTCATCCCGATGCACCGATGCTGAACTATAAGCTGCCGACCAGTACGCTCGTATATACCCACGGGGGGACGGCTAGCATAGAACTGGATCGTATCTTCTATCAAGCTGGGAGATTTGGTATTTTCCATGGGGGAAAAGGAACAGAGCTATCCATTCATCCTGCCGACACCAGTTTGGAAATGTACATGGCGATGTATAAATCGGAAACGGCCCCATTTTACAAAAGAGAGCTGCACCGTCTGTTAGAACAGATCAATCCGTTTATACAAGTGTACGGGTTCTCACCGGAAAATCCCGTTTTTTTCATGGAGAAATGTCGGAGCATGTATGACCACTGGAATCGGCAGTCTGCACAAAACCATTTTTATGCAAAAATTACGCTTTATCAGCTTATCTATGAAATATACAAGGAATTGGAACAAGGACATATTCGTTATTTTGAGCCTGATTATGTGGAGCTGGTCAAGCAATATTTGAATCAAAATCACACCGAGCCAGTGTCTATTGAACGATTGGCGGAAATGCTTCCTATTAGCAGGAGCCTTCTAAGCAAGCTGTTTAGAAAACGCGAACAGAAAAGCTTACAGGCCTATTTGAATGAGAAAAGACTTGAGGCAGCCAAGCGTTATTTGCAACAACCCAATATAACGATTCAAGAGGTTGCGATCGGATGCGGTTTTACAGATGAATTGAATTTGAACCGCATGTTTAAAAAGTATGTTCAAATGACGCCAAGCGATTATAGAAGAAAAATGATTGATAAGTTTACCAAAAATGATATGGATAACGATTCTCACTGTCTCTACAATGAGAGAGAACTAGACAGAATAGCCAAAACTACAAGAGATGGGGAGTTATCCATGTTTGGACAGACAATAAGGAAGGAAATAATTTTATCTGCTGCAGTAAGCCTCATGCTGCTTTTGTCGGCATGCACGTCGACTGCACCAACGAATACAAGTTCTCCAAGCTCGGCACCGGCACAGTCGCAAGCTCAAGCAGCGTCAAGTGCAGAAGCGAAGGAGACAGATACAGTGGCACAAACACGAGTTGTCAAAACAGAGCATGGAGACGTTGAGGTTCCTGCTGATCCCCAGCGGATTGTATATTTGGTAGGTAATAATGTCGGAGATATTTTGCCTTTCGGAAAGACCGTAGTTGGCGTTGATAAATACGGCGATCCATCGGAGCGGCCAGAAGAATGGAAACAACAATGGGGACAGTTCGTCTCCGATGTGAAAGTGGTTCCAGGAGATGATTTGGAAGCTATTATGGCGCTTGATCCCGATCTTATTATTGGTTCTCCAACGTGGTCATCCTCCTCGATTGAGCAATTAAGCAAAATCGCCCCTACGATTTTCTATAATGAAATGGCTGCTTTGGAAGAGCGGATAACTTTCTTTGGTGAAGTATTTGGAATGCCTGAGCGGGCCAGCGAACTGATCGCACAATATGCGGCTAAAGTCGAAACCGCAAAGCAGCATCTCATTGATGCGGGACTTTATAATAAAAAAATTGCGTTTTTACAAGGAGTGGAGGATGGTACCCCAGGCTTGCAGGGTGATAAAACGAGGGGGATTATCTATGAGGACTTGGGAATGCATGCGCCTGAAAAGATTGAGAAAGAGTTTTTCAACAGAGGGAATCCGAAATCGGAGGGCTATTATTCGCCAATCTCCTTAGAAGTTATTGATCAATACTTGAACGAAGCGGAGATTATTGCCTATACGAATTTTGATCCAACTGTAGAAGGTCTGGAGGAAAAGCTCTCCTCGGTTAATATATGGAAGACTATTCCGGCAGTGCGGGAAAAGAATATAATGTTTTATTCTGTGAGCAACACTCTAAATGATTATGATTATGCCAGCCGAATGGTTTCGTTAGATACTTTCGTCAATGCCTTGTTGGAGCTGCCGCTTGCACAATAAATCACAAATCATTGAATGGGCTTCCTCTATCGGGGAAGCTCTTTTTGATATAGGGACGGAAGATTACACGGAAATTTACATCCCCGTCATCGTCAACTGGAGCAGTTTGGGTTTGCAGGAATAGGTTCATTTTGCTAGTTTTGTTTTCTCTCCTCGTATTGTAATAAAATAGGAAGTATGCGTTAGCTGCTGATATAAATAAGAATAGCGGCTTAGTCTGTCAAATAGGAAAGAAAGGGAGGATAAAGATGAAAACCTATCTTGTGTTCGGCGCCAGCAAAGGGCTCGGAGATGCATTCGTCAGAGGAGTGCCAGAGCAAGGCGATAAAGTATGGGTCGTATCTCGAAGCAAGCCTGAAAGTCTGGACCTGAATGATGGTATAAACCGAATATGGATACAAGCAGATCTGTCTGAGCTGAATGCTGCTGCACGGGTCACCGATAAGCTGGCAAACGAAACAGTGGACGTTCTCATTTACAATGTGGGAATCTGGGAAAGGGAAGGCTTTGAAGAGCATTATACATTTGATAAAGATGAGCCAGCTGATATAAGCCGGCTAATTCATGTAAATATTACTTCGGCCATTGTATGCATTCAGGCAGTCTTGCCTCATATCAGGCAATCGGCCGTTGGTAAAATCATTCTTATTGGCTCAACAGCTGGTCTTAACAATTCAAATAGCACACAGGTCTCTTTTGTCGCCTCCAAATTCGCCATTCGTGGAATTACAGAGGCTCTGAGAGAACACACAAGAAAGGACGGTATTGCCGTTACTTGTATCAACCCGGGTGAACTGGCAGCTGAAATTCCTTATGAAGAAGGAAGCGAGCGGGCCCTTGCCGCCTATAATGGGACACGAATTCCACTTCAGGATATGGTGGCTCTAGTAAAATGCGTAGTCAGTCTGTCCAAAGCAGCGTGTGTGAAAGAAATCAACATTCCGGCATTAACGGATTTGAACACCTGACTCAAGGAACAGCTTCCACAAGTTGAAAAAATGAAGTTTACATTTTCGTCCCCCCGTATGGGGTGGAAAAAGCGCAGGTTTCGGGCGGATAGTGCCCAGTAACCTGCGCTTTTTTTATGAAATGATTTCAGTCTTGCTCGATAAGGATGTAAATAAACACTATTTCACTTCCGTCTCAGCCGGAGCAGTGAAAGGCACCAGAGCAGGCTCCGTAACGGCTGTTAGCCTTTCGCTACCCGTACCAGCCGAATCAATGGAAGGAACCGGAGCGGGCTCGGTAACGACGGGGTGAATTTCGCTAACCTCATCAGTTGGATCGGTGGAAGGAACCGGAACGGGCTCGGTAACGACCGGATGAATTTCACTAACCTCATCAGATGGATCGGTGGAAGGAACCGGAGCTGGCTCGGTAACGACCGGATGAATTTCACTAACCTCATCAGACGGATCGGTGGAAGGAACCGGAGCTGGCTCGGTAACGACCGGTTGATTTTGACTAGCCTCATCAGATGGATCGGTAGATGGCAGCGGTTCAACTGATGTACTGACCGTTTGTTTTTCAGCACTGGCTGTTTTTTGCTCGGCTACTTTAGGCGTATTGCCTGATGCCCATACCGCAGCGGATGTGCTAATTGCAGCTACCGCAAATACAGCTGTAACAGCTATAAAAATCGTTTTTTTGTTCAGGTTCTTAACATTAAGCATCAGAGATAGTCTCCTTTTTAATTGTTTGCCGTCACCGGATAATGAAGCGCCAAACTGTACGGGATTATTTCTTGATTGTGCAATTACGTTTAAAATCGTTTGGCCGTAACGTATGCGCTCGGCATGGGGCATGCCCTTGACCACTTCTTCATCACAGGACAGCTCGCTCCATGTATGAAGGTCCTTACGAAGAAAATGGACCAAAGGATTAAACCAATGAACGGCGCTGGCTGCTAGCGTAAACATTTTAACCCATAAATCTTTGCGTTTCAGATGAATCAGCTCATGACGGATAATCATGCTCATATCTACGTTTGCGGTACTCTCCATAGGCAGATAAATGACAGGCTTCCAAAGGCCAACAAGAATTGGACTCTGAATGGAGGAGCTATACGCAAGCCTGACTCTGCTTTTAAGTCCGAGAGCCTGCTTAATCAGGTAAAGCTGTTGAACCGCCTCGCTGTTTAATGGAACGATGGTGCTCGTATCGGCCAGCTGCTGTAAAAATCTACGGTAACAGTACGCTTGCCAAGCTGCAAAAGCTGCAGCTCCAATTGCCCATATGGCTATTAGAAAAAAGGCTGCATTTGTTGAAATGGTCCATTCCGGGAAAATCGGCTCAGGATTGAGGCTCGATAATGGCCCGGACTGGACATGCGGTATTATCGAAGCAGAACCATTCGTGCTGGGATCGTTTGAAGCATGAGATGGAACTATTCGCGAAATCCACTGGATGATAACAACGACCGGGAAAAGATACAATCCTACTGCCATTTTGTTAATGAAGTACCGCCACTTTGTAGGCCAAATCTCGGTGGATAGGCGCTGTGACAACCAAATACAAGCGACAACGACATTTCCAGCTACGGTCAGAGTAAACATCAATGTGAATATGGTATCCATGCAGCACCTACTTTTCCGACAGCCATTTTTTCAGCTCGGCAATATCCGCATCTGACAGCTTGTCACCATCGTACAAAGCCGAAACCATGTTCTTGACGGAGCCTTGATATAAGCCGTCCAGCACTTGCTGTGTCCCGATTAGCTTATAATCCTCGGCCGAAATAAGCGGTTCGTATTTATTGATTCTTCCATGCCTTGTAGTAGTTAGTGCCCCTTTTTCGACTAGGCGTGAGAGGAAGGTGGAGATGGTCTGTGCTTTCCATTCCTTTCCCCTTAGCGCAAACATACTCAGAAGCTCAGTAGATGTGACAGGGGGCGTGCACGCCCAAATCACCTCCATTAGCTCTAATTCCGTATCCGATAACTTTTGAATCTGGTTCACGGTGAACACCTCTTTACTTCGTTATGCGTCCATAACGAGCTTTGTTACTACATGATGTAGTAAATAAAACCTACTACATTTCGTAGTAGGTTGTCAAGTTAAATGAAGGGACGGCCGAGGCTATATAATAGAACGGAGAGCCTGCTGGCTGACATTCCTCTTTTCATTTGCGCGGCTTCATTGCGATGATTTGTGTACAGTTCTTCGAGTTTGCAACAGCTATAGGGAATGGGGAATCGTAATAATCTTATTATTTATGAGTTCGACAGCTCTTGGATTTTTCTAAGAGCATTTAGAAGAAGTTTTGAAGAAGAAAAACGAGAGAGGCCACTTCAAAAAAACCACCCAAAGTTGAAGTGGTTTTCTTTTTATATTCTGATGTATATTTGGTGGTCAAACTGCACTTTATGGCGAATAATTACCCTATAAGAGATATTAATTCTTATTTAAGAGGTAGGCTCACCATTAACATGATAGCGTCCTCTTGGTACCACCAAAGGAGAGCCCGAAATAGGATCGTCTATCACCGTGCAATCAAGACCGAAAATGTCTTTCACCATTGAACTTGTAATAACCGCTGCTGGCTCGCCCTCGACTACAAGTTTTCCCTTATGAAGCGCAAAAATGTGGTCAGCATAACGTGCAGACAAGTTAATATCATGAAGCACCATGACAATGGTCGTTCCGAGCTTTCGGTTGAGATCGGTGAGCATGTCAAGAATTTCGACTTGATAGGTGATATCTAAAAAGGTTGTCGGCTCATCGAGAAATAAGATGTCGGTTTGCTGGGCCAGAGCCATGGCAATCCAAACGCGCTGTCTTTGACCGCCCGAAAGCTCATCAATATTATGATTGGCAAACTCCGTTATATCCATAATGTTCATCGCATCGGCAACGGCTTCATAATCCTTTTTCGTCCATCCGCCGAGTAATGATTGGTGCGGAAACCTTCCCCGTCCCACCAAATCCGCTACAGAAATTCCTTCCGGAACAATGGGGGATTGCGGCAGCAGTCCTACCACTCGAGCCAATTGTTTAGGCGGAATTTTGCCCAGCGGCTTGCCATCAAGGGTGATTTTGCCCGATGCAGGTTTTATGAGCCTGGCCAGTGTTTTAAGAAGCGTAGACTTTCCGCAGCCATTGGAGCCAATAATAACGCTTATTTTATTGCTGGGTATAACAAGATCTACTCCGTGAATAACCGTTTTATTCTCATAGCCCGCTACGATTTGTTCGGCTTGAAAAATATGTGTCGGTTTCATTATAATTCTCCCTTTCGATTCATTCGGATTAACAAGAAGATAAGATAAGGCGCTCCGAGCAATCCGGTAATGATGCCTACGGGGAATCTGTACTCAAAAGCAAATTGTCCAATTAGATCTGCCGCCAGAACCAAATTAACGCCAACCAGTCCCGCCGGGATGATGTTCGAGAAGCCGGCTCCGACCATTCTTTTTGCGATCGGTCCCGCAAGGAAGGATACAAAGGCTATTGGGCCCGTTGTAGCCGTAGCAATAGCAATCATGATGACGGAGCTCACAATTAGCGCAATTCTTGTCCTGTCCGTGTCCACGCCGAGAGAAGAAGCCGATTGTTCGCCGAGCTCCAATATGTTTAGATGTTTTCCTAGAACAATAATGATAGGAGTAAAGATAATAACCGTTAGTACAAGAGGCGGAAGCTCACGCATTTGAGAGCCATTAAGGCTGCCTCCGAGCCATCTGAGCGCTGAAGGGATGTCTTGCTGGGCGCTAACGAGCAGAAGATAGGATATGACGGCGTCAAGCATAGCCTGTATGCCTATTCCGACAAGAATTAATCGCCCGATTGAAAATGTTTTGCCCCTGGATAATGCATAGATCAGAATAACAATAGCTAGACCGGCAATGACAGAAGCAATGGAAATCACTGCTCTGCTTGAATGAAGGATAGTGATGCAAAAAACAGCCGCCGCGCTGGAGCCGGAGGTAATACCGATGACATTTGGGTTCGCAAGAGGGTTGCGCAGCATCGTTTGGAAGACATAACCGGCAATGCCGAAAGCAAATCCAGCGAAGAGTCCAGCCAGCATTCTCGGTAAACGTATTGTACTAACCGCAAAAGATACGCCTTTAAGCTGCTCTCCCGAGAGCGCCCGGATTACATCCTTAACCGGATAAATCGTATTTCCAAGTAAAAGCATGGCGCAGCAAAGCGCGCACGCAAGTACGGCAAGAAAGCCAGTGATAAGTATCCATCGGCGGAATCGTTGACGTCTGCCCGCCATAATAAATTCAACAGTATGATTTTTCATAATGAACGCACTTTCGATCTCATAGCTAATATGATTAGTATTGGAGCTCCTATAAATGCTGTAACTACACCGACCTCAAGCTCGCCTGGGTTGCCGATGAGTCTGCCGAATACATCTGAAACCATCAAAATAATGGCTCCGGCAATAGCTGACATGGGAATAACCAAACGCAGGTCGGGTCCAAGAATGAGGCGTATGACATGAGTGGCTAAAAGCCCGATAAACCCAATAGGGCCCGCGAGCGCAGTAGCAGCTCCACACAAAATAACACCTGCAAAAGCCGCAATAAACCTTAGCAGCCCTGTCCGAACACCTAGCCCAGTCGCAACATCGTCTCCCAGTGCCAGCGCATTTAGTGCCGGGGCGGCCATAAAAGCGATCAGTAAGCCAACGATTAGAAACGGGATGAAGGTAGTAATAGCGCTCCAGGTTGCCGAGCCTACGCTTCCTACTTGCCAAAATCTGAACTGATCCATCACATAGGAGCGCGGAATCATGATGGCGGTAACCAGAGAAGCAAGGGCGGCGCTGGTGGCCGCCCCCGCCAAAACAAGCTTAATGGGCGTGGCTCCGCCACGTCCCATAGAGCCGATTCCAAATACGAATACTGCCGTAATCCCAGCCCCGGCTAAAGCAAGCCATATATATTGATTAGCGCTGCTAATATTTAAGAACGCAATTCCACAGACGACAAACAAAGAGGCGCCTGTGTTGACTCCCAGTATGCTTGGATCTGCAAGCGGGTTGCGAGTGACCGATTGCATAATCGCCCCGGAGACGCCTAGAGCGACACCGCACAATAAACAAAATACGGTTCGAGAAATTCGCTTGCGAACGACGTTAGCCCCAAAGGAATCAATGTCCTGGTGAAATAAACCGTCTATCAGTTCGTTAAGCTTTACAATTCGAGCGCCTAAAACTAGAGATGCGACCACGCATACGCCGAGCAGGACAATGCAAATAATCAGGACCATCTTAAAGTTCCCCGGAATAGGCGAGGTGAGCTGTTTGTTTTTTGAAACGGAAGAACTATTCATTTATTTTGTCAATGGCTCCTCCAATTAAAGCAAGGTATTCATCAATGGTATAAGCAATGGAAAGCGGGTTTGGAGTTCCAGCAGCTACTAAAGGCGTATCGCTATCAATAAAGGCCACGGAGCCTCTCGCGATCGCAGGAATTTTGCCAAGCAGCGTATCGGCTTTAAGCGTTTGATACAATTCGTCATTGCCATATCCAACGAGGAGATCCGCATCGTTCAGAGCCTCGACATTCTCAGAGCTTAAAGTTAAAGAGTAGCTGGTAGGGTCAGTAATTTGCTTTGAAATACTTTCAGGGTAAACCATTCCTAGCTCATGCAAGAAAGAAACACGAGAGTCTACAGGCGTATAAATATGCAATTGAGACAGGTCTTTAGCCGAGAAGTTAACCCAGACGACTTTCTTGCCTTCAATTTGCGGATATTTGCTTAGTTTTTCTTTAATCATTTCCTCAGTGTCTTTGATGAGCTGCTGTCCTTCAGCTTCCATGCCCATACCAGTTGCATTTAATAGAACTTGCTCACGCCATGAGGTTACCCAAGGTGCTGTCGGATAGGCGACAACAGGAGCGATTTGGCTAAGCAGATCGTAGTCTTCCTGAGTAATACCAGAGTAAGCAGCAAGAATGACATCCGGGTTTGAATCCGAAATGGCTTCAAAATCTAGGCCGTCCGTATCTTGGTAAACATTAGGATCGCTTACGCCAAGCTCCTTAAGCTTTTTTGCTGTCCAAGGCAAAAGTCCGCTGCCATCTTGGACGCCGAAGTTCGCCGCCGAGAAGCCTACAGGAACAACGCCAAGAGCGAGTACGACGTCGTGATTCGCCCATTGAACCGTAGCGACGCGTTCAGGTTTTTTTTCAATAACGGTCTCGCCAAAAGCATGCTTGATCACGATCGGATATTGGACCGTTTCGGCTGGGGAAGCGGAAGCTTCTGTCTGAGCAGCTTCGGTACTTGCCGATTCACTTGCAGCCGGAGATGGTGAAGCCGTCGAATTGGAATTTTGACTGCCGCAACCTGCAAGCGCGATTGCAAGCACTGCAAAAATAATTAGCGTGGATAAAGAGAACTTTCTTTTTGTGTTCATGTGTGTACCCTTCCTTATCTTAAAATATATTTTTGTTGGCGATGACTATCTTTGCAGAGTAAACTCGCATCAATCGTGATGTTGATAAAATATGAAAAAGATGGTTTCCCTGAATCTCGATAATGATTCTCATCATCACTAAATATATATCCTCTTTAGAGGGGGTGTCAATGAAAAATTGCTTGTGCTGCTTGGGAAGAAGGCATGCAATAGCAAATAAAAATAGCAATGCAAACGTTATAGTAAGTATTGGGCGTATACATTTTATGCTAATTTTCGACAATCTAATTGATTCGTTAAACCTGTTTCTTTCAAGTTCTAAAAAAGGTAAAATTTAGATATATATTCACCACTGTGTACTTATTCCTTTTTAAAAGGAGTGTGAATTGTAAGAAATAATAGGATGAGTAATCCAGATTACGGAATTTTGTATAACAGCATACAATAGAGGAGAGAGAGAAATGTTGAATAAAACAATTAAAATAACGCTTTTCATTGTAGCTATATTTTTATTGTTAGATTCATTCGGAAATATTTTTGGCGAAATGATATTGATGAAGAAAATATTTGCAATATTAATTGCTGTCATTTCTTTGATAATAGGGTACTTTGCTTTGCGAGATAAAAATAAAAAGAAGGAGTGATTTTGTTGAGGGTTAAATGGAAAATGGAATTTGTAATTGGAATAATAACGGGTATTATGTACACCAACCATAGGCGGGGCCAGTTCGGTTTACTCCTAGTTGAAAAGGTAATAGCAAAAGGATTTTACTTGGAGTTTTTGTTTTTGAATTTAAAGATGAGTCAATATAAGCTTAGATGCTGTCTGGAAGTCAGTCCCAGAGCAATCGCATCCTGCACGAGTTTGAATGCTATGACAGGTTGTGAACAAGTGACCTGTCATAGCCCGTTGTACGTGTCTTAGGAGGCTAAAGTTTATCGTGATTTTTAATAGGCATACATATTTCACAAAAATCATGGTTAAGCATATCACCGAGCGTTGTTTAATACAGCGCCAGGATTGTTTAAAGTCGCACAATTCGCCGATAATGCAGCTGATCGAGCCATTCCACCCATTCCTGTTCATCTTCATGTTTGTCACGGTAATATACGGCTGTTGGCAAATAACTGAAAAAGACGCCCAAACCTCCACTGTGATTGGCCCCTCCTTCGCCACCTTTTCCGGTAGACTCTCCGTCTTCCGTCTTGGTCAACTCCTTCTGGTATGGATCTCCCAGAAAACGCAGTCCGAAAACATTCGGCAGCTCAAGGTCATAAGAATGGCTGATTGCTCCTGTTGGGGTACTCGTCTCTCTGTCATTCTTAAGCTCCTCAAAATATTTTAGATTCATCGAGTAATCCATTCCGTCTCCCCAAGGAAACAAGGTTCTACAGCCGGCACCATACAAATACTCCCACTCGTCCTCGGTTGGAATGTCGAATCCCTGATTCAATGTCGAATCGGCCCAATCCTCAAAATTCTCGCTATCATTAAACAGATAGATGCGAATATGTTCACCATCCCGGTCTAGACGATAGGAAGGATAATATTCGCGGTTGCCGTTAGTACTCTGCCTGAACGCTTCTAACCGCCCTAACAGTTCGGCATCATTTTCTGCGTCTAGTCCTTCAGCAGCCAATTCGGTCCAGCCGATAGGCTGGGTATTCCGCTCTACCAGCATCGGCCCAATCGCGGCTGTTCTGACCGGAGTCATCATTCGACGCAGTTTATCCTCCGGCTTCTTAAACGATTTCCCAACTTTCATCAGGTTTTTTTCTGAATCCATGCGTGCCGTGCTATCCGGCTCCTCGAACCAGTTGTCCCAGCCCAATGTTACCTCGTCGCCAGGAACAAAGACAAATTCTATCCCTTTATAGGCGGACACTACCGTTTCCATGCTCTGTCCATAACGTTCAAAGCGTTCCAGCCGGCAGAATGAGAAACCTTCAGGCAGCTTATCCTGAAGCACTTCTTGTTTTTGCAGTCCGGATAGGCGATTCCATTCTGTACGATTTAAAACATCCATTGATTGTTCCCCTCACATGAAAAAAATAACCTGATCTTCATAAAATAATTGGCGATAATTGGATTGTACTCACTTTATAGGAGTATTGGCAAATATTCAGGGTTTGTTGTAGCGGTTTGGAAGTCGATTTGGCTGATAATCAGTCCTTGGCGGTATGCGTTTGCAGCCTGAGACGAACTCTATATTGTGAAATAAAAACAAGCTCCATTCGTTTTACATAACGAATGGAGCTTGTTTTTATTCTTATATTACTGATCCTTCATATTTTCCTGTACTTCGTCCAATTGGTGCTCCAGAAGCTCTAACTGCTCTTTATTTTGCTGGACAGTGTCCATGTGCCCGTAATGTTGCTCTGCATTATCTAGCGCATTTTCTGCATGTGATATTGAATCGCTTGCTTGCTCAACGGTTTGTGCTTCTGGATGAGACATCGCTTGCTTAACCGCATGATTTGCCTTTTGGACAGAGTTGCTGAGCAAAGTGCTAGGATGATCCTCTTTCCAACTTGTGTCTGTGTGCTTGGCCAAGTGTACTTTTTCTCCTCTCGATTAGATCATGTTATCCACATAGATCATGTTGTTCACACTATAGTTTTGTGAAATATCCAGCAAAATATGCATGGAGTGGTTTAATCGGCACAGAGAAAAGTATGATTGTTCTAGTGTGCTTCGTCTTTATTTGTTGAGGGCGCTGTACCTTCTCGTTGTTGTGGGGCTCGGTATCGTGCAATGGCCAGTAGCCATTGAGCAGATCATTCAACAGGAGAAGTCGTGGGAGCTAATGGATGGAGCAGTTGCCTGCATGCTGACCTGCTTTTCGGTTTTATCCATACTAGGGCTGCGCTATCCGCTGCTGATGCTGCCTTTGCTGCTTATTGAACGGATATTTTAGCGGAAAGGATTAAATGCTAAAAAAAATTAGACGCAATGAAAAATATTAGAACTCTCAGTTGTATTAAAAGTGAAAGGGGGTGCTGAGGTGTACAATTCATATGAGCTCAATGAATCTGTACGGCGGGCCTTGGATCTATATTCACAAAGCATGATCAAAATTGCCTTTGCGTATTTGAAAAATATAGCTGATGCGGAAGAAGTGACCCAAGAGGTATTTCTCACCTATTTGCAAAAGCGCCCTGTATTTGAAAACAATGAACACGAAAAAGCCTGGTTGATTCGAACAACCATTAATAAAAGTAAAAATATGCTGAAAACAGGATGGTTCAAAAGCAGAAATCCTGTTCCCGAAGATCTTAGCTATCTCCCACCGGAAGAAAATGGAGTCTTGCAGGCTGTACTAGCCTTGGACAAGAAGTATCGGATTCCGATTCATCTGCACTATTATGAGGGATATTCCATTAAGGAAATTGCAGATATTTTGCAGACCAAGTCGGCAACGGTAGGAACATGGCTCGCAAGAGGACGCCTTATCTTAAAAGAGAAGATTGGAGGCCTTGAGGATGAAGAAATCTGTTTATAAATCCGCGATGTCCCGTGTGAAAACAAGTGAGAATTTTCAAGAGGCAACCTATCAGAAGCTGATGTCGGAAATGGAAAAGACAGCACAACCAAATTTGATCAATCAAAAGGAGTCGTTTAAAATGGAAAAAGCTAAAAAAAGAACGTTAACAGGTTGGACAGTTGGTATTGCAGCATGTGCAGTATTATCGGTAGGCATCTTCGCGATGAATCAGGATACACCAAATACGACAAATGTGCCAAATACAACACCGGAGTCGGCTGCTGTTGCAACGAAGCCTCCTACGAGCGGCAAAGCGGTCGTCAATATTGAGGGCGTGATTTCGGAAGTGAGCGAAGATGGAGCAAGCTTCAAGGTTGGCGACTTATGGGTAACCGTAACCCCAGAAACCGAATTGGGTATCAGTGGGCCAACGGCTGCCGAGCCGTCTGAAGATCTGCTGCAAAAGGAATTTAAAGTTGGCAATATCGTGTCCGGATTTACGACAGAGGATGTCAGCACAGGAAAAGTGAATGCAACGCGCATTTACAATAATATGGCTCCACAGAAATAAGATAACTATGCCGATGAAAGCTAAAATAGAGAGTGAAAAAACTGCAAGAACGCGGAGAGTCATCCAGCTGCGTTTTTGCAGTTTTTTAGCATTTAATAGGAAAAAAGCTAACAAGGGTGTTAGCTCCCGCTTCATTTTTGTTATTTTCCATCGCTATGCTGCTCTTGTGGCTTGCCTATGTCCTTGCGTAATTCTTTAATACGGTTTTCCAATTTATCATAGCTGGAAATTCATAAAACGCATCATCAGGGAAATTAGTAGTATAATGAAGTCATCGCAGGGTTGTATATTTTTTAATAAGGGGTAAGTGGAATATATAATGGATAATTTTAATTTCTCTTCGATCATGGAAGACCAAACGAATTCGTTGCCCGAGCAAATAGCGAATCATATATTAAAAAAAATATTTATAGGCGAATTAGTCCAAGGTACTCGACTGATTGAAACCAATATAGCGAAAGAATTGAATGTAAGCAACATTCCGGTTCGAGAGTCGTTTTATATTTTGCAAAATACGGGCGTTGTGGAACGGCTGCCGAGAAAAGGCGTGCATGTGAAGGCCATCTCCAAGCAAGAGATGGATGATTATACCGATGCATTAGTGGAGCTTTTTAAACTAGCGATCGATTTTTCAAAATCAAAGTGGAACGAAGAAAAATATACGCATCTTAAGCAGTATTTAAACGGGGCGCAAGAGGCGCTTGTGCATAAAAATATTTTAGATTACGTCGTTAACGTCCATCGTTTATGCGGGTATGTATTTCAAGTGGCTGAAAATAAAGCATTTAGCAAGTTTTACTCTGACATCACTTTTATTACAAATGCGTACTCCCAGATGAAATGGGGAGATGTGGAGAAAACCAAAAGCCGTTATATTTACTTGGAAGAAATGGTCGATGCCATCGTCCAAGCAGATTATGAGAAAGCGAAGGAAGCCTTTGAGATTTTAACGAGACAATCCTTGAATATATAGAACAAAGCAAAAGAAAGAGGCAGCCTCCATAGTGGGGCTGTCTCTTTCTGCTCGTTCGCTTAGTTGGCCATTACGCCGCCATCCACAATAAGTTCTGTACCAGTGATGAATTTAGACTCATCCGAGGCAAGGAACAGGGCAGCATAAGCGATATCAATCGGATCGCCAAAGTGGCCTAGTGGAGTTTTATTCAAGTAGTATTGCTTCGCTGCTTTCATGTCTTCTGTTTCCAAAACGGCAGACATAGGAGTTCTAATTTGGCCTGGGCAGACAACGTTTGAACGTACATTATCTTTGCCATAATCTACAGCGATGTTTTTGGACATGCCGATTAAGCCTGCTTTTGCAGCACCGTAGCCCGTACCGCCTTGCCCACCAAGCAGCCCGCCGATAGAAGAAATGGTGACGATGGAGCCGCCGCCATCTTTAATCATTTCAGGAATGGCATATTTGCTGCCTAAAAAAGCGCCTTTTAAGTTAATGGCCAAAAGCTTATCCCACTCGTCTGGATCATGGTCGGCAGCTTTTGCGATGAACGGGCCAGCAACACCAGCTGTATTCACTAGTACGTTTACTTTTCCGTATGTGTCAACAGCTGTTTTGACAGCGATTTGCCAATCTTCAGGAGAAGAAATATTTAATTTAACAGCGATCGCATCTCCACCGTCAGCTTTAATTTCATCAATGACAGCTTGAAGGCCTGCCACGTTCATATCGCCACCGATTACTTTAGCCCCTTCTTTTGCAAATAAACGAGCTTGCTCCGCCCCCATACCACTGCCTGCGCCAGTAATAATCGCTACTTTGCCTAATAATCTTCCCATGATAACGCCTCCATTATGTGTAAGTGCCGTTAGGGAAATAATATATAATATATTATTTCGTCATTCATATTATATATAATATATTATGTAGTGTCCAACACTTGAGCATTTCTATTTTTAAGCGGGTCAATATGTGTATGATGTACCATTACCGATTTGGCGAATTATCCGTTATAATAAGCTCAACAATCATATGGATATTGGGGCGGTGTTACCAACATGGCGATTCTTACTTTTCTCCTTATTGGCTGGGTGCTGAATTGGTTTAAATTCGAGCGGGTGTTTAGCCAAGCCTTTAAAGAGCTATTTAACAAAGAGGTATCATCGGCAAGTTACTACTTTCTATTTTTTGTCATAGGGGTTTTCGGTGAAATCGTGCTGCTGATTCAAGGTGCCTACTACGATTATTTTTTGCAAAAATAGCTGATGGAACAGGCTTCACAGCATAATTGTTCATTTATTTTCAAGCGTCGAACTGGGGATTAGAGAGGGAGGACTATGGGGTATCGGTGGATGCGCGAATGCGGACGAGCGTTTCTGGCATTTTTGGAGCCGGCGATTTTATTACTTATGGCAGTAAAGTCCGATTAATCGCAGGCGCCTTTAATGATGCCGTGTTAGCCGTCAATAGCGCAAAGCTTTATCTTGAGCCAGCGGCCTCTGATATGGCTGGTGTTTCTTCGCATAATGCCCGTTTTTTTGATAAAAATAAAGCGCTTCTGCAGCAGTAGTTTGGAGGAGGCGTGCAGCAGCAGGCTGACGCCGGTCATTGACTGGCGCCAGCTTTATTTAATTTTCCCAGCTGACACGGATGCTGCGGCACAGAAATTGTCCGCCAAATCCGTCTTGTGAGCCGATGACCACATGTACCGCTTCTTCCTGATAAGTAAATTCCAATTGAAAAATAGTATTGTGCTCCTCGAAAGAAGAGAGATCCTCTTCCTGGACCCCATCAAAACGGAAGATGACATTTTTCGCTGCCTCTTCAACTAAGGAGGGCTTAATGGCTATGGTCAAGCTTTTCTCCTCGCTCGAACCTTCATTTTCTCCCTCCCACCTTGCATCCATTATTTCATCGTAGTGAAAGGGAGGAAAATAACCATAATGTGCAATGAGCTGCTCCGCACCTTGAATCGAATGGAGTGGGGAGAAAATCCGCTTGATCCTATGCGCTTCCTTTAACTGTTCTTGATACATGGGGGATGTGAACAGCAGCAGCGATTCCGGGTTGATCTCCATCACGATCGCTGTGAAAGCGGCCCATGATGAAGTGCCAACTGTACCTGTTGTCACTTGAATAAGGTCATAGCGAAGCAGCTCTATTTTTGGCGAATGATTGAGCTTTAATCGATACCCTATTATATCCGGTTGCGCGTGGGGAAAATGCAGCCTTTCTGGCTCTACGGACAGCACACGAATGCTCCACTCTGCTGCCCTAATCATGTTTTTTCCTCAAGGGTATTTATGTAGGCCAGCGGATTATTTTTCATATCAACCTCACCTTTACAGAATAAAATATTAGCTGCTGCTCGAAATTTATAAATGGCCCAACATTAGGGAATTATTCTAAGGGCGGAATAAGGCGACTGATCCGCTTTCTTATAAATAGCCTAACATAGTAGGAGGAGATTAAATGAAATTTGAACTTGGGCGCTGCTTGCTGCTTGAACGATTAGCGGAAGCCGACATGACCATCGGTCAATTAACCGAAGCGCTGCATTATAAACACGAGCGAATGAATGATTTTATAGAAAATAAGAGAATGATGCCCTTAAAAACCGCTATTTCCATCGCTGATACGATTGGATGCTCGGTAAATGGCCTATATGAATTAATCGCGCTAGAAGCCGAAGCCCCTCCCAGAGTCGAATAAGAGGATCATTTAAGGCTTATACCGCCAAGCCGAAATGCCGCCCTGCGAATCCAATTGTAAAAACAGCCGCGCCTCTTCATGGTATAAATCGGGACAGAAGGCCTCCTCTGTGGCTTCCTGTGCACCGTCATGCCTATTCCATACGGTCATATTCAGCCCCCTGCCCCATAAGAACAAGCGATCACCATCTACTGCTAATTTTCCCTGTGGATGAGGATAAACATTCTCTATTGGTGAAGTGGTCTCATAGGCAGGGACCTCTCTCAAAACGATAGAGCGTTCACCCGTCAGCACATTGAACACCATAACGACTGGCAATGCGCCTTCATCCGGCAAGTCCTCCTCATCGAATAGATCGCCATCCACTTGTCCCCAGATGGCAATGGTCTGCGAATCTACCCAAGCGGCGGGCAAGCCCCAGTCCACAAGCATTTTCCAAGGTGAGGATACGGAAGCGCCGTCCTCCGACTCACGAGCGTTGTTAAGCCAAGCTCGAACATTCCAGGACCGAATAATACCAACAGGCTGCCATACCCAGCCCGTATCTACAACCCGCTGCTGATCCGGCGATACATAAAGTTTGGCGTGAAAATAATCAAGATAGCCGTCGTCTTCATATTCGGCCTGTGGACGGCTGCTTAGAAGCTCCCCCGACAACACATCGGTTAAGTCCACACGGTTCCATAGTGTCCCATGAATGAGCAGAGATCTCCCGTCAATCTCGGCAAAGGCTAACGGGAAGGTACATACTTCTGAATGATAGTCGTCTCGAGACAGCTCCATCATTTGTTGGCGGACGAGCAAATCATAAACCGCGGCGTGACGGCCAAAACAGTTCGAAACCGCTGCATATTGCCCATCTTTACTGATTACGACTTGCACGGGATGATGAATATTGAACTCAGGGATATCCACTTGGAGCAGTTGTTCAGCAAGTCCTGTAGCAAGATTCAGCTTCCATAATTCGCATGCATGATTTAAGGCTAGCACCGACCTATTTTGCTCATCCGGCAAAGGATGCAGAACAGCGATGGAGCCTGGGGAGGCGCTTAGCGCTGGCAAAGAAATGTGATGCAAAGGCAAATTCCCACCCCTTTTCATTAATAGCTCTATTTTAATCTATTCCTATGTATCTTCCAAATACTAGGGCGTGCAAGCAAACTGGAGTCGGTCTGCTGCGTCTTGCTTAGCGCTTATTCAAAGCGAAACTCAAAGCAAATTTCATCTGACGATTAAAAATTTTAGGAACCGCAGCGTTAAATTGTTGCTAAGACTATTGTCGCTAAGCCATTATTGATGAGGCCATTGCTGCTGAGAGCATGCGGCTCGGGAAGCTCGCTCTTTTTTTTGGAGGACTGAGGTTCCGCTATTCTGGCTTTTTCAACGATTTTAGGCTTTAAGCGGACAGGAGAGCCGTTATCCACCTAATAATCCCAGTAAAATAGCTATTGGAAGCTCATTAGCGTCTCCTGAGTCCGCAGCCTGTCCCATAACCCGTAATTCCATTAAAATAGCGTCTGTTGTGTCCGCCAAAGCTATCCATGTTCAGGAGTAGAACTATGAAACCTAACACATAAAGCTGCCTTAAGGTAAGCTTGTTTATATTTAGGATGCGTGATACTTCCGGTAGAAGAGGCAATGCGTTTGACGCAAAATGCAATCAGGGTCCGGCTCGCTTACGTTTGCAGACACGCCTTAGTCGGTCGGAAGGCTGTTTTGGAGGACGGGCGTCTTTTTTTGCTGAAATAAATGCCAATTTACCACAATAGGTTCAGAAACTTTTAAAATCAAGTGAGAGAATTAGCGAGGATGGGGAGTCTTAGCAGTGAGATATACAAAAGCGGCACCGTAAGAGGAGGGGAGCAAATGGAGCAAATGGAGCTGAGAGACGATAATATCATTATCGAAGCCGTGTTGAACGGCAATAAACAAGCGTACGCGGATATCGTCCGGCGCTATCAAAATAAGCTTTATGGCTTGTTCCGCAAAATGGGAGCTTCCGAGTCTGACGCTGAGGATTTGACGCAGGAGACGCTGCTCAAGGCCTACCGCAAGCTGGCATCGCATAATCCGGTGCAAAGCTTTGCTGGCTGGCTTTATACAATAGCTGTTAACTTGCAGAAGGACGGCTGGCGACGGAAAACAGCAGAATCCCCTGTGCAGGAAGAAGGCTGCGAACGCGAGACACCGGAATCCAAGCTGCTGCAAAAAGAGCTGCGCTCTGAGCTGGACCATCTGCTGGAGAAGCTGCCTGAGCATTATCGGCTGGTGTTGGTTCTCCGTTATACGAACCAGCTGAGCCACGAGGAAATCGCCAGCATAACCGGCATGTCGGTACGGCAGGTCACCAACATCGTTCACCGAGCTAAAATCAGGCTGCGGAAAATGGTAGAAGCCAAGGAGGGACAACGTTATGACATTTTGGAATCGTACAAAAGCTGAAACAGCTGATCTTAAAGCGGGGACTGGAGCAGCGACACCGACACTAGCACCAGCACCGACGCCGGAAGATAAAAAAATAGAAAGCGTCTTGTTCGAGGACAGGCTCCAGGACGATTTTACCGATAGGGTGATGCTAGAGCTGGAGGGCATCGACATAGAGGCAGCGGGAAATAGTGATCCTGATCCGCTTGATCTTGAGCCGGGCGTCTCATCTATTGCCCAGCAAGTCAAACGTCAACATGCGGCCAGAAAATCTTTGAGACGCAAAGCCTGGGGGCTTGCAGCCGCTGCCGTCGTGCTCGCGGGAAGCACGCTGCTGTACGCACAGCCGACACTTGCGGATATGGTGCGCTCGCTTTTTGCCCAGAACAGTTATGTGGATAACGGGATGAAGCAGGCGCAGGAAGCAGGACTTGTACAGCATTCCGACGCCAGCGCCGAGAATCAAGGCTACACGCTGAAGGTTAACGAAGTGATAGCCGATTCGACCCGTCTCATTGTAGGCATCGACATTTATGATGCGAAAGGAAATCCGGTAGCTGGCGAAATTCAATCTACTAATGGGAATTTCGTTCTTTTTGATGTAGATAGAGGGCATATTGGAGATATCCCTTATGGAATTATGACGGGAGGCAATACGACTACGAGCCGATTCGAATTTGTTTTTAGACGGCCAGTATTGAAAGACAAGCTGCAGTTCGACGCTTACATTAACCAGATCGCCTTGCATCAAGGAACACCGGGTGCGGACGGCTTTTCGTCTAAGACGGTCAAAGGACAATGGACGCTGCGGGTCGATGTCGATTTGAGCAAGGCGAAAGCCCAGACACTGCTCACCCCTATTGGCATTTCGTATGAGACGCCAAGCGGCATTCGGATTCAGATGCAAGGAGCAACCCGTACGCCGAGCGGAGGCTCGCTTGAATTTACGACGTCGCTGACGCCGGAGGCGGCGAGCAGGGCATTAAACGGTCAAAGCGGGTTTAATCTGCTAAATTACCATCTGGAGGATGAACAAGGCAATGTGCTTGAGAAGAGCCCGAGCATGACGGAAATGGAATTTTCAAGCCGGCGCTACGAGTTTGACCGATGGAGCGGGCTAACGAAATGGTTTTACCAATTCGATGATTTTGCCTATGACAAGCAGCAGATCCGGTTTGTGCTGGACAGCTATATGATTCGGGAAAAAGGCGAGGCCGCGGTCATCTTTGATCCGTCGCAAGCTTCGGCCGAAAATCCTGTCCTATTTGAAGACGCTGGCGATTCATTGCTGCTCAAGGGATTAACGGTCAACTCAGATGGGGTAGGGAAAATTCAAATTGGGGGAACGTTCAGCAATCCCAACTTTGCATCGGATACTTGGATCGCCGTTGATGAGAATGGCAAGGAATACCGGATGTCGGTTGGCGGGGGATATAGCGAACAAAATCCGAATTTGGATGATGGGGCAGATCTTGGATTCGTGATGTTTGGCATGAACAGCATGCCGAAAGAGCTAACGATTAAACGCACGGTCATTAATCGCCAGTACAAGGATGCCGACTTATCGTTCATCATTCCATCTACCGGGATGATTGGCGTTATCCCGCAATAAACAAGTGGGCATCCGGGGATGGCGTTGAGAAAAAAGCCTCTGAGAAAGGAATGGCTGCCGTCCATAAAAAAACAAAAATATGCATGGCATAAAGCCTCCATGTTCTTAGGAGTAGAACCACTACTTGTGGCTCCCAGCAAAATTTTCTGCATTTTTTGCGCGAAAAATAATATTTGCAGGTGATCGGATATATGCTGCTGCTGCGGTTTGAGAGATAATAGATTGAGGTATATGGCAGATCACAGATCGCATACGGCGACTTAATGATAAAGAAAACAAATAAATGAGAAAAGAGGGAGATTCATGAACGATTCCGGCCAAAAAGCAGCGGCTATGCTTCGTTTTTGCCGTATAGATTCCTTTGAAGCTTTTACAGAAAGCGAGACTATTTGTCAGGCATCAGACTCGCATACTGCTGTCTTTTGTGCTCGGGGCGAGGGCATGATTTTCTCGGAGGGTGAAAATGGCGAAGTATCGCCAGATGCAGCCTATTTGCTGCCGCCTGGCCGTTCTTTTCAGATAGCCGCAGGCAGCAATCCGGTAAAAGGCTGGATCATCCACTTTGAAGCGTACAGGCTTGAAGCGGATAAGCGGGCTGCACAATCAGCCGATTTTTTGCTGGGCCAGGCACGTATTTCAAATGCGCAGCTGGCTGCCGAATGCTGCGATAGTCTGCTACGCTGGCAGACCTCCAAGCAGCGCAACGAATTCAGTGTGCAGGCAGAGCTCTATCGCTTCGTTTCCTTGCTCGCAGAGGCTAGGCCAGCCATGCGGGAAGAGGAAACAACGGTGTCTGCGATTACTCGCATTGCCGAAATCATGCAGCAGAATCCAGACCATGAGTTGAAGCGCACAAAACTGGCTCGTCTAGCGGGGCTGAGTCCGGGCTATTTTTCTTGGGCCTTTCAGCATCACATCGGCGTCACGCCTTCTGCTTATTTAATGAAAATTCGAATGGAACGAGCCAAGCATTTGCTATTAACGGGAGAAGGCGTAAGGGAAACGGCTGCCAAGGTAGGCTTTGACGACGAATTTTATTTCAGCCGCCGCTTCAAGCAGCAGACAACCATGTCTCCGTTAACCTTTATTAAAAGCCGAAAGCGCAACATCGCCAGCGTCTCCGAGCCATTGTCGGGGAGCTTGCTTGCGCTTCAATTGCTGCCCAAAGCGGCTGTTTTTTATCCCCATCATGCACGTTATGACCGAATGATCCAGCTGCACCCGGATGAGGTCGGGAAAGGCGATTTGTGGAGCCGAAATCTGCTTGCGCTGAACAAGGCCAAGCCAGATCTTATATTTTGTACAGATATGTTGAGCAGCAGTGCACAGCAGGAGCTTGAACTCATCGCGCCGACGGTGTCTATTCCTTGGTTGCCTAAAGATTGGCGCCAGCAGCTTCAAGCAATAGCAGAACCGATGGAACAGCAGCAAGAGGCTGAGGTATGGCTGTCGCAATATGATAGTCAAGCGGAAAAGGCATATCGTAAGGTCAGGGGAAAAATGGGCGGGGCAACGTTGAGTATATGGAGAGTGATGGACTCCGAATACCGGATTTATGGCAGGCGCAATGCGGGTGCGGTATTTTATGAAGATTTGAGGCTGAACGCTGCACATAATTTGGATGATATCGATGTTTTCTGTACCGTCTCTCAAGCTGAGCTGAAGAACTATGCCGCCGACATCATTATTCTAATGGTGGATTCGACGGCCAAGGCAAATAGGAGCAAGGAGGAGCTGCAAGCGACTGGCTTATGGAAGCAGCTGGAGGCGGTTCAAAATCAGCGTGTTTATGAAATTGGAACGGACAAGCTGTTTGAATACTCCGCATGGTCGCATGAACGGGCACTGCCTTATGTGATGCAAATGTTCGGGCTGACAAATGTCTAGAAAACACATGCTCAAAATCCATGTGAAATGGTACGGAGGAATGCTATTATTTTGAGAAGGAAAATCATTATCACTTAAAAGAGGAGGAAGCGGCATTTGAACAAGCCTCCTTGGAATCTGAACGAGCTATACGAAATACCTGCTGTATACCCGGCTTCCGAGCAGACCGGTTGTGAAATTAGGGCTTTGTTTTATCAAGGGGTTCCTTATCAAGGAAGGGAAACGCGGATTTTCGCTTATTATGGTGTGCCTAGCGGTGCATCAAGTGGGGATAAAGTTCCAGGCATCGTGCTTCTTCATGGTGGTGCTGGAACCGCGTTTTCTGAATGGGTGAAGAAATGGACTGCTCGAGGTTATGCTGCAATTGCTATGGATTTGGAGGGCCATACCCCCTATGTGGACAAAAATAGCAGCACATCTGCAGAAGAGGAGTGGCCGTGCCATCGCTGGAGCGGACCGGCCAAGCAAGGCGTATTTGCAGACTACGATCAGCCATTGGAGGATCAATGGATGTATCATGCTGTGGCGGCGGCAGTGGTTGCCCATTCGCTGCTTCGGTCGTTTCCTGAAGTAGATGAAAGCCGCATTGGCATAACGGGCATTTCATGGGGCGGCATTATTACGAGTCTGGTTTCCGGCTTGGATACAAGGCTCTCTTTTGCCATGCCGATTTATGGCTGTGGTTTTTTGAGCGAGCCGCTAACCGTATACGGAAAGGGCTTCGCGCTAATGCCGTCTGCCGATGCGGAACGGCTTTCTTTATTGTGGGACCCAGCGACCTATTTGCCCCAGAGCCGTCTGCCAATGCTGTGGCTGAATGGCAGCAACGATACGCACTTCCCGCTGTCGATCTTCATCAAATCCTACGAGCTGAACAGGAAATGCCATCCGGCAAGCACGCTGAGTCTTCACTATGGGCTGGGGCATTCCTACGTAGAAGCATGGTCTTGCGAGGAAGCCTATGCGTTTGCGGACAGTGTAGTAAAGGGCGAGCCTAAGCTGGCTGAAATGATGGAGATGAGGCAGGAGGGGGAGCATATCAGCGTTCCGTTTATTTCATCGTTGCCTGTTAAGCAAGCTGTTCTCTACTGGTGCAAGGACAACAGCGACTGGAGGCAGGCGATATGGCAGCCAATAGCTGCTTTTCTAAAAGGGAATAATGAAGCTATCGCTAGTCTGCCCGATGAAAAAGGAAGCTTCTTTATGAATTTGACCAATGACAGAGGCTGGACGACGAGCACAATCGTCATGGTTGATAACAGACCATAACAACTTTCTAACGAAGACAAAAGGGGAATGAATCGTATGAACAAACGTTTTTTATTTACAATGACTATAGTAGCACTATTGCTAGTTATGATGACCGCCGCATGCGGCAAAGCTAATGAAGAGGCGGCTTCCACACCGTCTGCTGAAGCGGCGCAGCAGACGCAGGCATCGGATGCGGCTCCGCAAGCTGGGTTTGCGTTTAAAGATACTAAAGGCGAGCAGACTTTGCCTAATCAGCCAGAAAATATTGTTACGACGGTTACTTATTTGACTGATCATATGATTGCACTTGGTATGGTGCCTAAGGCAACGGTTAAGTCGCAGAACGAGGATTTTCCGCTTTATTTAAAACCGTTTTTGGATGGTGTGGAAATTATAGGCGAACAGGGCAAAGTGAATCTCGAAAAGCTGCTTGCGCTTGCTCCTGAATTAATTATTACAGATACAAACAGCGAGGATATCTATGAATCTTACAAGCAAATCGCTCCTACAGCGATGCTGGAAAACGGATATGTAGCACCGGATTGGCAGACGGCTTTCCGTGCGACTGGTGCTGCATTTGGCTTGAACGATAAGGCTGAACAGGTGATTGGCGACTATGAACAGCTAAAACAAGGCGTAATCGCGAAGGTTCAAAGCAAAGCGAAGGGCAAGACGCTCATGGTGCTGCGCATAAGAAACGATATCCGTTATTACGGAGATATGGACTATAAGTGGCTCTATGACGATTTTGGCTTCGAAAGACCGGCTGTTTTCCCGCTCACCAGTGCCGAAAACAGATATGAAGTGCTGTCTAAGGAAAAACTGCCGGAAATTGATCCCGATTATATTTTGCTCATCAATGACAATGATGAAATTTATAATGAATTGCAGGACTTTAATATTTGGAAAAACCTGAAGGCTGTTAAAGCTAATCAAGTGTACCCCGTTTCCTCGGACTCATGGTTTGGCGGTTATGGACCAAACGCTGCGACTTCCATGCTGGAAGATTTGAGCCGTTTATTCGGTCAGTGATGAACAGGGCAATGTGGGAGCAGCTGGAACGGCATTTCGGAATAGAAAGCGAGCCTGGCAAAGACCTTGGCAAAGAGGCGGTCATGTCCATTAAAGGTGAAGACCTTATAGATGTTGCTGCCATGAGCGGATTTCTTGCTGCCTATAACCAATTGATTGAAGGGATGGATGAGGGAGTCGCCGCAGCTTATTTCAGCAGCTGGTTTGGTTCCGTAATTGCTGCACTGCATTACTCCATATCTGTTTATGATACGGCTCCAAACTTCTCGCTAAGCAATCTTGAAGTACAGTTGATTAAGGAGCCCGGATTTACGAAGGTCGGCTTTCGGGTTGAGCGAAAGGAAGCGGAGCAAGCGCCGGACGATTTAGCTGGAAGGCAGAGGCAGCAATGGCTGGAGCATGTGCTGTTCCATTTTTACAGAAATACTGCACATCCTTTAATGGAGTCTCTGGCTCAAGCCTCAAGCTTAAATATCGGTTTGCTGTGGGGGCAATTGCCTACTGCTCTGAACAATTACAGAGAGCGCCTGCAGCAGTCCATAACAGACGAAGCCGTGTTGAAGCAGCTAGAAGCTGACGAACGGTTCGTGCAGGCACTGCCTTCCGAATGGTTCGGAAGAAGCAAAAACCCGTTTCATGTCAATGTTCGCTATATCCCCAACCCGCTGGACCCAGAAAAGCAGCTTGCTCTGAAAAATGTATGCTGTCTGCAATTCCGCCGAAAAAACCGCTCCTATTGCTACACTTGTCCGCGCCTGACGCGGCAGCAGCGAGCGGAGTGGAAAATCTAAGCTAATTTAAAAACGTGGAGCCTTCCTATGTGGAGGGCTCCATTTCATTTTAAACGCTAGACCAATCTGAATCATCATCATTGTGCACATGCACAATATATTTCGTCCTTCCACCAATATTTATTCTGCCCGCTAGCACCTATAATGAAAGCGTGTTCAACAAGTGCATGGGGGGCAAGGGACGATGGAAACTTTATCAATTAGCTGGATAGGTGCCCTGGCGGGGCTGGCAATCGCCATCATATTCATTTTGAGAAAGCTGAATCCGGTCTACTCTTTATTTTTGGGAGCGATTGTAGGCGCTTTAATTGGCGGGGCCAATCTGGAGCAGACCGTAAATGTGCTCGTAAATGGCACGCAAAGCGTCATGGGAACGGTGCTCCGTGTCCTTGCAGCCGGGGTGCTTGCAGGCGTCATGATGGAATCGGGGGCGGCGGAGACGATCGCACAGGCCATCGTTCGGAAATTTGGAGGCAGTAAGGCGATTTTGGCTTTAGCGCTGGCGACAATGATCATTACGGCGGTCGGCGTGTTCATTCCCGTTGCTGTACTTATCGTTGCTCCAATTGCGCTTTCAGTCGGGAACCGGATGGGCATCTCCAAGCTGGCTTTGCTGGTGGCCTTATCTGGCGGGGGCAAGGCTGGAAACGTCATATCCCCGAATCCAAACGCTATCGCTGCTGCACGCGGATTCGATCTGGATCTCAGCCATGTTATGCTAGCGGGGCTGGTTCCTGCGGTCTGTGGACTAATCATTACAGTAATCGTGGCTTCTATGCTCAAAAATAAAGGTATTAAGGTAGCGGATCATGAAGTAGAGCAAGGTGAAGTAGACATGTCCCAATATCCACCGCTGAAGAAGGCGATTGTAGCGCCGCTGGCTGCTATTCTTTTATTAATGATTAACCCGATTGGTTCGATTACGGGAATTGAGGCTCTATCCACGTTTAAAGTCGATGCGATGTATATTTTGCCCATAGCGGGTATTATCGGATTGCTTGCGATGGGACAGGCCAAGAACACGGTGAAGTATACGACCTCGGGATTGAATAAGATGACCGCAACGGTGCTCATTCTGGTTGGTGCCGGAGGTATTGCCGGACTCATCTCCGCATCTGATCTATCTTCTGAGGTCGTACATCTGATTGAAACGTCAGGGATATCGGGAACCTTCCTGGCACCGATTGCAGGCATCTTGATGGCTGCGGCTACGGCCTCTACGTCTACAGGCGTTATTTTAGCAACGGGTTCATTTGGTGATGCGATTTTGAATATGGGTACGGCGCCGATTGCCGCAGCCGTCATGGTGCATACCGGAGCGACGGTTATCGACTCTTTGCCACAAGGAAATTATTTTCACGTCTCAGCCGACAGCATGAAGATGACCGTGCGACAGCGTATGGGGGTTATTCCTTATGAGGCTGTCATTGGCGGCACGATGGCTATCGTAGCTACTTTGCTTTACGGTTTTATCCTTTAATAACGAGGATGGGGTGAGAGAAAATGAAAGAAACGATATTCGTGCTGGCACCAGATTCATTCAAGGAAAGCATGACAGCAAAAGAAGTTTGTATCGCGATGGAGAAAGGGCTAAGTAAGATTTATCCGGGAGCAGGTTACATTCATGTACCGATGGCTGACGGAGGAGAAGGAACGGTGCAATCCCTTGTGGATGCTACAGGCGGGACTATACATCAGATAGAAGTAAGCGGACCGCTTGGCCAGCCCGTAACAGCAACGTATGGCATTGCAGGAGATGGTGCAACGGCGGTTATCGAGATGTCATCGGCCAGTGGCATTCATCTGGTGACGAAGCAAACGAGAAACCCGCTTTGCACCACTACTTATGGGACGGGCGAAGTAATTCGCGCTTGCTTGGATCAGGGAATCCGCAAAATCATTGTTGGAATCGGCGGCAGCGCCACTAACGATGGGGGAGCGGGCATGGCGGAAGCGCTCGGTGCAAAGTTTCTTGATGCACAAGGGCATGTACTTGCGCGTGGGGGAGGAGCTCTGGAGCATTTGGCCCGCATTGATGTGTCAAAGCTGGATGAACGTTTGCGGGAAGTGCAGTTTATTGTCGCTTGCGATGTGACCAATCCGTTATGCGGGGAGCATGGCGCTTCGCAAGTATTTGGCCCGCAGAAGGGAGCTACGCCGGAAATGGTTCAGCGGCTGGATGCGAACCTGTCTCATTATGCAGATGTCGTTAAGCAGCAATTGCATAAGGATGTTCGGGACATGCCGGGAGCAGGCGCAGCTGGCGGATTAGGCGCGGGCTTGTTGATTTTCACACAGGCGGTTTTGCGCAAAGGCATTGAAATTGTCATTGAATATACAGAGCTTCGGGACAAGCTGCTCCAAGCCGATATCGTGTTTACGGGTGAAGGAGGCATCGATTTTCAGACGAAATTTGGCAAAACCCCCTATGGCGTAGCACAGGCAGCCAAGGAAGCAGGAAAGCCGGTTATTGCGCTTGCCGGATACGTTGGAGAAGGAATCGAAACGTTATACGCCGAAGGCATAGATGCTGTGTTCGGCATTGTTCCAGGGGCCTCCGATTTGGAGAAGCTTCTGAAGGAAGGCCCGGACAACGTAGAGCGTACTGCCGAGAACATTGCGAGGGTGCTGAAATTGGGACTGCTTACTGATAGAAGGTAAGCAAGCCATGGGTTAGCTCAATAAGCTCCAGCAAGTCGCGCGGGTTTTTGCCTGTAAGAGTCTGTATCCGTTTGAGGCGATATTGCAGCGTATTGCGATGAATGCTGAGTTCATCAGCTGTTGCTGTCATGCTGCCGCTATGGCGGATGAAGCTGCGGAGCGTGTCGACTAAATCGGCGGTATCCTCCAGTTTGCCCACCAGATTAGGGTGCCGGGTTAGATCGGCATGGCTGAAGCGCACGAGAAACCGCACATCTTCATACCGGATCAGGCGGGAGGCAGAACCAAGCGCTGCTAAGATGTTCATGGCCGATCTAGCCTGCTCATAACATGCTGCAATGCTTGCTTCCCGCCTGCTTATGGCGATGCTGGCTTGAGGCTGCTCCTGCCTGAAACGTTGAACAATGGCATCCAGCTCAGATTCATTTTGAATGAAAACGATATGGGCATCCTCGTCATCCTGAATGGAGAACGAAGGAAGCTGAAGCAGCATTTTATTTGTAACAGCATTGAGCTGGATGGATTTTATGTATAGGAGGACAGTTGGCAATTGCAGATCAAGCTTGTAGGGTGCAGCTTCTTTTTTGATTTTCTGTGAGTAGGAGCCCGTATGGCTCAGCAGCCGCTCCAGAAAAGCTTGTTTGCGGGAAGCTTCATGGGCTAGGCTTTCCAGCTGATTGCGCTGCTCAATGAGCAGGGATACCGTCGTGCTCACAATGTTGGAGAAAGGACGCACCTCGTCGGGATGCCCGGAGATGCCCACTACAGCGACGTACTGGTTATGGATCATAATCGGTTCATTCGTACCCATTTTCGCAAGCGCGCTATCTTGCCAGACCTCAATTCGTTTTCTGGTAGTCAGAGCCTGAACGGCACCCTGATGAATGGTACCTATACGCTCCTTCTGCCCGCTTCCGATAATAATGCCATGTTCATTCATAATATTAATGTTGTAGGGGATGTCTTGCATCATTTTGTCGACAATATCCTGAGCCTGCTTTCCTGATAGCTGCAGCAACCGTGCTCCTCCTGTTCTATCGTTTCATTCTGGGTGCAAAAAACCGGTATGTCAAAGTTGGTTATTATTGTGCATCTGAACGAAAGTATAAGCGAGTTGCGCGGCTAATTCAAGACAGGCTGTTGGAGACGAGCATGCCCGCTTGATCCTTTGCCATACTTCTACCCTGTTCAGGCGTACCGTGCACAGGCATAATTCAGTTATTGAATACCGACGGTGCTTTTGATGATATCGAAGGGGAGGAATGGATATGTTTGATAAAACGGTAACGCTGCAGCCTTATGCGGATATGTCTGTGCATATGGAGGGCTTTGAGGTGGTCTCGGCCCAGCTCGGCGGGGATGAATGCGTGTATGTCTTGCTGGTTAACCGCATCCCGAAACGGATACGAGGCATGCACGTCCCATCAGCGCTGAAGGAAACGTACACCTATAAGGTGCTCGTCATAGAAGATAATTATATGGAAGCAGTGGTGATTGAGGGACAGCATTTCAATTATCATTATGTGCAGCCCCTTCGGAATAAACTGCTGTTGGTCGGTGCGCGCTGTACTTATTATGGGTTAGACAGATATGATTTGAACGCCAAAGTATGTGACTATAAAGGCGAGACCGTTCGCGAATTTATGCTGGGAGACGGCATTCAGAGCGTTCAGGTAACGGAGAAGGGCACCATTTGGACCAGTTATTTTGACGAAGGCGTTTTTGGAAACAACGGGTGGAATCACCCCATTGGGGCACAAGGTCTCCTGGCTTGGGATGAGCATGGCAACAAAATATATGAAGACCACACGTCGAATATCGCGGATTGTTATGCGCTGAATGTCGTGAATGAACAGGAGATCTGGTTCTATTTTTACACGGACTTCCTGTTAGGCCGCATTTCAGGCGGACCCGGGCAGGCTAAGGTTACCTATATGAATCCGAATATTTCCGGCTCCGCCGGGTTTTGTACGGATGGGTACCACTTTTTATTCGACGGCGGCTATGGCAAGCATGAGACCTTTATTTTGAAGAGAAATGAAAGCCCAGGCAGCTTGAGTGCAGGGCACAAAATCCATTTTTTGAATGAGCAGGCGGAGCCGCTTAAACCGCACACCCGGGATTTTCGAGAAAATCGCGTGCTGTTTAGCGAAGGCAACTATTTGTATAGGGTAGCGATCGAAGAATTGGTTTAGTTTATTTATGCATGTATGCATTATAGGACAAAGCCAGTAGGGCTTTTTCGCTGATCCGGAAGGCAATATTCATTCGTTGTTTGCACGCAATCCCATTGGAGCGAGTCCACAGTAGGAATTAAACAAGCAGACAGCCCTCAGCTCATGTTATTAATGAGTGAAGGCTGTCTGTTCTTTTTTTGCCCAATCGTCCGTTTTAGTCGAGTCCTGCTTGTGCCTTGGATAGCAGCTTTCCATTATTGAAAGAGAGCACCGCATTCGCCCCTGTATCCCCTGCGCCAGAATAGGAGTAGACGACCATATCTGCGGTTTCGCTCAAAGCTTGGCCGTTGCCGCCAACTATTTCAGTTACTTCCTTATAGGTCATGCCAATTTCTATTTTCTGATACTGGGCAAAGGTAATCCGCACATTATCCCCTTTGTCAGCAGGACCATTATCGCTTGGTGCAGATACATCGACACTGCCGCCAGCTTGATTTATGGCTGCAACTGTTGATTTCAGCTCTTCCAGCTCCTGCTCCTTAGCGGCAAGCTGCTGTTCCAGCCCGGCAACCCGTTTCTGCAAGCTGTCAAAATCTGCTTGTGCAGGTCCTGAAGAGCCGCATGCTGAAAGGGCAAGCAGCGACAATATCAGGGCTGCTCCGCCTACCCATCGTCTATTTTTATTTTTCATAGAGATAACCCCTTTTCTAAGATGAACTTGCTTTCAGACGGCATGCCGCTATTTTTGGAAATAAAAAACAATGCCGCCATCCAGTTTACCATAGTGAAATCCTGCTGTAACTGAGGCTTTGGCTCTGGTTCTAATTTCTTAGAACCGCTTCTCTATATTGGCTGGGTGTTCGTTTCATATGCTGCTTGAATTGTCTCATAAAATGAATCTCGTTATTATAACCGCTCATCTCCGCGATTTTCTTAACGGAAATATCCGTCGTTGAAAGCAAATATTTCGCATGCTCGATTCGACTTAGAATCAAGTCTGTAATCGGGCTAACGCCAAAAAAGTCCTTATACAAGTGCTGAAAGCAAGATTTGCTCATCGTCAGCTCATGAGAAAGTCCCGCTATCGTCCACGGGAGAAAAGGCTGATTGTACATTTTAGTGCGGACGATCGACATATTATTGTAGTGGGTGCTGCTCATTTCATTGTTAGAATCATGGATTTTGTTGCTTAGCTTAATAAAAAATAGCTTTAAATATAATTGAATCGTTTCTGACCTGAAACGGTTAGAGGAATAGTTTTCGTAGCACAAATGGTTAATCATCATCGACAGCTCATTCATGTCTCCGATGCGGACAATTTGGTTTTGAGGAATGTCCAGCTCAGCGAGCAGAGCTTCATCGCCCTCCTGCAGCTTGAAGTGAAACCAGTCATTCGTAAACTGCGCTCCGCATGCCCGGTACATTTGCGGCTCGTCCTCGCTGTAAAGAATGAAGGAGTTCGGTTCAGTCCGTACTTCCGAGCCATTTAAGGTGAAAAATGCAGGTGTTTTCAAAAGCAGCAGCATGTAGTCGCCGGAGCCCAGCGGCCTGTTTATAATAAAATCGCTATCGTGGCTATGATTAAAGCCGATATTTCCAATATTCATAAGCTCCTCCATGGATACGGGGTATGCCCGGGGTATGCCCATTGTATAATCCGCATGCGGCGTTGTAAATATAATTTGCACAATAGGTTAGTAGATACGCATAATGTGTAATTGAATGTGCCTGCCCTTCTAAACTATGCTGGTTTTATTAAATTCAACGTTCAGCGTGACGTGGCGAAGAGGGGATATATATGCAAATCAATATAACAAATCAACGTGGGCCTGCTATCGAGAAGGGCATGATCGGGCTATTTTTTGAAGATATCAATTACGGGCTGGACGGTGGCCTTCATGCTGAAATGATTGAAAACCGTTCCTTTGAGTTTCAAAAAACAACGGGACACAAGGGCAGCGTTGAAGAGACGTATGCGGGACTTTATGGCTGGAGTGCATACCCGCAAGCTGCAAGCGGCGCTATTTTGAATATTGAAACGGACAAGCCGCAAAACATGACAAATCCGCACTATTTGGCGTTCACCGCGACGGATAGCCAGAAGGCTTTTACGAATAAAGCTTATGATGGCGTTTGTTTGAAGAAGGATGTGGCTTATCATGTCTCTTTCTACGCACGGGCGGAAGGTTATACAGGCGGCATTGAGGTGCTGGTTGAGAAAAATGGGACAGTCATGGCTTTCGCAGAAGCCACTTCATCCGTCCAAGGCGAGTGGATTCAATATAAGGCAGAGCTGCGCGCTAGCGAGGCGGTTTCCTATGGCGCTTTTGTCATTCAACTGAACGAGCCGGGCACCGTCTGCTTTGATTTTATTTCCATGATTCCCGCGGATGCGGTGCTGGGACTATTCCGCACAGATTTGGTAGAGCTGCTGAAGGATATGAAGCCGGGATTTTTGCGGTTTCCCGGAGGCTGCGTCGTAGAGGGCTACTCTCTGGATAACCGTTACCAATGGAAGCATAGCATAGGAAAAGCGGAAGAGCGGAAGCCAAATACCAACCGTTGGGCGCTGCACGGAAATAATGAGGAAAACCAGTTTATGAGCCCATACAGCCACTACAATCAGACGCTCGGAATCGGGTATTATGAGTATTTTCTGCTATGCGAATATTTGGGGGCGAAGGCAATCCCGGTCTTGAATGTTGGACTGGCTTGCCAGTATCAGTCCGATGAGCTCGTCTGCGTCGATACGCCAGCTTTTCAAGAATACATTGACGATGCGCTGGATCTGATCGAGTTCGCAAATGGACCAGCAGATTCGCCATGGGGACTTATTCGGGCGCAAATGGGGCATCCAGAGCCTTTCGGCTTAGAGATGATTGGTCTCGGTAATGAGCAGTGGGAAACGGAGCATGTCGATTTTTATAAGCGCTCCGACCTGTTTCAGCAAGCTATTCACAGTAAATATCCAACGATGAAGCTCATCGGCTCAGCCGGCCCGGACATTTCCTCTGAAAACTATGAAAATGCGTGGAAATACTATAAAGACAGAACAGCGAAAAATCCGGATTTCGTGTATGCGGTAGACGAGCATTATTATGTAAAGCCGGAATGGCTGTGCGAGAACGTCCATTTCTATGATAAATACCCAAGAAACATTAAAGTGTTTGCTGGCGAATATGCCGCTCACCATGGCAATGGCATGAATGCGCCCCATTTTAACAACTGGAGTGCCGCTTTGGGAGAGGCAGCCTTTATGACGGGGCTTGAGCGGAATGCCGATGTAGTCGTCCTTGCTTCTTATGCGCCGCTATTTGCAAGATTGGGCTATTCGCAGTGGTCGCCGGATATGATCTGGCTGGATGGCGAGCATTCTTATGGCAGCCCTAGCTACTATGTGCAAAAAATGTACAGCACGCTTATGGGAAGCGAACTGCTTAAGGTCGTCCATGAAGACGAGGAAATTCCGTTCTCCGTCTCCTATGATGCAGAAGAGGGCGCGATCTTCGTGAAGCTGGTCAATACGCTCGATCGTACCGTACGGGTAGACCTGAAGACCGAATTCCAGCTCGCCGAGAATGCGGAAGTTTACATTATGCAAGGCGGAGAAGATGCGGTCAACTCTATAGAGCTCCCGCTTAACGTAGCTCCGCAAAAGCACGAAATCAAGGTGGACAGCACGATGGAATATGAGGTCCATGCGAAGTCATTCCATGTCATTAAGATGTTTTGCAAGGATGGAAAATAGGGGAAGCTTGAATGGTGCAATAGGAGTTACGGCGGTGGGTTGAACAGGTAGGAGAAAGGCTCGGAAGGGACTAATATGAAATAGAGGGAACCAGCCCAGCAGCGGAATGGAAGCATCCGTTGCTGGGTCTGGTCTTTTTTTTCGGCGTGGTGGAAATGGAATTAACATCAGTCTTAGCTGCAAATTAGCTATACGTCGGTCAAGCAGCATGCTATAGTCGAATAAAAGAGGAAGCAGGGGAATTATCCCATTTTTAATAGTAGATTTAGCATTCTTGAATCGGCCAAGGAGATGGATTTCATGGCGCAGGAACTATATGAAATGCATTATTCATGAAAAAGTCAGCCGAGATTCGCACATTTTATTGAAATCGCTCCGGCTAGGCATGGAAGACATTCAGCGTTCTTATGGCGAGTTATATTTGATTATTGAGGAAATAAGGGTGGAGAAAAGTGGAAGTGAAATAGACCAGGAGGGAAGCGGGATGAAACAAGCATTAATCGTTATTGATGTGCAGGAGGCTTTTTTTAACTTGCCGGAAAACTACCTATATGAAAAAGAGAACTTGGTGCTCCGCATCAACCAATGGATTGCGGCTGCACGAAGGGCAGAAGTTCCGGTGATTTTTATCCAGCATACGGATTATACCCATGAAGAGGATGAATTTTATGTCGGCTCACCAGATTGGCAGTTGTATCACGGACTGGACATCAGGTCAGAGGATGCGGTTATCCGAAAGACGACATGGGATTCGTTCCACAACACCGAATTGCCTGTTGTTTTGGAGGGGAAATCGATTGAACAGCTTATTTTTGCCGGAGCACAAACCGAATTTTGCTTGGATACAACGATACGAGCCGCGTACAGCCGTGGCTATAAGTCTAATATTTTGGCGAAAAATAGCCATAGCACACTTGCGAACGCTGTGCTGACCGCTCCCCAAATCATTGAGCATCACGAGCACATATGGAATGGAAGGTTTGTCACGATTCGAGGATTGGATGAGCGTGTATTTTGACTCTAGCTCACGAAATTCTGGAAACTCGCTCCTTTTTGTGAGGACTGAGTTTCCGCTATTGTGGCTTGTTCTACGTTTTCAGGCTGCAAGCGGACAGGAAAGACGTTATCGCCCTCATTATCCCGTCGAAATGTTCAATTCCAGCGCATTAGCGGCTCCTGTGTCCGCAGGTAGTGTCTCAACACGTGATTCTGTGATATAGCGCCTTCTGAGTCCGCCAAGCCAATCTTTGTGGAGAGAGTATTGCGTTAACCCTGCAACCAAGAACATTGAGCGGCTGTTCGGATGTATATTCTACCTTTTTATGGGATTAAACCAGTTTTTCCACTGGTTGAGGCCATACATTTGACGTTGGATTTGACCTGTCTCTGCCTCTATCTCGTTTAAAACTACGCACTAGATTGTACTCGCTCTATCTCATAGCCCATTTCCTGCATGGCGGCAAGCCCGTCCTCGATGACAACCGTCTTTGATCCGTCCCACCAACCCCTGCTTAAACCATATAAGATCCACTCCCGAACCCGCCTTGGATGATTGAGATTGTAAACCTCATCAGGCATGTTGTTACGACTATTAGCCAATATAAAGCCCGAATTCAGCGGACACCCAGCGATAGGATCATCCCATGTGCGGATGCGAATGTGCAAAGGGTTGATTTTTGATTCCTTTAGAAAAATTTTCAATTCATGAACACATGTCTGGCCTTCCACGCGCATTAACAGCGTATATTTATAGTCTACCCCTTCAATTGCTATACTGCGCAGCTTGTTCGACAATTTGATCACCTGCTTGTGAGTATTTAACTAACGACTACATCCATATTCTAATATGCCTTGCAGCCGAATGGAAATGCTGCCTTTTTCATATTAACAATTACATTGAGAATAATTATCACTTATAATGAGAAGGAAACGTTCGAACAAGGAGAGACAGCAGCATGAAGCTAGACGAATATACGACGATATGGAACCATACCGCAGTCAAAATTTCTGATATTCGCCATATAAAAATGACCGCTGATGAAGTAATGGAAGGCTACCGCCTGCCCTCCAGCTGTTTTCTATATAGTACACGCGGTTGTGCAAGTGTGATGCTGGATAGCGTCACCTATCAGGCCGAACCTTTTTTCCTGCTCCATGGAGCAAAAGGAATGCGGCTGAATATCGGCACAAATGAACCCTTCGAGTATTACCTGCTGTTTTACCGGACAACGCTCGTATTTTCGCGCTGGAAGGAAATTGGCAGGCTGCTGGAGCGCAGCAATCCTTTTAATATCCAATACGGTTTCCAGCCCGGCGAGCCGTTGGGGCTTTATAACTGTCTATGCGAATTGGAGCGTACATGGGTGGCGGGGGAGAAGCTGGGCAGATTGCAGGCGACGGGTCTGTTCTATCAGTTCATTCATGAGCTGCTGTGGCAGTTGAAGTCGGAGGAGAAAAATCTCGCAAAAACCGATTTTGTCACGAGCGCCACTCGCTATTTGCATGATTATTACCACGACAGCATAACGCTTCAGTCGCTCGCGGAGCGGCTGAATTATAGCGTTCGCCATTTGGCAGTCAGCTTCAAGCAGCAAATCGGTGTCAGTCCCATTGAATATTTAATCCGCATTAGAATCAGCCATGCCTGCAGACTGCTGGTGGAGACAGATGCTTCGCTGCGCGATATTGCCTCACAGGTGGGTTATCCCGATGTTTATTATTTTAGTCGTATTTTCAAAAAACAGACCGGCTTGTCGCCCGCACGCTATCAGGCTAAAGAACGCCAGCAGCGAGCAGCAAAGGATCGTCCATTTATTTTATCAGAATGGTACATTGGGCTAAGCAAACCGCTGCGTTATAATAAATACGGTGATGATAATCATTATCAATATATCGCTGGAGGGTCTACTTACATGAAAAGAAATTCAAAATCAGCCATACTGCTTAGTATGCTGATTTGCTTAACTATGCTGCTCAGCGCCTGTATGACGGGCGGTGCCAATGGTGGCAGCACAGCTGCGAATACTGCTGCCGTTGCTGCATCCGCTACGCCAATAGCATCGGCCGATACCGCCGCGGCAAGCGAGGCCGCGACAAGAATCATCTCTACAGAAATAGGGGACGTCGAAGTTCCTGTAAATCCGAAACGGGTAGTTGTCATGTATTTAATTGGTGACGTTGCAGCTTTGGGCATTAAGCCGGTCGGTATTTCTGAAATTTATGAGGGTGCTGCGTTTACAGATCAACTGTCTGAAGCAGATTCTTTAGGGCCAGAATATGAGGTGAATCCAGAAGCGGTTATGGCGCTGGAGCCGGACCTTATCATCGTAGCAACTGAATTTACTTATAATAAGCTCAAATCGATCGCTCCGACGGTGTATGTGCCTTATGACAAGCTGAATACCGAGCAGCGTATTGAAATGCTCGGCACAGTATTTGGCAAGGAGAAGGAAGCGAAGGAGCTGCTGGAGCAGTTCCAAGAGAAGGTGGAAGTGAGTAAACAAAGGCTGCAGGAAGCAGGCGTAATGGACAAAACCGTCACTATTATGGAGGGCGGCGCCAAGGATATGTTTGTGACTGAGACAACGCATTTCGGAAGAGGCTCCCAAGTGCTGTATGAGTATTTGGGCATGAAGGCGCCCGAGGTTATACAGAAAAATATGAATTCCTCCCAGACAGAGGCTGGAAAGTCGGTTTCGATGGAGCTGCTTCCAGAGTATGCTGGCGATTATATCGTTCGTACTTCATGGGAAGGCATGGACGACCTGTCGAGCAACAATATTTGGAATAGCATAGAGGCAGTCAAGGCGGGGCGTGTCATTGAAGCAGAATTTGGTCTGTTCTTCTACACCGATCCCTTGTCCCTTGGCAAGCAGCTTGAATTGCTGACGGAAAAGCTGCTGGAAACAGCGGACAAGTAGAGGGAACAGAGACTGTGAGACGAATCTGCCTCGGCTAATCGAGGTAGATTCGAATTTGCAGGCGTCCATTCAGGCCGTTTACAAATTTCCGTAAATCACAATTTCATCAGCCTGCTCCATCACCTCGCGAACCCAGGCGGTGAACGAATGGATGAAGGCAAGCTGGCCCGGGTCTTCTGCCGATAGGGCATCGAGTTCCTGCACGACCTGTTGCCAGACCGCTTTTGGAATTGGATTATCCCAGCAAGGGTCAAAAGCGTCATAAACCTCGCCTGTGCGTGCGTCAGCAAGCGGGTATTTTTGTTTGATGAATGGCAGCATATCACTGAAATCTTCATCATAAATAAAAATGCGATTATTGTCTGGTGCCGCTTCGCCATAACGGATGGGGCTGAAAGAATAACCGATGCCATTTTTAGGCCCTGTGTAACGATATTTCATGGTGCGGATTGTTTCCGCCTTCTTATTGCTCATGGCTCCTTCGGCCCCCCTATCCCAGATTTTATAGATATCCCGCTTATTTGCCGCTCATTTTTTCCAAAGCATCCGGATAAATAATCGAGTCAAAAATGGTATCCGTACCCTCGGCCTGAATGTTAATGGTGACCTTGAGCTCTTCGGGAGCTACGCCAGCAATTGCTTGATAAGACATTGCCGCCGCTCCAATGCCAAAATTCGCAATTGCATCGAAGCTGTTTTTGTAAGCTTTTTGATCCACGATAAATGTAAACTCTGAGAAAGCTTTGTTATGCTTGACATCCTTAATAAATGCCAAATAGTTCCCGCTTTTTAGATCCTCTATCGCTTGCAGCATGCCTTTTCCTGCTTTTTTCATCAATTCTTTATGAGCAGCTTTCGGCATTCTAAAAGTGACGGAACCGTCAGCGTTTTTAGTGATTTCGTCCACGCCGCTCTTTTGCGCATCAGCCGTTATACTGTCCATATCCTGGTCTTTAAACATGGAGGCTGGCATCGTAAATTCGGTATGAAGCAGCCCTTTATCGACCTCGATAGATTGTGATTGCTCGTTTGTGTCCGCAGCTTGCTCAGCTTTCGTAGCTTCTGCTTGTTGATGATTTGTAGATGCTTGGGAACATCCGGCAAGTGACAAACATACGATTAGTGCAGCCGCTCCATAAATATGTATTTTCTTCAAAAATGGTACCCCCATATTTATTCGGTTAATGTAAATCATTGGTATTATACCATAAAGCTGAGGTAGAGAAGAGCTCTGCTAGATTAATGCAAGCTGATTGGAGCGGATGAAAGGCTAGAATGCAATAACCTCTCCATCCTCAGGAATAAACACTTCATTGTCCAGGCCTTGTTCCTTCAGGAAGATTTTAAGCTGCTGGCGCTTGAGTGTACAATGGCTAATCGCATCCATGTGAACAGCGACGAGCCGCGTAGCTGGCGAAACCTTGCGAATACGCAGGATATCTCCCGCCGTCATCGTAATAGTTGTCCCCAATAGCAGCTGTGCGCGAGCGGTATGCAAAATCGCAATATCTGGCTGGTTCTCCCTGAATGTCTCTTCAATCGCAGGCGTATACACGCAATCACTTACCAAATAAATAGAACCATCCGCTGCTGTTCTTAGAATGAACCCGGATACAGGGCCAAGCAGCTTGGTGAAGACACCACGGGCGTGCTGCCCTTTAACCCTTATTAGCTGTATGCCGCCCCATTCCAACGAGTTGCCAATGGCTTGTACGTTGAGGAAGCCGGCAGTCTGCAAGAAGTTCTGATCTTCCGGCTGGCAAAATACGGGGAGTTGCTTGTTTAACACCGAGATCGCTTTTTTATCCATATGATCAAAATGTCGATGGGTTAACAATACAGCATCCATGTCCTCAAAAAAAGGAAGGGGAACGGGCAGCGGGGTTAACGGATTTCTGCGCAATGTCCAAGTGAAAGGAACAGGCGGAAGCTCGTCGACGTCACTTAACATCGGATCGACAAGTATTTTTTTGCCGTTTATCGTGATGACCAAAGTGGCGTGGCGAATATGTTGGATTGAAATTGAAATGGGAAGCACCTCCAAATAGTACCGATCGGTCTGTTTTTAAATTAACATACTTTTGGAGTGCCATCAAGCTCCTATTCCTCTTGTGTTAGGGTGCGAATTTGCATCTAACAAGTTGATCACGGCAGAAGAGTATGCTATTTTAAGACCAATCGGTACTTTTCTGGAAAGAGGGCTGGATATGCGCAAGGGACAAATGACGAAGGAACATATCATTCGCCAGTCAGCTGGCCTGTTTAATACGAAGGGGTATGCGGGCACGTCGTTGTCGGAAATTATGGAGCGCTGCAATGTCCGCAAGGGCGGCCTCTATAACCATTTTGAAAATAAGGATGAAATCGCGCTGGCAGCTTTTGATTATTCCTTTATGCAATTAAAGAGTTTGCTGGTGGATGCCATCTCGAAGAAAGCTTCCCCCACAGATCAACTGCTGGAAATATGCGATGTCTATGTAGCGTTGATTGAACAGGATGCTTGTGAAGGCGGATGCCCCATTCTAAATACTGCGGTGGAAAATGACGACGGTCACCCGCTGCTCAAGCAAAAGGCGCAGCTTGCCATGAAAGAGCTGATGACCGAGCTTGGGAATATCGTCAGGGAAGGGATGGGTAGACAAGAGTTTCGCAGCGATCTGGATGTCGAAGCAGCATGCAGTGTAGTCATCGGGCTAATAGAAGGCGGAGTCATGATGAGTAAATTATTTGATGATGCTAAATATATTCGGCATTGTGCGGAGCAAGCGAAGGCTTATATAAAGGAACGAATCGTTGCTTAAATGTAGTCGTGGCTTGTCTTCTTAACCTCTCACCCTCCCGCCCAATGAAGGCGGATTGCGGCAAATTGAAATAGGAAGCTAATTTTCAAAAAAAAGAGCCAATGCCGCGTTTGACCGCGAGCATTGGCTTTTGTTCTATTGTGCTTTTATCAAGCTTCAATCATCTCATATTTAATGTTTAATGAGGTTGATAAATTTGATAAGCAAAGTGGTAAAGCGTCGTTTCATTAGAACTCAAAACCGCATTATTGGAGCTGAACTGGATCGGAATAATATCAAAGTAGTGGTAGGAAACCCAGTTATCATAGCCATAAAGTCCAACACCCGGCTGGATGCTGGAGATGGAAGCAGTGAATCCTCCGCTGGAATTAGTAGTGGTAGTAGCCGTATAAAGCAGATTGTTTAGGACCGTTCTGATGCTCACGGTAATAGGGACATTAGCAGCTGCATTTCCGCTTGAATCTCTAGCTGATCCCGTCACGGTAATATAGTTTTGAATGCGATATTTATTCCCATACCCATAGGTCATATAGCCTGACACGTTAGGGTCGGAGGTAATGTTTGATACCGTGACTGCCGCAGCCGCATTGCTCACGCTGAAGGTGTATGGCTGTGAAGCATTAAACGAAGATGTGCTTAATACTCTAAAATAATAAGTGCCGGCACTCATGTTGTAGGTTCCACTTGTATTTTGATTAATGGTAGCCAGTTGATTTAGGTTCTGGTTATAGATGTTGACCTGATAGTTTGTGCCAGCTGCTGGATTGTTAAAGGATATCGTGTACTGCTTAGCTGTGCTGACCGTGAATTTGATCCAGTCCTCGTCAAAAGCGTTGTCGATGGTCTGGCTGACGGTGAATGCGCTTGTTTTTGCTTTGGCATACACATAGTTGTCATCAGGCTCGGCACTGTCATAAACAGAGGATTGAACGACTGTAAAATAGAATGGATTGCTTGCATCATAGCCTGCCACCGTATTGACGGCCAAATAATAGATGCCCGCTGGAGCGATCCGGCTTACTTGCTCGTCCATTTGCGGACCGTAAACCGAATAATATTCCTCTACCAATTGCAAGGTATCTAAATCTAAGCGGAATAAGTGCAAATCATAATCGACAGCTGCGGATTGCACCGTTTGTAAAAAAGCGGTCAGCTTGCTCGGCGCAGTCGTTTGAAAGTTAAACCACTTCTGCCCGCCGGCTTGGTCAATATAATCAAAATAGACTTGGCCTGTATTGATCGTATAGGCGTTGCCAGGATCGGTATTGTATACCGCCTGAGTGACGGAGTCTAGGGAGCGCTGTTGCAGGCTTTGTGTCGAACTAGAGATGTCTGAAGATGCAGGCAACGCTTCTGTAAGGTCAAGCTTGCTGCTTTCCGGAATGTCGAAGGATGGCAATTGTGTGCTGCTGGTTGTCAGACTTACCTCGGGAATGGCCTGGGCATTCGCGCTCGGTGTGAAGGAAAACCCGCCAAATACCGCCGTAACTAGTAGAGAAACCGCCAATAAAAGCCGCTTGAACATGGTAAACTCTCCTTTTTCTTCTAGTAGACTACGAATATAATCATTACATATTTATCTATTTTTTACAATTGTATTTTTGTGAACCTTTTGTCAAAATTTATATAATGAACAAATGTAAATAGCGAAAGTAGCGAAAATAGGCATAAAAAATAGCCCCGACGTCCACGTTGTTGTTGTGGTGGGGGCTATATTTGCATGAAGTAATCGTTTGGAGTTGGCTCGAAAACTACTCGTTTACGATGTCAGCGATCAGCTCGCTTGCAACCTCAATGACTTTAGGAATGACCACATCGTTCGTGCCGGAAACGTAAATATCGCCCTCATAATGCCGGAAGGGGATCGAAGCTTCTCCGCAGCTCCACATAAAGAAATCGCCTTCTATAGACATCGTGGTAGCGCCTTTAACGGTAAACACCGATGTATACGAAAAATCAGGCTTCGACGCAAAATATTGTTTGCATTCCTCCAAAGAAATCGTCAGCGCTGTCGAGTTGTTATTTTGCAAGGCTCTAGTAATGCGATAGCGTTTGTTCATTGAAATACCTCCAATTTTAAAGTGTTGATTGGCTTTTTTTATTTGATTGTTTTGCGTTCCGCCATATAAGTTGCAAGCCCAAGCACCAGCGCCAGTCCCACAAGCACAGCTCCAACCCATGGCAGTGCGTTTAAGGACAGATGAGTGATGGCCCAGCCGCCAATAAAAGCGCCAACAGCATTGCCGAGATTGCCGGCAGAGTGGCTCGAGGTCGAGGCGAGAGCAGGAGCGGCTTTGGCAAGGCTCATAATTCGAACCTGCAGCCCCGGCATAACCGCGAAGGAGCCGGCTCCCCAGAGAAAAATCGTCACGATGGCCGCAACTGGACTATGAATCGTAAAGGTCAGGATAGCCAAAATGACGGATATGGCCGCATAAAGCCCTAAAATGGCGGGCATCAGCTTCCAGTCGGCAAGCTTCCCGCCGACAATGTTGCCGAGCGTTACGCCGCAGCCGAAAAGAACTAAAATCCACGTTACGCTGTGCTCAGCAAAGCCCGTAACCTGCGTAAGCAGCGGCGTAATATAAGTGAAGACGGCGAATAGTCCGGAATTGCCGAGTGCGCATATTAGCAGGAATACAAGGAGCTTCGGTCTTGCAAGAGCGGCAAGCTGTTGAACGATGCTTGCTGTTTGTTCCTGCTTGATTTTTGGAATGAAGACCAATATGCCTGCCAAGGCGATGACGCCCATGATGGCAATGGCTCCGAATGAGGCTCGCCAGCCCATATTTTGTCCGATAAAGGTACCGAGAGGAACACCAATAATATTGGCAATCGTCAGTCCGGCCATCATAATCGATACGGCCCCGGCCCGTTTGTTCGGCGGTACGAGATTGGAGGCAATTACGGCTCCAACCCCGAAAAAAGTCCCATGCGTCAACGCAGTAATGACCCGTGCGCCCATCAGGACGGCATAGCTTGGGGCAAAGACCGAAATGACATTGCCGACAATAAATAAAACCATCAGCAGACATAACAGCCGCTTTTGCGGAATCTGTTGGGTGAGCATAGTCAATATCGGGGCACCGATAGCTACCCCAAGGGCATACATCGTAATCAGCTGTCCGGCAGCCGAGATGCTGACATGTAAATCTGTAGCGACATTAGGCAGAAGCCCCATGATGACAAACTCCGTCATGCCGATGGCAAAAGCGCCAACCGTAAGAGAGAGAATCGAGACCGGGAACGGTTCCTTGGCGGCCCGTTTCTGGCTTAAACGTTGAGATAACTCCATGATGTAAAAGACAACCTTTCTGCTGTGCAAAATAAATCGCTAATCGCTACGATATGTATCCAAGCAATTAGACCTATTCCATCATTATTTCGGTTTTTGGGCGCAATATCAAGCTATTTATTAATGGCATTACATAAAATTTATATTGTAGTTGAGAATTATTCTCGATAGAATAGAGAGGCAGATAGATCAGGGCTTTTTCGGAAGGTGAAACGATGGATATAGAGCAGCATGTTAGGCTGTGGAATCAGGCTTCTATAAAAATATTAGAACTGAAGTTTGGAAAAGCTTGAAGGCTGTTCAAAATAACCATGTCCATTTGGTGGACTATGGCCTATGGTTTCAAGGTCCTGGCGGCCCAATCGGCCAAACGAAAATTATTGAAGAAACGGTTCAATTTCTTACCCAATAAAGAGCGGTGAGCAGAGGAGGAGGATGCGAGATGGCAATATCGGCAATTGAGCAGCTCATTCGCGAAAGAAGAACGATACGTCAATTTAACGATCGGACGTTGGCGAAGGAAACGGTCATTGCTCTGTTGGATGCGGCTGTATGGGCTCCGGTTCATTCACGCAAGGAGCCTTGGCGATTCATTTTATTCATGGGAGCTGGAAGGCAGCAGTTTTCAGATGCGGTGCTGCATACGTTCTCGGAGGACGAGCGGGAAAAATGGGGACAGAAGCTGCAGCTTGATTATTGCGAACGCATGCAAGCCCATTTGCTCATCGTCATAGAGGCTGACGCTAAACAACGGGAATGGGAGGATGCTGTTGGCGCAGGCTCCGCGCTTATTCAAAATATCCAGCTGCTGGCATGGGAGCAGGGAATCGGTGTCGTATGGAAGACGAATGAATATAATTTCGACCTGGATTTTTGCAGGCTTACGGGCGTAAAGCCAGGCGAACGAATTATTGGCACGCTGCATCTTGGCTATTTTGATCCCGATAAGAAGCCTAAGCCTCGACCTCGTACACCTGTTGGGGAACTGCTAACCTGCATTACAGGGGAATAAAAGAAAGTTTAGTCCAGCTTTCGAAAAAAAGTAAGGGATCCCGACTTCTTCCGGGATCCCTTCTATGCCGTGCGGAACGAGCCTGCCGCGGCCATGCTGTTCTGACAGCCCACATATGAATTCAGATGCCCATGATACACCAATTCCAGCTTGGGCGTATGCTGGAGATCGCCAGGCGTTACGAGCAGCGGCGACTTGTCGATCAGAATCATCCCGCTTTGCTGGAACATCGTCGCCACGAATTGTGAGCAGAAGTATGAATTTTTGCGCTCCCATTCGATATTGAACAGAATGCCTAACATGCCGACCAAATTGTAGCTATACAAATCTTGATTTTGCTCAAAATGCTGAACCTGATTTCTCAGATTAGCATAAACTACCGGGCTCACCGTGCATCGATAAAGGGCGCACATCGACTCGCCGAAAAACTCGCTGCTCACGTCTTCCCGGACGAATCCTCCGAAGAACGGATTGTTCGGATTTTTCCTGCCGAAGCTGTACACTTCGCGTAGGTCCGAATCAAAAGCGATCGAAGCGTGATTCAGCGGATCCTTCGTAAACGTTCGGATAATCCTTGTGAAGAGGGTCCCCGTATCTGTCAGAAGCACATAAATCTCTTTTTCTATACTCATCCCACATGACCCCCACATTAAAGATCTTTTGTCTGATATTAACTTTAATACAGGAGAGAATGCTGCGGAACCTTCTGAGGTAATAGACGATCCCCGACCATTGTCTAGTTTCATTAGGGGCATGCGTGATTACACTCGCCTCCACACTTCATTGTATTCAGGCAAAGGATGAATGGGTAGGGCAGCTCAGTGGGATAGTCGCCAAAGCCGGGAATGAAATGAATTCCCTTATTTTGGGTCTTAAAGACTATTTAAATATTTCCAAAATTTCCGATATTTATATAGGTTATAAATCTACTATCGGAAAGAGGAGTAAGAATGAAATTGGATTATTTTTTAAAGAGGAATGTGATTTTGGCTTTGTGTGCAGCGCTTGTGCTTTCGCTTTGCTATGTTTATCCGGCAAACGCAGCTGCGCTAATGGAAGACACTTTTGATGCAGGTGCTGGCAATTGGACACCTTCTAGCGGAAGCTGGTCTGTCGTTAATGAGAAAGGCAATAAAGCCTATTTCCAGTCTGGCACAAGCGAAGGGCGTGCGGTTGCTGGCAGCCAGTCATGGAGCGATTATTCGGTTGAGGCTGACGTACAGGTTGTCGATTTTAATGGATCGACGAGAACCTATGTGGCAGGCCGTTATATAGATGGCAATAACTTTTATGCGGCATCGCTGTACAATAGCAACGGCGGTGCGCTGGAAATTAGAAAGAAAGTGAATGGTTCGACAACGACGTTAGCTAGCAAAGCGGGTTATGCTTTAGAGGCTGGCGTATGGTATAAGGTAAAGCTCGAAATGAGCGGAACGACAATCAACATGTATGTAGACGGCAAGCTGGAGCTGTCGGCTGCCGATACCAGCTTGGCGGCGGGTGCCGCGGGACTCGTTACGTTTAAGTCCATCGCCAAGTTCGATAATGTGAAGATTGCAGATAGCTCGCCAGATGCAACGCATCCATCAACCGAGCCGACTGTGGCGCCAACACCAGTTCCGACGCCTGCTCCGACAGCAGTGCCGTCAAACGAGCCATCGACTAAACCGTCAATTGAACCAACGGCGACACCAACGGCGATACCGTCTTCAACCCCATCGGTTGAACCGATACCTGTGCCAACGCTCGTTCCTTCACCGCCAGCAGGAAAGGCAGGCCAGTACAATTTGGCAGGCTTTGCGCAGGGCAGCACGGGTGGGGGCATGATTTCAGAAACGGATTCCCGTTATATGAAAGTGTATGATGCCAAGGATCTTGCTCTTGCGCTAAAGAAAGGGTCGGGATATAAGGTCATTGAAATTATGAACGATCTTGACTTGGGGTGGAATGAGATTCCGAAAGAGGCCCAAACATCGCCTTTCGCTGCCCATAATAGCGCATTAACGCACCCGGTTTTAATGGAAACGGGAATCAGCAAGGTGACGGTTGATGATTTCAACGATTTGACGATCTTCTCGGCGAAGGGGGCAACGATTAAGCATGCCGCTTTTACCTTCAAAAGAAGCACGAATGTCATCATTCGCAATCTTGAATTTGACGAGCTGTGGGAATGGGATGAAGCGACGAAAGGCAATTACGATAAAAATGACTGGGACTATATAACGGTGGAAAACAGCAGCAACATATGGATTGACCACTGTACGTTCCACAAAGCTTATGATGGTCTTGTCGATGTGAAAAAAGGCAGCACGGGCGTCACGATTTCCTGGTCCTCCTTCCTGGCTGATGACCAAAGTGCTAACAGCTGGGTCACCAAGCAAATCAATGCGATGGAGGCGAATAAATCGGATTATCCGATGTACGCTTTTTTAAGAAGCAGCTCGGTTGGGTTAAGCAAAGAAGATATTATTGCCATCGCATCCAGCCAAAAGAAGGGCCATCTGATTGGGGCTACTGAATTCGCCAGCGATAACGCCGCGCTTGAAGTGACGCTTCATCACAATTATTATCAAGACGTGCAGGATCGGATGCCGCGTCTGCGGGGCGGCAATGTCCATGTCTATAACATCGTGATGGACAGCGCAGGAGCAAGAAGCTCCAAAAAACGGCTGACCTCGTCCATGGAGAAGGCGATTTCCGGCAAAGGCTATCATTTTGGAATTACAAGCAACGGTGCGATTTCGACCGAGGGTGGGGCCGTGCTCGTTGAGAAATCTGTCATCATTGATGTCACGTATCCGCTCCGCAATAATCAGGCAGATGCAGGCGATTCCACCTATACGGGAAAAATTGCGGCACTCGACACGATCTACTCACTCGATGGAGCGACGTTCAGAGGGGACAGCAGTTCTGCCAAAAGCCCGCTTTCACCTGTGCCGGCAGCTATTAAGCCTTTTGCTTGGAACGGACTCAAATCGCTTCCATATAGCTATACTCCAGATGACCCAGCCGCTTTAAAAGCAAGACTTGTCGCGGCTGACGGATCGGGTGCAGGCAAGCTTTCGTGGTCCAAAGCGAATTGGCTTCAAACGAGCTATAAGTCTTAAGCTAAAGCTTAAGTTTTTGCAATCTGCATGAAACGTTATATATAAAGAACAGGAATAAGGCTGTCGCCAACTGCGGATATTTAACCTGCGGCTTGGCGGCAGCTTTCTATTTTTACCCGCGAGGGGGAGGGTTGTATTTCTTATCGCTGCTCGTTCCTATAAAATAATAAGCATAAAGCGGAAGAGAAAAAGGTGGCGAGCAGGATGTCCGATTATGAATACGCTTCGCAAGCAGGCGAATATGAGCGGCTGGACAACATGTGGTTCAAGCTTAGAGGGGTCGAAAAAAACGATAGCAGCTCGGGAAGCTGGTCGTTTCGGCTGCAATTCATCGAATCGCATATGCTGCTGCTTGCTGCATCCGGCAGAGGCTGGATTACTGTAGACGGGCGGTATTCGGAGCTAAGGGCAGGCAGTGCCTTTGTTTGTATGCCTGGCCAACTAGTCGAGGCATTTCTAGACGTTTCGGGCGAGCGTGGACTTTATGTTGTGCGCTTTGATGTGTTTGAGCAGCCCGAAACGTCGGAGCGGCAAACGCAGAACGAGCCGCAGCCCCAAAATCTGCGGTTTCCCGTCGAAGGAGAAGTCGTGGTAACCTCCATGATCGAATGGAGTGCACTTTGCGAGGCTATGGGCCATACGATAAAAAGCGGCAATCGCTTGCAGCGAATGCGCGGTCAAATTCAATTTTATGAGCTGCTGTACAGCCTGCTGCGAGATGGCAAGCGCATATTGGATACGGAGTCCGAGGCCGCAATGGAGCGTGCCAAGTTATATATCGAGCAGCATTACCGCGAGGAGCTGACCATTGAGCTATTGGCGAGGGAGGCCGGCATTAGCTCGCGGCATTTTATCCGGCTGTTTAAGCAAACCTATGGCTGGAGCGCCATTGAATATTTGGCAAGATATCGCATTAGGCAAGCCCAAGAGCTGATGAAGCCCGACTCGGAATACCAGCTTAAAGATATCGCCAGCTATGTCGGCTATCAGGATGAGCTTTATTTTCGGCGCAAATTCAAAAAAATAACGGGCACGCCGCCTGCTGCATATATGAAAAATGCTAAAAAAAGAATCGTAGCCTATCATGCCAACATGATCGGACATTTGCTGGCGCTGCATATTACGCCTCATGCGGCTCCAGCCGATCATCCATGGACCGAATATTACCGTCGAAAATACGACACCGATTCGGTTCTGCCCTTAGCGCAGGATGATGATGTGAAAATAGAGCAGATACGCAGTACGAACCCGGACTACATCATCGGGCTTAAAGCATTTACAAGCGCGGAAGCAGAGAAGAAGCTGGAAGAGCTGGCATCAACTTATTTGATGCCATGGCTGGAGCATGATTGGCGAATGCAGCTAACATTGCTTGCCCAGTGGCTGGACAAGTCCTCGGAAGCGGAAGCTTGGCTCGATCAGTACGAGCGAAAAACACGTGCTGTGCGGGAGCAGGTGAAGAAGGCATGGGGCAACGATCGTCTGCTCATTGCCCGAATATCGGGGCATGCGATTACCATTTTGGGCAGCAGAAGCTTGGGCGAGGTGTTTTATGACGATCTCCAAATTGCGCCAGCGGCAGGCATCATGCTAGATCAGCCCGAGCATCAATGGACGCTAGAAAAACTGCTGCATACGGATGCGGATAGGCTTCTGCTCATTGTAGATGACGATGCAAAGGCGCAAGCAGCCTGGCAGGAGCTGCGGCAATCAGAGGCGTGGGGGCAGCTGAAGGCAGTCAGAAATAGGCGGATCGACCAGCTTCCTTCTTATCCATGGACCGAATATACAGCGTTCACGCAGGATTTGGTTTTGGACGAGGTGTTAAAGCTTTGGCGTAATCGTGCATAAAATGTTGGCGAGATCGTCGATAGGCGAGGAGGAAAGTATCCGTTATACTCCTAACAGTGATATTGATTCTCATTTTAAAAATATAGGCAAGGATATGATTTTTCCATCCTTCCCTATATTTCAACGCGAAACGCTAGCTTTGCCGCCAGAGGACAGCGACAGGCGTTTACGCTTGATGAGAAATGAAATATATCGACCGCTCAGGAGGGTACAGAAAAATGAAACAATCGAAGACAGCATTATCGCTAATCATGATCGCGCTGGTGGCGCTTGTGATGGCTGCATGCTCGGGGAACAATGGACAAGGCAATACGACAGCAGCAGCTTCACCATCAGCATCGCCAGAGGCGAGCAATTCGTCCAGCGAGCCAAGTGCCACGGCAGCGGATAGCGTCCGTACGGTAGCTAGCGAGAAGGGCGATATTACGATTCCGGCAAATCCCAGCCGAGTGATTGGGCTTTCCGTTGTGTATCCGGAATTTCTGCAAGCTTTGGGCGTTACGCCAATTGCCGTGCAAAATTATCACCCGGAGTTTCCGTCTTATTTGGAGGATGCATTCAAAAATACAATTAAAATGGGCATCGCCGAAACGCCTGATTTTGAGAAAATATTAGCCGCTGAGCCTGATCTGATTATCGCACCCGTATGGTGGTCGGACAAAGATTACGATCAGCTTGCGAAGATCGCACCGACGGTGCTGCTGCCGCAGCGCGATGACTGGCGTGATGAGCTGAAGGATATCGCTGGCGTGTTAGGCAAGCCAGAGGCTGCGGATAAAGTCATTCAAGATTTAGAGGATCAGGAATTGGCAGCCAAAGAGAAGCTGGATACTCTCGTTGGCGACGAAACCGTCATGTATATGATGATTATGCCGAAAGGCATCGTTCTTTATAGTGAAAACATTGATCGCGGCAGCTTTATTCATAAGACGCTGGGACTTAAGCCAATCGCGAACTTCCCGCAGAGCGAGCAGTCGCTCACGATATCGCTTGAGAAGCTGCCGGAATACAACCCCGATCATATCATTGTGCAGTTGGACGACGAGAGCAATGCCGTCATTCAAAAAGCTTACAAGGATATGCTCGAAAGCTCATTATGGAAAAACATGACGGCAGTGAAGAAAAATCAAGTGTACATGATGGGCGGAAAAGAATGGTTCAGCCTTGGCATGTCCCCGCTGGCAAATAGCTATGCCATAAATGCTGTTCTTCAGGCTTTCGAAAATAAAGGCAAATAGAGGCGATGCCATTATCGGAGAAGTTTTTTATTACTTCGAAGACAGCAGAGGACATCGTACTGAGCTTTTCGCTTGAGGAATTGAGCGAGCCGCAAAACGCCGAGCTTCTGCTCCGAGCATACGCCCCGATGATTGGAACCGGGGAAAAACGCGTAGCCGCAGCTTTGTTTTGCAGCTGGTACGCAGGCGTTTGTGGAGCCATGCACAGCATGCTCGCCGCCGCAGATCGTAGAGCCGCAGCTTTGCGGATGACGAATATGTCGGTGCAGCTCAGTCTAATGGATGGAATGCCGCTCTTTTCCTTTCGTGTTTATGAGGGCTGGAGTGAGACTATTCCCGCCACGCCTTCTGCCCAGGAGCCTGCTGGAAATGCTCAAGCTGCGCTGGCGATTTTCTATAGGGATGAAGTGAGGCCGATTATTGCGGCGCTTTCGCAGGCATCACAAACCCAAGCTGCCTTGCTGTGGAAGCAGATATATACTTCTCTCTATGGCTATATGGAAGATGAAGCTATGGAGCCGGAGGATGAGGAGAGCCAGGCAGCAGTCCGCGAGCGCTTCAGGCGCTGGACCTGGGACATGGAGCCGGAAAGTTTCGGGCTGAGCCGCAATCCTTTCCGCATAACGCCGAAATTTATGGCGCATCCGACTGAACCTGGGCAGATGATGGCTGTGAAGGCGATCTGCTGTCTGGCTTATAAGCTTGAGGCGGAGTTTGGTTATTGCTGCAATTGCCCGATCGCTCAGAGGTAGAAAAATACACAGAAGAAGGTCTGCATCCTCCATTATTGGGAGGGCGCAGACCTTCTTTGATTAGGCGTCACAAGCAATGGGGGATGGATATTGCCCCGATTAGGCTTGCAGCGTCTTCATATATTATTGAGCCAACAGCTTGGGAAGCTCGTCCAGCAGCATATCACTAGTCAGCATGTCCTCGTAATTCCATTTTGTCTCGACAAAAGTGACTTTTCCGCTCTTGACGGCAGGGAGCGATTTCCAAAGGGATGTTTCCAGCAGTTCAGCAAAGGAGGCTTCCGCATCTTCATTGTGTGGATACAAGATGAATAGGCGGTCCCCGATGAGCATGTCGTGCATGAGCTCTTTTGAAACCTCAATATAGGGAGAGCCAGCGGCCGGTTCAAGCTCCTTTACCCGCTCAGACATTTGGTAGCCTGATTGCTGATACAATAAAGAGGCAAGACCGCCGGTTTTCATCAAATACATATCTTTGCTCCAATAATAAATTAACACGACCGCTGTTTCGCCTTCAGTAAGCTTTCCTGCCTTATGCAGCTCACTCCACATGTTCTCAGCTTTAGCATCATAATCGGCAAGCAGCTGCTTGGCCTCGGCTTGTTTGCCGACGATTTCTCCAATGATGGGGAGGCGCTCGGCTAATGGCAGGCTTTGATCAAAAACGACGGTCGGCGATATTTTTGATACTTCTTCGTACTGTTTATCTAAAACATAACCGAGCATCGTCAGATCGGGAGCCAAGTCTACAAGAGCTTCAAAATTGGTTGGAAAACCAATATCCTGCGCCTTGGTCTGTTCTTTGTCCAAATAGACGGATTCATCAATAAACCGGCGATCAACGCCGATGGGCTGAATGCCTAGCGCCAGCAGATCGCCGATTGAATTGCCTTGGAGTACAACGCGCTTTGGACTTTCGGGAAGCTGCACCTCATGCCCCTGACTGTCTGTATATACGCTTGGAGCAGGTTCAGCATTCGTTTGGCTTGCAGCCGGACTATTGTTCTGCGTCTGGGTGGAGGCAGCAGGGCTGGTACTGGAAGCTATGGAATTAGCAGCTCCACTGCCGCTGGAGCAGGCGCTGAGCATTAAGGCTAGACATAACAGCACGGTTGCTCCCATGGAGGTTTTGGTTCCTTTGTACATCGTGAATTCCCCTTCTTCGACATATTGATAATCATTATCATGTTCCATATCAATATAACGTCGAAACCCCCGTGCTGCATCAGACAATCTAAGCATAAGCGTAGGACGATCTGCTTCTTGCCGGCTGCTGCCAGCCTGTGCTTTGAAGCTTCCGGGTGTTACACCGGTCGTCTTTTTGAAAATACGTATGAAATAAGATAAATCCGGGTATCCCACGCTGCTGGAAATTTCTTGGAGCGAAGCTTCTGAATGAAGCAGCAGCTCCTTCGCCTTATCCACACGAGTTAGAATTAGAAAATCAATTAAGCTGTAGCCAGTCTTATTTTTAAACTGCTTGGACACATAAGGGGCGCTATAATTCAACAATCGGGCGATGGATGCGAGTGTAATCGGCGTGCTATAGCATTCACGAATATGCCGGATGACCTGCTCCACAAGGTCAGGCTGAATGGCCTGTTTGCCTTGCATTTGCAATTGCTGTTCCACCTCGTAGATGAACTGATAAAACAAGGCTTTGACATGAATACGCTGTAGGGAATGAGTTTCATGCCACCGCTGCTGCATCGTCTTCGCCAAATGAAGCAGCACAACCGGATCATGGGGAGCGAATTCATATTGTCTATGAAAAGGACTTTTATTATCCGCAAGCTTTCGAATAAATGGAGCCGTCAGGAGCGGCAGCGAAGCTTTATAAAGAATGAGATAATATTCTAATGGTTCCTTAATTCCATCTATGTCCAAGAGGCTGCCCTTGCCGCTGTGCAGAATATGGAAACGGTCCGCCTGAAGCTCCTTTCCGTCAAGCCTAAAACGTGCCGTACCGCGAACCATATATATAAAAGCGGGTGATGGAAGCCGGTAGGCATTTAAATAGCCCCCAACTCCTATATGCTGATGGCGAATATCGTTCAGCCGGATATGCGCATGATGCCAGAGTAATAAATAGTCGTCATCCTACAAAACAACGGCTCGCCTCCTTTCTATCAGGCATTTAAATGATAACTGTTATCAATTATAACATTTCCTTGAATAGTAGTGGCGATGTGTTTAGCTGTTTGGTTCCGCTTTTATTAGGTCTTCGAGACTATTCAAATTTTACCATTAATTACTATAATTAGAATGTAATCTACTACAATATGGAAGGAGCGTTTTGAGATGAATGATTTTATAAAGCGGAATTTGGTGTTCGTATTATGTTTAACGCTTGTCTTGTCAGCTGGAACAATCGGCTTTGTTTATCCGGCAAGCGCAGCGACGCTATTGGAGGACAGCTTTGATGGAGGAGCAGGCAATTGGACATCCACTAGTGGAAGCTGGTCCGTCGTTCAAGACAGCGGCAATGCGGTTTATTCCCAAACGGGCACAAGCGAAGGCCGCACTTCTGCTGGCAGCCAGACATGGACCGATTATGCGGTGGAGGCTGATGTTAAGATCGTTGATTTTAATGGATCGACTAGAACGTATGTTGCAGGCAGATACGTGGATGGCAATAATTTTTATGCAGCATCCTTGTATAACAGCAGTGGGGGCACGCTTGAAATCAGGAAAAAAGTAAGCGGTTCCACAACAACTATCGCGAGCAAAACGAATTTTGGCCTGGCAACGGGGGTGTGGTATAAGGTGAAGCTCGAATTGAGTGGAACATCCATCAAGCTTTATGTAAACGGCCAGCTGGAGCTTTCGGCTACGGATTCCAGCCTGGCAGCGGGTGCTGCGGGTTTGGTTACTTTTAAATCTATTGCTAAGTTCGATAATGTAAGCGTTACCAATTCGACTTCGGTGCCATCGACACCTTCGCCGACAGTGGCTCCAACCCCGACTCCGACGGCGCAGCCAACGACTGCTCCATCCACTAGCCCCACTACTGCTCCAACGCCGACACCATCGCCTTCTCCAACATCTGGGACGACCAGCGAATATCAACTAACTGGTTTTTCCATAGGCAACACTGGGGGAGGCAGCATCGCCGAAACCGATTCCCAATATATAAAAGTTTATAATGCAACAGATCTAGCCGCTGCGCTAAAGAAAGGCTCAGGCTATAAGGTCGTCGAAATCATGAACGATCTCGATCTTGGCTGGAACGAAATTCCGGCGGCAGCGAAAGTCTCGCCGTTCGCCTCTCACAACAGCGCATTGACGCACCCGGTTCTGCTTAATACGGGCGTTAGCAAAATTACAGTGGACGGCTTTACGAACCTGACGATTTTCTCCGCCAACGGCGCGAAGATCAAGCATGCTGCATTTACCTTCAAGAGAAGCACGAATGTCATCATTCGCAATCTCGAATTTGACGAGCTTTGGGAATGGGATGAAGCAACCAAGGGCGATTACGACAAAAATGACTGGGATTATATCACAATCGAAGAAAGCAGCAAGTTTTGGATCGATCACTGTACGTTCCACAAGGCCTATGACGGACTGGTTGATGTGAAAAAAGGAAGCAATGGCGTCACCATTTCATGGTCCTCCTTCTTAGGCGATGACGGCAGCGCGGGCAGCTGGGTCACCCAGCAAATTAATGCGCTCGAAGCGAATCAGTCGGCTTATCCGATGTACGCTTTCTTAAGAAGCAGCGCGGTAGGGCTGAGCAAGGATGATATTATTGCGGTTGCTGCCAGCCAGAAGAAAGGGCATCTAGTGGGCTCGACTGAATTCGCCAGCGACAATGCGGCGCTAGAAGTGACGCTGCATCACAACTATTATCAGGATCAGCAGGACCGAATGCCTCGTCTGCGGGCTGGAAACGCCCATGCCTACAATATCGTCATGGACAGCGCAGGCGCTTGGAATGCCAGATCACGGATTACATCGGCGATGGAGACAGCCATTTCCGGCAATGGCTATCATTTTGGCGTAACGAGCAATGGAGCAATTTCCACAGAAAATGGCGCTGTGCTGGTGGAGAAATCAGTCATTATTGATGTTTATTACCCGCTTCGCAACAATCAGAAGGATGCCAGTCTCCCTGACTATACAGGGAAAATCGCGGCTATAGATACGATCTATTCGCTGGACGGAACAACCTTTAGAGGAAATAGCGATACAGCGGGAAGCCCGCTTTCTCCAGTTCCAGCAGCGATCAAGCCTTTTTCCTGGAACGGATTCACAACGCTTCCTTATAGCTATACGGCTGATGATCCAGCGACATTAAAAGCAAGGCTCATGGCTGCAAATGGCGCGGGTGCGGGCAAGCTGTCGTGGGCTAAAGCGAACTGGCTACAAACGAGCTAGGCATCCTGCTTTGGCAGCAGCAGCTGCTGCAGTAGGCTTGGAGGAAAGAGCAAAGGGGATTATAACCGCCTTTGCTCTTTCCTATGTTTATTTCAGTTTGCCAATCGTTCACTTAAATGTATAATGATTATTCGAGGTGATGACGATGGCAAGATCAAAGGAATTTGAAATTAATGAAGTATTAGATAAAGCCATACAGCTATTCTGGGCACAAGGGTACGAGAAAACTTCAATGAATGAATTGGTTAACTTTATGGGCATTCATCGTAGAAGTATTTATGATACATTTGGGGATAAGCATGCCTTGTTTATAAAAGCTCTCGAACGATATGAAGCTAAGCAAACGAATAAAATGAAATTTTTGGTTGAAAAGCGAACGCCGGTAAAGGAAATCATTCGGGAATTGTTTGAAGCGACAATAAAAAATGAAGGGGAACCTCTTGGGTGTTTTCTCGTAAATTCAGGCGTGGAACTGGGCGTGTTGGACCCAGAGGTTGCATCCCTGGTGGATGAGAGTTATTCACGGACTGAGGAATTGTTGACTAGCCTTGTTCTGCAGGGCCAGCAATCGGGTGAGATCAAGGCTGGCCTTGAACCTGAAATGATTTCTCATTATTTAATGAATGCGTGGTTGGGGCTGCGTACGCTGGTCAAGACAACATCGGATCAACAAAAATTCAATAATATTATTGCTATGACACTGTCCGTTTTAGATTAAAAGGGTCATGCCAATATGACGGGCAAAAGGAATCATCTTAATGGAAGCTGGTTTGTTTCTGTGATACAAGATCCCTCTTGTCCCTCTAGTGCAAGAAAGAGCTTGTATCTTATGCCTTGAGCAAGCTAAAGAATGCCGCTCCACAAGCAATATTTTTAGTTATAAAATAATTCTTTACTGTTCGTTCTAAAATAGCTATACTAGTAGCAAGTTAGATCTAACTATTTTTTTTGCTTTAATAAGAATGATCGTTCTAAAATTGTGCTTGAAACTCATTTACAACTAATCTGCACGTTATGAAGGAGAGAATAGGATGAAGTATACCGTTATTACAGGAGCAAGCTCAGGGATTGGATATGAGACGGCATTGGCGTTTGCTGCACGTGGCAAAAACTTAATTTTGGTAGCTAGAAGATTGAATAAATTAGAAGAGCTTAAAGCGGCCATTCAGGAAATAGACCCTAGTGTAAATGTTATTGTTCAAACAAGCGACCTGTCTGTTACAGATCAGGCCTATACACTGTATAGCAAGCTAAAGGAATACGAAATTGAAACTTGGATTAACAACGCGGGGCTGGGAGAAGCCGCTTTTGTAGCAGAGCAGAATTTAGATAAAGCCCAAACGATGCTGCGTGTTAATATCGAATCCTTGACGATCCTTTCTACCCTATATGTGCGGGACTATGCCGATATCGAAGGGACTCAGTTAATTAACGTCTCATCCGCACTCGGATACGCCATTGCTGTTGGGAATGTTGCATATTCTGCATCCAAATATTATGTTAGTGCCTTCACAGAAGGGCTTGCAAAAGAACTAGAGCTGAAAGGTGCCAAACTAAAGGCAAAGGTTTTAGCACCGGCTATAACAGAAACGGAATTTCTGAAGCATTCATTGGGCACGGAAGAATTTGATTTTAAAGCCAACATGCCCAAGTACCACACGGCCAAACAAATGGCGGGCTTCATGGTGGATCTTTATGATAGCAACGCAGTGGTAGGGATTGTAGACCAGAACTATGATTTTAATCTGAGAGGCCAAATCTATCCGGTCATTTCAGAATTTTAAATTCCATTCATATATCCGTGGAACAATGGAAGAGGATGAAGCATGAAAGCGGCACAAATACAGAACTATTCGAAAGAAATCCGAGTAGAATGGAATGAAATTAACATACCGCAGATTAATAGCCATGAGGTACTTGTCAAAGTAAAAGCTGCCGGCGTGAATCCACTGGATATTCTTAATCTAAATGGCAGTGTTCGAATGATTGCTGACTATAAGTTCCCGTTAACTTTAGGGAATGAACTATCTGGCATTATTGAAGCTGTTGGCGATAAGGTGTTGAATTTTAAGGCAGGTGACCCTGTCTATTCGAGGCTGCCGCTTAATAAAATCGGTGCTTTTGCTGAATATGCGGCCGTGAATGAAGATGATTTATCCATCATGCCTGGCAATTTGTCTTTTAACGAGGCGGCTGCGGTCCCCCTTACTGCCTTGACTGCTTATCAAGCCTTGCATAATGTACTCCATGCCCAGCCGAATAAAAAGCTTTTCATTCCCGGAGGAACCGGAGGATTCGGCGCTATGGCAATTCCCATTGCCAAATCAATGGGATTATATGTGATTACAAGTGGAAGTGAAAGAGGCCAATTACGCGCACTGTCGCTCGGGGCTGATCAATTCATAAATTATCAGGCAGAAAATTATGCCGATATACTGTCCAATATCGATTATGTGATCGACACCTTGGGCAGCAAAGCGATCAAGGCTGAACTGGACATTTTAAAGCCGCAAGGGAAATTGGTATCATTGAAAGCCGGACCTAATTATCGCTTCGCGGTTGACAATCATTTTCCAATGTGGAAAAAAGCATTGTTTGGTCTAGCGGGTGCCCGCTTCGATTTTTTAGCACGTAAGAACCAGAAGGAATATCGGTTTTTATTTGTGCAAGCAAATGGCGGCCAATTACAAGAAATCACTAAACTTGTTGAAAAAGAAAATATTAAGCCCTCTATAGATTCAACTTTTACGTTTGATGACATTAACAAAGCGATGTTGAAAGTGTCGACGGGCCACTCCCAGGGCAAAGTGATTTTGACTTTTTAAATCATAAACGTAAGCGTAAAACCCTACACATGAGGTGCTGCTAACAGTAGCAGTTGCTGATTTATCTGATGATTTACATGAAAAGGACTGTAAAGCAATTGGATATTTATATAATAATGAAAGCCATGCGAGGAACATCCGCGCATGGCTTTCATTATTATAGGTATGTTTAATATTGAAAACTAATTGTCGGGTACTTGGATGCCGCACCAGCCGCTAACCTTGCATTGGCCTTCATTATTTCGGCCTACAGCGGTCACCGTCCCGTCCGCTTTAAGCCCGACAGTATGGCGATAACCCGCTGCTATCGTATCTTTGGGCCACCGTTTTCCCTGTAACGCCGGAACGATTTGCACATGGTTTCCTCCTTTAAGAAGCTTCATCCATTCAATTATAGCATGTGGAAAAAGATCTTGGTGCCGACAGTGGAGGGTATAGCTATAGGTTAGGTAAGGGCTAGCATTCACCGAGGGCTTTTCCATTTTGATCCTTTCCTATTATAGTTCTACAAGCCTAAAAAAAAATAAATGTAGACCCAGTCAAAAGTGCTTCAAAAAACTACAAGTTTTGCCGATAGATCATTTGATAGCTAAAAAAGAGATGCATGAAGGGAGAGCGGTCTATTCATGAAATTAGGAAAGCTGAGTTTACTAATATGTCTGCTTTTATGTGTGGCGAGTACAACTTTGTTCGCCGCCAGCGCGAAATCATCTGCTGATTTCACGGATTTGAAGGATTTGGATGCTGCAACGAAAGCCAAGTTCGATGCACTGATTAGTGCAGGAGTTTTCGATGGCGTTTCGGAGGGCACATTTGGGCTGAAGGAAGAGATGAATCGCGCTCAATTTGCAAAGGTAGCTGCTTTAGTTTTCGATCTGAAAGTGGATTCGGGCCTTAAAACATCGAGCTTCAATGATGTGGGGTCTGATAGTGCATCCTACGGTTACGCCTTGCCTTATATCGAAGCTATTAAAAAGGCAGGGATTACTGACGGGGTAGGCCAAGGCAGCTTTGAGCCAGCGGGTAAAGTTACGAAAGAGCAATTGGCAACGTTCCTAATCAGAGGATTGGGAAAACAAGAGGAAGCTGAGCAGACACCGGGTGTTGAAGACAATTCGGTATCGGATTGGGCTAAAGGCTATGTGGCCTATGCGCTTAGTAACAAGCTTGTGACCATTAGCGCTGACGGAACGTTTGGCGGGAAAAGCAATGCCACGCGTGAAATGCTTGCTATAACTTCCTATGAAGTAGCTGTACAGACCGGTGTTGTGGATGTTGTTATTCCTTCGCCAACGCCTACTCCAACGCCATCATCGACATCGGCTTCATCATCAACCTATAGTCCGGCGGCAACGCCGACACCTGAGCCGACGGCAACACCAACACCAGAGCAATCGGCAACGCCGACATCGGAGCCAACACCACCAATCGTTGAGCCAACACCACCAATCGTTGAGCCAACACCACCAATCGTTGTGCCGACACCACCGATCGTTGTGCCGACACCACCAATCGTTGTGCCGACACCACCGATCGTTGTGCCAACACCACCGATCATTATCCCAACACCACCGATCGTTGTGCCGACACCACCGATCATTATCCCAACACCACCGAACCCTACGGAAATTCCTTAATAAGTATTAGGGATAACGTTATAATTGGCGAGATTCACGCTGTTAATATTTAAATGCAAGTAGTAGAAAGAGCAAGGGCAGTTATAGCTGCTTTTGCTTTTTTTGCTAGTACTGTTAATTGTACATTTCTAATGGTGCTTCCAATTGCTCAAATCCCTTTCATTGCTTGACTTGTCATAGCAAGGTAAAATCTAGTATAAAGCGAGCGGCTTTAATAAGGCTAGGAACAGGGCAGGAGGAGTAGCGGTGTACAAGGTTCTCTTGGTTGATGATGAATGGCTTATTCTTGACGGCATTTCCTCCGTGATCGATTGGGCGCGGCTAGGTACACAATTAACAGGAACAGCGCAAAATGGTTTGGAAGCGTTAACAAAATTAAGGGGCAATCCGCCGGACATCGTTATTACCGACATTCGAATGCCGGGAATGGATGGCTTGCAGCTCGTAGCTGCTGTTGCATCGCAGTATCCAGAAATCTCTTTTATCATGCTGACCGGCTTCTCGGAATTTGATTATGCCAAAACGGCTATGCAGTATGGGGTGAAGCATTATTTGCTGAAGCCGTGCAGCGAGGAAAGCTTGGTGGAGGCCATCACGGAAATCGTGCAGGAGAAGCGGGAACGGGACAGCCAGGAAAGCTTCGTGCAGTCGATCAAGTATGATTTGGAGCGCGTAATGCCGCATGCCAAGGAGCATTTTCTCAAGGAGTTCGTAACGAATAAAACGTATGGCGTAAGAGAATGGCAGTATTTTGGCGACCTGTTCGGGCTGCATTTTCAAACGCAAAGCGTACGCCTGCTGCTTGTGGAAATCGAGGGCGAGCATGAGTATGAGCATCTATTTGCCGTGAAAAATATTGCCGAGGATATATTTCCTAATCCCATACTCAGCTCTACCGTAGGCCAGCATGTCCTTCTGCTCATGGAGGACGAGCTGTCCGAGGCGCAATTTTTCGAGAAAATTGACAGCATCCGCGCCACCTTCACGAAATATTATCATTTTGATCTGACCGCTGCCCTCAGCGAGCCGGGAGAGCTGGCGCAGGCGCGGCGCTTGTATACGCAGACGCTCGTCTGCTTGAACCATCGGTTTTATCTCGGTGAAGGCAGTCTTATTATGGAGCGCGACATTTCCCCATCTGGCGAAGGAGATCGCTCTGAATGGGAGTATGACCAAGAACGTTTAATGACAGCAATTAAAGCAGGGCATTGGGCAGAAGCGGAAAAAGAGCTGCAGCAAATGTTTGAAATGCTTTCTGAGCTGCGCTATGACATATCCACAACGAAATCCTATTTGATCCAGATGTACATGGAAATGATTCGGCTTTGTGGACCTTCCGAGATGAAGGCCTATATGGATAAGCTCCCGGGTTTAATCGAAACGAGCACCTTGCAGTCTTTTCAACAATATGTGATGGGCATAGCCCAAGAGATTGCTCTCCACAACTATGAGCGGAATCGATGCAGGCAGTCGCAGATGGTGCTTCATATGAAAAATATTGTCCAAAGCCGCTTCAAGGATGAATCGCTGACTTTGCAATCTATTGCCGGGGAGATTTATATGAATCCGGATTACATAAGCAAAATGTTCAAGAAGGAGACAGGGGAAAAATTTACGAACTACATGATGAGCTTTCGGATTCAAAAGGCGCTGGAGATTATCGGACAAAGCGAGGAATTTACAATAGCGGCGCTGGCCGAGGAAACGGGTTTCGGCGGCAATTCCTCTTATTTCAGCAAAATGTTTAAGAAGTATACCGGATTTTCTCCTTCGGAATATAAAAAAACGCCATAGGCTTATCGTTTATGCCGTTAATAGCATTTATATTTGTTTACACCCTGAAGTCGTCGAGATACGGCTGCAGGGTGTTTTTTGCAAATATAAGCATGTATGCGCGAGCCGTTTCACCTGGGTACATCACGGTTTTGAACATAAAACCATCGGAAATGAACATGTGAAAAGAGAAGCCGTACTTGTATATTTATAAACATAAATATTAATCGATTAACATTTAGGGCGGAGGCAGAAGGATGGAGTTGAAGCTGGAGGAAGAGCGGCAGTCGCCGCTCAAGGGGAGCGGACCTAAAACAAGCAAACTCGTTTTCCTCAAAAAGGAATGGCTGCGGAATAAATATGTATACCTTATGTTAATTCCGGTCTTAGCGTATTATTTCATTTTCCACTATGGACCGATGTACGGCTTGCTGATGGCTTTTCAGAAATCTTATAGCCCAATCAAAGGCATTTTGGAAGGAAAATGGATTGGCTTTGACAATTTCACGATGTTTTTTAACAGCTATTATTTTTGGCGAATTATTAAAAATACGTTGATCCTCAGCTTTTACAGCATTTTATTCGGCTTTCCGGCACCGATTATTTTGGCGCTGCTGCTGAATGAAGTCCGCAAAAAGTGGTTCAAAAGCACGGTGCAGACGATCAGCTACATGCCCCACTTCATTTCGGTCGTCGTTGTTGTCGGGATGCTGAAAACGTTCTCCTCGCTCGATGGCGGCTTGTTTAATGTAATTCGCAGCTTCTTCGACCTGCAGCCGATGATGTTTCTAGCGGAGAAGGATATGTTTCGGCCGATGTACATTCTTTCGAACATTTGGCAGGGGGCGGGCTGGGCCTCGATTATTTTTCTAGCGGCGCTTAGCAATATAGATCCCCAGCTCTATGAAGCGGCGAAGATGGATGGGGCTGGCAGGTGGAAGCAGCTGCTGCATATTACGCTCCCGGGCATTATGCCGACGGTTGTCATTATGCTGATTTTGCGTCTGGGTGCGGTTATGAACGCCGACTTTCAGAAAATTTTGCTCATGCAGACGGCACCGACTTACGAAACGTCAGATGTCATATCCACTTTCATTTACCGTTCCGGCATATTAGAAGGCAACTACACGTATTCGACAGCTATTGGATTAATTAACGGCATTATTAATTTCTCGCTGCTGTTAATGGCCAATGCGATTAGTAAAAAAGTGAATTCGACCAGTCTCTGGTAAACGGGAGGTGACCTACTATGAAACGCTCGTCAGGGGAACATGTTTTTGATTTTTTCAACGTGATTATGCTGTGCTGCATTATAGCTGTATCCTTTTATCCGATGCTGTATGTGCTGAATTCTTCGATTAGCGATCCAGATCAATTGCTGCGCTCAAGGTCGCTCATGCTGCTGCCCGAAGGCTTCCAGCTTGAGGCTTATAAATATGTGTTTCAAAACCCGAAAATTTATAACGGTTACTTGAACACGCTATTTTATGTCGTAGTTGGAACGCTGGTCAATTTGCTGATGACGGCTTTAGCTGCCTATGCGCTGTCCAGAATGGATTTATTCGGCCGAAAAACGTTTATGCAGCTCATTACCTTTACGATGTTTTTTGGCGGCGGCATGATCCCAAGCTTCCTGCTTATTCAGAATTTGGGGCTGGTGGATACCCGCCTGGCGATGATCATCCCTGGTGCCATCAGCACCTTCTACTTCTTGATTATGAAAACGAGCTTCGAGAGCATTCCGATAAGCTTGATCGAGTCCGCGAAGCTGGATGGAGCTAATGATTTTCTAATCTTATTTCGTATCGTCCTGCCTTTATCCAAATCGATTTTGGCGGTCATGTCGCTGTACTACGCGGTCGACCATTGGAATGATTATGTAGGTCCGATGCTGTATTTGCGAAGCCAGGAGCTGTATCCGATCCAGATTGTAATGCGGGATATTTTAATTAGCAGCAGTACGGAGTCGATGGGCGCCGGCGTGGACACGGGCTTTGCTATTGGAGAGAACATTAAATACGCCACGATCATTATTTCTACGCTGCCGATTATGCTGGTGTATCCGTTTATTCAAAAGTTTTTTGTTCAAGGCGCTTTAATCGGTGCCGTGAAACAATAAAAATCAATTATTTTTTGGAGGCGATTTGGGTGAAAAGAAAAATGGGGTTGGTCATTTTGTCCTCGGCGCTGCTTGTCGGCCTGATGTCAGCATGCTCGCAAAACAATGCGCCAAATGAAGGAACAGCAGCAGGCAGTCCGGCCAATGCAGGGGCATCCAGTCCAGCAGCCGGCGCAGAGAAACTGACGGAAATACCGCTGCCGATTACGAATGAAGCGTTCACGATTAATTATTGGCGTGCGAATGATGCGAAGCTGACCGCCTCGATGGACAACTTTGGGGAAATGGCCTCGTATAAGAAAAAAGAAGAGCTGACGGGAATCAAGGTGAAATTCACACACCCGCCGCTAGGACAGCAGAAGGATCAGTTCAACCTGCTCATTGCAACGAAGGAGCTTCCAGACGTCATCTACTATAACTGGGCGGATGCAGTAGGCGGTCCTGAGAAAATGATCGAGGACGGGCGGATCATTCGCTTGAACGAGCTGATCGACCAATACGCGCCAAATCTGAAGGGCATTATTGAATCCGATCCGGATGTGCTGAAGCAAATTGCCCTTGATGACGGCACGATCTATATGTTCCCGCTTCTGAAGCTGGATGCGCTCAAGCTGAATGCAACAACGGGCCCCATCGTGCGCAAGGACTGGCTCGACAAGCTCAATTTGAAAACGCCTACAACGATTGATGAATGGCATACGGTGCTTAAGGCGTTCAAGGAACAGGACCCGAACGGCAACGGCAAGCAGGATGAGCTTCCGTTTACGGGCAACTGGGGACCGGGAAATTTGACGAAGCTGCATGATTTTTCTCCAGCCTTCGGAGTCATTGGCGGCTTCCAAATGAAGGGCGGAAAAGTGGCTTTCGGGCCAATCGAGCCTGAATACAAAAGTTTCCTGGAGACGATGGCAGCCTGGTATAAAGAAGGGCTGATTGATCCGGAAATTATGACGAATGACGGCAAAGCTTTTGACTATAAAATTACGAATAATTTAGCCGGCTCCTACTTGGGCGGTGTGTTCAGCGGCATGGGCAAATACTTCAACCTGATGAGGGATAGCGATCCGAATTTTAATCTGACAGGTGCGCCATGGCCGGTATCGCCGGATGGCAATGCCTATGCGACCTTCAATATGAACAATAAGGTGCTGACTTATGGCGAAGCGATCACATCAAGCGCCGATGAAGACAAGCTGAAATATATCGTGCAATGGATGGATTTTAATTACAGCGCGCAAGGCAGCGACTTGTTCAACTTTGGCATCGAGGGCGAGAGCTATGAGAAGGACGGCGATGCTATCAAGTTCACGGGCCTCATCACTGATAATCCGAACGGCTTGACCTATGATCAGGCGCTGGCTTCTTATGCGTTATCGATTATGGATGGCCCAATCAATCAGGACAGCAAATATTTGGACGCCCTGTTGTTCGATCAAGGCCAGCGGGATGCCAACGCGGAGTGGATGAAAGCGAGCTCCGAGCTGACGCTTCCTCCTATCCGCCTGACGCTGGACGAAGCAAGCACGGTCACTTCCATTATGAGCCAAGTCAATACGTACTTGAACGAGACGATGACAGCGATCATTAATGGGCAGAAGCCGATTGCCGAGTTCGATAAAATGGTAGAGACGATTAAGAGCATGGGCATTGACCAAGCTGTGGAAATGCACCAAGCGGCATACGAAAGATACCAAACGAAATAAGCGGCAGCGTGAAAAATGCATAAACGGATGAAGGCTGCTGTATGGGGCGTAAAGCGCCCCAAAGCAGCCTTTTCTTTGTGAAAATAGAGCTCCGGGTTCCCCTAGTGTATCTGGTTTTTGCCGAGTATGTTATATCTAGTGTATGACCTATGCAAAGGAGCGCTCTGTATAATGGCGGTATATCGGAATCTGAGCATCAAGCGAAAAATGTTTCTCATGGTCTTTCTGATCATGACCCTTATTATTACGATTGCTTACAGCTCCTTATATTATGCCTATTCGATTTATGACAGACAGCTATATGACAAATCCTATCGGCTCTTGAATTTATCGTCCACCACGATAGATATGGAGCTGAAGAAGCTGGAATCGATGTCGCTCACCATTATTTCAGATTCACAAATTCAGCGAGGATTAAAGGATTTGCTTCAGGATGATGCGGAATATGCCGGTTACATAACCCGCAAGAAGATAACCGATCAACTGTGGGCGCATATTAGCAATGCTGAACGTTATGTGCAATCTGTTCATCTTATCGACTCCAAACAGCGGGTCAGCAAATATGGAGAGTCCCCATCCTTCTCGGAGGAAAAATATGCCCGCATGATTAAAGAAGCGGTGGCGGGAAAAGGCGAAGTCCGCTGGCTTTACCCGGATGCTTCCGACCCTATGCTCATTATGGTCAGGGAGGTGCGGGCGTATGAGCCATTGACGCTGGAGCCCGTCGGCATATTATTTTTGCGGATTAATATTGAGAGACTAGTGGAGGACTATGCGGGCACGGCGAGTCAGAGTAGTGATATTTTGCTTAAATCAGGGAAGGATGTCGTCTATCCGTACGGGCAAATGCCAGAAGGCGTGGCTGTTGCCTTTCAGCCGCTAAAGGCGGGAGACGGCTACGAGATCAAGAAGGTCAATAAGGAGACAACCTTTCTGTCGCAGAAAAAATCCTCTTATACCGGATGGATGTATTACAATATCGTCCCGTACAATCATATTTTTGAAACGGTCGTGTGGCTGAAAAATTCGCTCGTTATTGTCTATAGCCTGACCTTTATTGTCGTTGTTGCCATCGGGATGGCCTTTGCCCGCAGCTTGACGAGGCCCATTCGCCAGTTAATCAGCCAGATGAAGGAGGTACAGTATGGCGACCTGGACAGCATGGATGCCAGCATGTCCGCACCTGCATTTCAGCAAATGGATGAAGTAGGGCTGCTGCAGCGAACGTATCGAATGATGATTACTCGCATTAATACGCTGATTAAAGAAAATTACGCCAACCAGCTTATCATTAAGGAAACGGAGTTCAAGGCGCTGCAGGCGCAGATCAATCCTCATTTTTTGTATAATGCGCTCGATTCAATCCATTGGCTGGCCAAAAAAAATGCGCAGCAGCAAATATCCAGCATGGTCGTCTCGCTAGGTTATTTGCTGCGCTCCTCGATCAGCTTAAAGCAAAATGTGATTACCGTTGCCGAAGAGCTTGAAACGGTGAAGCATTACATTACGATTCAAAAATACCGATTTCAAAATCGGCTGGATTTTCATATGGATGTGCCTGTCTCCTGTTATGCCGCTGCCATCCCTAAGCTTACTTTGCAGCCTCTATTGGAAAATGCCGTGCAATACGGTTTGGAGCCTATGATTGAGCCCTGTACGATCCGGCTTTATGCGGAGTGGGGGGAAGGGAAGCTCGCGCTTATTGTCGAGGACGGCGGGCCGGGCATGGAGGAAGCTTATGTGCAGCGTGTGCTGAGCGGAGAGGCGGAAACACGGGGGAACGGCATTGGCATTTTGAATATTAAAAACCGGATCAAGCTCGCTTTCGGCGAAAGCTATGGGCTAGGAATTGACAGCCGGGCGGGGGGCGGAACGAAAGTCAGCGTCCTTATTCCGTGTGTGCAGGAGGATTAAGCAGATGATGCGAACGATCATCCGAATTGGCATAATGCTTGGCTTGCTAGCTGCGCTTTGGGGCTGCATCCCCGGGCAGTCCGACCCATTAAACAAGCTTAAGGAGGAGCCGATTACGCTTCGCATCGCTTGGTGGGGCAATGAATTTCGCAACAATGCAACGATCGAGGTTATCCATATGTATGAAGAGCTAAATCCGCATATTAACATTGAATTTGAATATAGCGCTTTCAATGAATATTGGAGAAAGCTCGCGCCGTACGCGGCGGGCAATGCGCTGCCGGACATCATTCAGATGGACATTTCGTATTTGTCCCAGTACAGCTCGCTTGATTTGCTGGAGAATTTGGAGCCGTATATTCGAAGCGGCATCATAGATGCGTCCTCCATCAGCGAGAGCCATCTGTCCAGCGGGAAATGGGGAGGCCAATTATACGGCATGAATTTGGGCGTCAACGCTCTATTTGCTGTATATGACCCAGAGGTTTTCAAGGCCAGCGGCATAGAGCCGCCCACCGCCTCGTGGACCTGGGAGGATTTTGACCAGATGGGAGAGCAGCTCAAGGGCACAGGCGTTTATTTAGGAACGGTGTTTACGCCGGAGCAGTTTTTTGCTTATTTTCTTAGACAGCATGGCTTTGCCTTGTTTGCAGAAGATGGCACTAGTCTAGGTTATGAGGATGACAAGCTGTTTATCGACTATTTTGGACGAATGCAAAGGCTCGCGAAGGATAAACTGATATTTTCGCCCGATATTTGGACGTCGGATATTAATAAATCGGACGCAGACCCTTTTTATAAAGGGGAGGCTTTATTAGGCTGGGGCTATTCCAATCAGTTCATCAACATCGTGGAGCATTACGGCAAACAGCTGGCTATCGTGCCGCTGCCTGGGCCAAACAGCAAGCAAGGGTTATTTTTGAAGCCGGGCATGTTTTTCTCGATTTCCAAAAATTCAAAAAATAAAGAAGAGGCCGCGAAATTTATCAGCTTCTTCGTCAATAATTTGGAGGCAAACAAGCTGCTGCAGGGAGAGAGGGGCGTGCCCGTATCCTCCCGGTTAAAGGAGCAGCTGAAGCCGTTCGTTAAGCCGGAGCTTGCGCAAATCTTTGAATATCTCGATTGGGTGGAGAAAAATAGCAGTCCCATGGACCCGCCAGACCCGGTCGGAACGGCAGAAGTGACCGTGGTGCTGCGTGATCTGCATGACCTGCTGCTATTTGGCAAAATAACGCCCGAGGCGGCGGCGGCTGAATTTCGGGCGAAGGCAGGCGAAATATTGGCGCGCAACAAAAAATAAACAATATCTAATGTTATAATGGCTAGTAGACTTACTGACGGAGCTAGAAGGGTGATAGCATGAGTGTAATTCGGTTGGAAAATGTGACGAAGAAATATGAAGAGGCCATGATTTTTCGCGATATTTATTTTCGCGTGAGCCAAGGGGAGCGAATTGGCCTCATTGGGCAAAATGGAGCCGGGAAGTCGACGGTATTCAAGCTCATTATGGGCAAGGAAGAGCCGACAAGCGGCAAAGTAGAAATAGATCCAAAGGTGAAGATCGGGTATTTCTCGCAATTTTCAGAAATGCGCGGTAGTCTGTCTGTCCAGCAAGAGCTGGAAATGTGCTTCGAGCAGGTTGCTCTGATTGAGCGCGAACTGCAAGCGGTTGGGGAAAAGCTGGGCTTGGTATCGGATGATGGCGAAATGAATGAGCTGCTGGCAAGGCAGGCGGAGCTGTTCGAGCAAATGGACCATTTGGACGGCTGGAACGTTTCCGTCGAGATCAACACCGTTCTGACGAAGCTGGGTTTCAACGATCGTTCACGCCATCAGCCGATTGATGAGCTGTCTGGCGGCTGGAGAAACCGTGCGGCTTTAGCGAAAATGCTAATTGAGCTGCCGGATGTTGTATTGCTTGACGAGCCGACAAACTACTTGGATATGGAAGGCATTGCATGGCTGGAGCAGTGGCTTTACCGGTTTAATGGCGCCATGATTCTGATCTCGCATGATCGGCAGTTTATCGACAAGGTCGTCACGCAAATTATCGAGATTGAAAATTATCATTTTCAGCCATACGATGGCAATTATACGGACTATATTCGCAAGAAGAAGCTTCGCAAGAAGGAGCTGGACCGCCAGTTCGAGTGGGAGGAAGAGCTGCTGCTCATGGAGTCGGAAGCGATCGACAGCCGCGCCAGCAAAAAATCGTCCAAAGACCGGTTATCCCGCAAATTGGCTGATAATAAGAAGCGGGCCCAGCCGAATCCGGTGAACGTGCTGATTACGGATATTTACGAGAAGCTGCGTTTTCCGGACAAGCTGTGCGAGGTTAAGCAAATCGGGCAAAGCTATGAGGAACGCGCTATTTTTCAGAACGTCAGCTTTGACATTCAGAAGGAGGATCGCCTCGTCATCGTTGGCCCGAACGGAAGCGGGAAGTCCACGCTGATCAAGGTGCTGACGGGGCAGGAGAAGCCTGAATCCGGCGAGGTCACCTGGGAAAAAGGGGTCAGCTGCGCGTATTTCAACCGGATGTGGGAGGAGCTTGATCCTAAGGATACGGTGAGCCACGCCGTCAATACGTATGGGCTAGGGCTTGATGCCCCGCGAAAAAAGGTGAATAAATTTCTGTCGATGCTGCAATTTTCCGAGATGGATTTAAGCAAAGTGATTGGCAGCCTTTCCGGCGGCCAAATGGCCCGGGTTGCATTGGCGAAATGCCTGCTTTCGGGTGCAGCCGTCATCATATTGGATGAACCAACGAATCATTTGGATCTAACGAGCATACAGGTGATGGAGCAGGCGCTGATTCATTTTCCCGGTGCTGTCGTGACCGTAAGCCATGATCGGTTTTTTATTGATAAAATCGGTACGAAGATGCTGGTGTTCGATCCGGAATCAGGAATTACCCAGCAAAATTTATAGCAGCGAATGGGCTGAAAAAGTTCAAAAAAAACGGTACTTCATCAAAAGATGGAGTGCCGTTTTTTTTGAAATATAGGAAAGGATATCTCACGCAATCCTTTCTCTATATTTCTCGGACTGAAACACGCCGCGCCGCTAAAGAACGGCGACGGCTGTTTCACCTTGCGCCAGTGCTTCTTCAGTTATTTTGCGTATATCGATGGGGGAGAGGGTGCCTTCATGGATAATATCTGGCAGGATGTGCTCGAGGAAATACTTCACGCAGTGGAGGTTGATATTTTTGATTTTAATTAGCGCATAACGATACATGACGATAAATTCCTTCTCGGTATTGCCGCGCTGGAGCTCAGCGAATGCCTCGTAGACCTGATCCATTTTATCAGCAACTTCCAAAATAAGCCCTTCTACCGAATGGTCTTTGCCCTCGCGCAGCTGTCTGCGGAAAATAGCCTGAAATTCCTCAGGAATATTGTCCTGAATAAAATGCTCGACCATGCCATCTTCTACCTGCTGCAGCATCGAACGCAGTTCAAGGGAATAATGCTTGACGGGCGTCTTAATGTCTCCGATAAAAATTTCTCCATAATCATGGCTGCTCGTAATTTCATAAAGCTTCTTCCAATCAATCGTGACGCCGTACTGCTCCTCGATATCGGCAAGCGTCTTGGCGTACTGGACAACTTTCCAGGAGTGAGCCGACACGCTGTGCTCTTCGAACTTGAATTTTCCAGGAGTACGGATAATGCGTTCCAAGTCGTTTAGTGATCTAAAGTACGTATGAATGCCCATAAGTGCCATCATCCTTTATTTAGTTGAGTATGATTCGACTATACGCCAGTTATGTCAACTCAGGATTAACGCCGTGTGACGCTCAGGTCAATTTTCAAATCCATTGATAGCGATTCTCAATGTTGCTATACTGAGAGGATAAGCTGGACAAGGCTCGAAAGCATGAAACGGAGGCAGCATGGACGATAATCAACCCCCAAAGACGGATTTATTAAGCATTCGCCGCTTTATGGAGCAGCATTTCAATGAGCCGATATCTGTGGGACAGCTGGCAGAGATGGCCCATATAAGCCCTAAATATTTTGTGGATTTGTTTAGAAAAACATATGGGCAAAGCGCCATAGATTATTTGACCGACCTGCGCATCAACCGGGCAAAAAAATATTTAACGGAGACGGGTTACCGTCTGCGGGAAATTGCCCACAAGGTAGGCTACAGTGATGAATTTTACTTCAGCCGCAAGTTTAAGAAAGAGGTTGGCGTATCCCCCTCCGTCTTTGCGGCCCGTCCCAGACAACGCATTGCGGTATGTTCTCCTTCGCTCATAGGGCAGCTGCTGGCGCTGGGCATGATTCCGGTTGCCGCGCCGCTCGATTCAAAGTGGACGCCTTATTATTATAATGTGTACCAGATGAGCATTCAGGTGCATATGCGCTATGGGGATTTGCAGCGGCATGAGGAATGGGACAAGCTGACGAAGGTCCGTCCCGACGCCATCGTAGGCTTCGATCATTTGCACGAAGAAGAGAAGCAGAAGCTGGGCAGCATTGCCCCTGCCCTATTCATTGATAAAGGGCAGAAGAATTGGCGAGAGCAGCTTCGTCAAATAGCCTCTTTTTTAAAAGGCGAGCAGCAGGCGGAGAAATGGATTGATGGTTATGGGCAGAAGCTGGAATCGGCCCGGACGAGCATCAAACATGCCGTGCAGGAGGATACCTTTGCCGTATTGCGGATATATGGGAAACAGGTGCATGCCTACTGCAACCAAGCTATTTTTGAGCTGCTGTATAAGGAGCTGCAATTGTCTCCGGCCTATGAGCAGAATTCGTTGTACAATGTGGAGCTAACACTGGAGCAGCTCAGCCATCTTGATCCAGACCGCTTGCTGATAGTCGTATGCCCTGAGGCAGAGTCGCGCTCGTACTGGCTAGCTCTTCAGCATAACAAGGAGTGGAGGGCGCTTAAAGCGGTTCGCAATCATTTTGTCTATCTGGTGCCTTCGGACCCGTGGTTCGAATACTCAGCTATAGCGATGAATCGGATGCTGGACGAGATGCTGCTGCTCCTAACCGGATATTGTCCAAAGGCAGGAACGGATAAAGTCCATGGAGACTGCATAGGGCATCCTTTATAATTCTTCTTAGTGAGAATTGTTATCATAGGAGGGTATTGCGAATGTTTCAGAAGTACAGTTTTTTGCGAAAAAGGTTAAAAGCAAGCGGGCTCTCGCTGCTCATTATAGGAATGGCGCTTAGCCTGCTGAGCGCTTGTGGCTCCACGAAAGCCGAAAACCCAGCTGAGCCAAGCCAGACAGCAGCTGCTGTAGAAGAAAGCCAGGCTCCCGAGGCCAGCGAGGCCCCTGAGGCTTCAGTGGAAGTATCAGCGACGAAGACGGTAACGGATGAGCAAGGGCATGAACTCGTTATACCAGCCAAGCCATTAAAGGTATTTGCCCCCTATATGGAGGATTCTCTGCTAAGCTTGGGCGTAACGCCTATTGCCCAATGGGGGAATAGCGGGAAAGGCCAAGCCTACTTGCAGGATCGGCTTAAGGGTGTGCCGACTGTCGAGTTTTCTGGAGGGCGTCCGCCTTCCCCAGAGCAAATTATGGATTTTGAGCCTGATCTGATTATTTTGCATACGGCCCATTATGCCGACGACGGCATCTATGAGCAGTATTCCAAAATTGCGCCTACTTACGTTTTCGTCAATGCGGCTGGCGATTTAAACAGCTCGATAACGAAGCTGGGAGAGCTGCTTGGCAAACCTGCCGAGGCGAAGCAGGCGCTGGGCGATTATGAACAGAAGAAGGAAGAAGCCAAGGCCAAGCTCGCTCCAGTTGCTGATGGGAAAAAGGCGGTTTTGATTAATTTTAATGCCAAAGGAATGTACCTGATTGGCGGCAACTATTTTGGCGGTTATGTCCTTTCGCATGAGCTGGGCATAGGAAAGAGCAAGCTGGTTGAAGAGAAAAACAGCGTGGATGCCTCGCTCGAAATTCTTCCTGAGCTGGATGCCGATTTTATTTTTACGATCGACTACGCGGGCTCAGGCGCAGCCAACATTAAGGAGCTGACCGACAATGCGATTTGGCGAAGCATGCCTGCGGTCAAAGCGGGCCATGTTTACGCGGTGAGCGATGAGTACTGGACAGGCGGCGGTCTAATCGCATACAGCAAAATTATTGATGATATCGTTCGGTTTCTAGCGCCATAATGAAAAGCGAAGCTAAGGGGCATTATACGGTTGGAAGCAGCGAGAGAGTTGTGTATGCAAGCCACAGGCAGCTGGAATACCGCATTCGGATAGCTGTGCCGAAGGAGGCGCCTCCGGAGAAGGGCTACCCGATCATTTATGCAACGGATGGGGATGCGGTGTTCGGCACGTTCGCCGAGGCTGCCCGCTTGCAAACGCGCAAGCCGCATGGCTATGACCCCGTCATTATCGTAGGCATCGGCTATCCATCCGGTGAACCGTTCGATATGACCCGGCGCTGCTATGATTTCACGACACCTGCCAAGCTCGAAAATTTGCCTGCCCGGCCGAATGGCCAGCCATGGCCGGAGCATGGAGGAGCTGATTGCTTTCTCGATTTTTTGGAGACGGAGCTGAAGCCGGCGCTGGAGCAGGAATTTCCCATAGACAAGGAGCGGCAGACGATTTTCGGACATTCGCTGGGGGGCCTGCTCGTCCTCCATGCCTTATTCAGCCGCCCTCAGTCCTTTCAGCGCTTTGCTGCGGGAAGCCCGTCCATATGGTGGAACAAGCATGCGGTGCTGGAGGAGCAAGCCGCATTCGCAGCATGGCTCGTACAGGCCGATCACCCGCCTAAGCTGTTGATTACCATTGGCGCGGAGGAACTGCCGGATATGGTGAAGGACTCCGAGCAGTTGGCGGACAGTTTGAAGCCGCTCCAAGCCAGCGGATTCCATGCCGCAATCGCCAAATTTCCCGAGGAGAGCCACGTTAGCGTGCTGCCGGGAGCGATAAGCCGGGTCATTAAATTTGCCTTATCCGGCTAGCGGATTGTTACTGACACCCCACAGCTCAGGTCGCTCACTCCTTTTCTGCAGGACTGAGGTTCCGCTATTCTGGCTTTTGCTACGATATCAGGCCGTAAGCGGACAGGAAAGCCGCTATGGCTCTCATCATCCCGTCAAAATGGCCATTTGCAGCGCATTAGCTGCTGCTGAGTCCGCTGCCTATGCCATAACACGTGATTCTGTTGAAATAGCGGCTGCTGTGTCCACCAAAACTAGCTTAAAGCAGAGAGCCTCCCTGAAACGAAAAGCATGAAGCCGCCTATCGGTTCGTATTACACATTCATGAGGTGTGAACTTCCATTTGCATACACGCCCTAGTTAATTGAAAATAGATCATTACATTTTGACCGGTCCATGCGCATAAGCATGGGCCTGTTTGTTTTACAGGCAATCCGAAAAAAGGACCCCCTAATACGAAATTTGAAGCCTTACCGGAACGGAAGCTGCCGTCTACAATGGATAAAGAAGGCATTTCAGTCTATAGAGCAAGATTCCAACGTAGTATGGGGGATTTATAAGGTGAAAATACGGCACGAAGCACAATCAGCGGCAGCGCTTGCTGCAAGCACGAGAGCGGCCAAGCGCAGCAGATGGTTCAGGAAGCTGTACGGCCAGAGGCATGTGCAGGTGATGGCGCTGCTTGGCATTTTATGGATGATTATTTTTAATTATGTTCCGATGTACGGCATCATCATAGCGTTCAAAGAATTTAATATCGTCAAGCCGATCAGCGCGGCGCCTTGGGTAGGCTGGTCGCATTTTCAAGAATTTTTCCAAGACGAGAGCTTCGTCAATGTCATGCGCAATACGCTGGGCATCAGCTTGATCAAGCTGGCGATCGGTTTTCCGCTGCCGATTATATTCGCCTTGTTTTTGAACGAGGTGCGCTCGGTGCTGTTCAAAAGGTCGGTGCAGACGATATCCTATTTGCCGCATTTTCTATCGTGGGTTATTCTTGGCGGCATCCTGACGACATGGCTGTCGGATGTCGGCATCGTTAACCATGTGCTGCTGGCGCTTAACGTCATTAAGGAACCGATCTCGTATCTTGCAGAGCCGGATTATTTCTGGGGCATTATTATTACCTCGGACATATGGAAGGAGCTTGGCTGGTCCGCCATTATTTATTTGGCCGCGATTTCGAGCGTGTCGCCTGAAATGTACGAGGCGGCTACGATTGACGGTGCAGGCCGCTTTCAGAAAATGTGGTACGTTACACTGCCAAGCATCAAAGCAACGATTTCGATTTTGTTCATTCTGGCGGTCAGCGGCGTGCTGAACTCCAACTTTGATCAAATTCTGGTGCTGAGAAACGCATTAAATGAAAGCGCAAGCAATGTGATTGATATGTTCGTCTACCAGACGGGCATGCAGCAGGGACGGTATTCCTATGCCACCGCAGTCGGCTTGTTCAAATCCGTTATCGCCCTTATTTTGCTGCTCATCGCCAATCGTGTAACGAAAAAAATCAATAACACATCGTTGTTTTAGGAAGGAGGCGACTGGCTTTGCTCAGCTTGAAACGAAAAACAAAGGGAGAAGCAGCATTCGACTTCTTTAACGGCTTCGGCATGCTGCTCGTGTGCTTTGCGACCTTGTATCCCATCTGGTACGTCCTCGTAAATGCATTCAATGAAGGACAGGACGGCATGCGCGGCGGCATATACTGGTGGCCGCGCATGTTCAGCGTGGAAAGCTTTGAGGCGGTATTCCAGAGCGCGGGCATTATGACGGCAATGGGCATTACGGTAGCCAAAACAGTGCTTGGCGTGCTGCTGCATGTTTTTTTCACCGCGATGGTAGCCTATGCATTTTCCCGCAGGGGACTTATTGGCGGCAAAATTTACATTTTAATAGGCACGGTCACCTTGTTTTTCGGCGGCGGCCTGATTCCTACTTATTTGCTAATTAGAGATTTGCATTTGCTGGACAATTTTCTCGTGTATATTATTCCAGCGTTGTTCAGCTTCTTCGACCTTATTATATTCATGACCTTCTTCCGGGAAATTCCGGATGGACTGGAGGAAGCGGCGAAAATCGACGGAGCGAATGACTGGGGCATTTTCCTCAAGGTGGTGCTGCCGGTATCGCTGCCGGTCATTGCGACGATTGCGCTGTTCCATGGGGTGTATCAGTGGAATGACTATTTTGCCGGCGTCATTTATATGAACAATATGGATTTGCAGCCGATCCAAACGTATTTGTACCGGGTAGTGGCACAGTCCAGCTCGAATCAGATGGTTGCCGCCATTCCGGGAGGCGTTGGCAAAACCGTTACCTCACAGTCGATCAAGCTGGCGACGATGGTCGTTACGACGCTGCCGATTGTGCTGGTTTATCCGTTCCTGCAAAAGTATTTTGTCAAAGGCATGATGATTGGCTCCATTAAGGGCTAGTCTACTCAAATAGAAAAGGGGAAAATAAACATGGTTAAACAACCTGCAATTAAACGTTTGCTGGTGCTGCCGCTTGCCGCTGCACTCGTATTTACAGCAGCCTGCTCATCAAACAGCAGTACGAACGAGGGCGCAACGAATGGGGGCGCGTCTCCAACTGCTGCTGCTGAGGTGAAGCTGACGCAGGAGGATAAAGGCTGGGAAGTGGATAAAAGCCCGATTACGTTCGACTGGTATATTAATTTCGCGTGGTTTCCTAATAAGTGGGGCGTAGATGACACATCCAAGTATATTACGGAGAAAACAGGCGTAGATATTAACTTCATCGTCCCTGCCGGCAATGAGGCGGAAAAGATGAATACGATGATCGCCTCCGGCAGCCTGCCTGATTTCATTACGCTCGGCTGGTATGAGGATGCTGTCAAAAAAATGATAGAAGGCGAGCTGGTGCTCCCGCTTAATGAGCTGGCTGACCAATATGACCCTTACTTCTATAAGGTGACCGACCCGGCAAAGCTCGCCTGGTACAAGCAAGAGGATGGCCATATTTATGGGTATCCGAACGCCTCCTCCTCGCCGAAGGATTACGAGAAGTTTGGCGACAGCATCACCTCTACGCAGACGTTCCTCGTACGCAAGGATATGTATGAGGCTATCGGCAGCCCGGATATGCGGACAACGGAAGGTTTCCTTCAAGCGTTGGCTGATGCAAAAGCGAAATTTCCCGACATTAACGGCCAGCCGTTAATTCCGCTGGGCATGTATGATTTTAATGAGAAGGGCAACAGCTCGCTGCAAGCTTATATTCAAAATTTCTTGGCTATTCCTTATGAAAAAGATGGGCAGCTGTATGATCGCGACACGGACGCAGAATATGTAAAGTGGCTCAAGACGATGCGCCAAGCGAATGAAAACGGCCTGCTCTCGAAAGACATATTCATCGACAAGCGTCCGCAAATGGAGGAGAAAATTGCCCAAGGCCGCTACTTTGCGATGCTGTATGCGAGGTCTGATCTGGCCAACCAGCAAAATGCGCTATTTGCAAACGATCCTAACTCCATTTATATTGCGGTGGATGGGCCAGCTAATGCTGCGCAGGATCAAGCAACGCTTGCAGGGCCATCCATTTCCGGCTGGACCGTTACCCTCATCTCCAAAAATGTGAAGGATAAAACAAGAGCGATCCGCTTCCTGGACTACCTCATTTCGGAAGAGGGCCAGCGGGATATGTTTTTCGGCAAGCAGGGCGTAACCTGGGATACAATAGACGGGAAAGACCAATTTTTACCTGACGTATTGGAGCTGCTTAATTCCGACCGTGGGGCCTTCGATAAAAAATATGGCGCCTCCCATACGTTCTGGATGCTGATGGATACGAATTTGACGCCGGAATGGTCGCCGCCAGCTGTCGAGCCATTCAAGCAGATGGAAGACTGGACGCGCGGCAAAGCGCTCAGCCTGTCGCAATTTGACCAGCTTGACCCGACGGGGGCATCCGAGGAAGGCATTATGAAGACGAAGCTGGACCATGAATTTGGCAAGGCGCTTCCGAGGCTGCTGCTTGCGAAGTCGGATGCCGAATTCGACAGCTTGTGGCAGGAGTATTTGAGCAAGCGCGATGCTCTTGGCTTTGGCACCGTTCAGGCCTATAAGCAGAAAAAATATGAAGAGAACGTTGCAAAGCTGGCAGAATTCATTAACTAATACAGGCCAGACCCGGGCATACATCCCGGCATCAGGTGCGCCAAATCCATTATGGACTGGCGCGCTTTTTGCCGCCTGCAAGCAAGTCAGGGGGCTGGGCCGCGAGATGGAAGTGAGCCTAACGTGGGAAGGCAAATCCGGAATTATTTTCAGGCGACGGCTTATTGGCTGGGCAGAAGATCGATGCAAAGCCGTCTGGTCGCCGCGTATGTTTTTATATTGCTGTTTCCAAGCATTGTGGTGTCCAATTATTTGTTTGGGGAAATTAGAGACAGCCATATTAATGAGACGCTTCGGCAGGGGCAGTATTTAGTGGAGCTGGAAAAGGTAAATATTTTGAATCAAATTGATGCGATGGAGCTGGCAGCCCAGCTTACGATATTAAGCGCGGATATAACCGAGTATATATCTACACACAAGGAATTTTCGACGGAGGAGCTGCTGGATTTATACCGGGGGCCGCTGACCGACGTCATCAATATTCAAACGAACAATCCGAACATCGCCCATTTGCGCCTGTTTGCAGACAATGATTATATATCGGAAATGTGGCCGATTGTGTTTCATGAGCGGCGTATTCAGAAGGAGCCTTGGTATTCAGAGCTTGCGGAGCTGGATGGCAAGGAGCTGTGGGTGTTTAAGGAGGAGGACGCCGATATTTTGCACCGGAATGTGACGGATGTGCACAATCAGATGCCCAAGGTTTCCCTTATGCGGGTCGTCCGGGCAGGGAGCGAACGAATCGGCGTTATTCAGGTGGAAATGCTGCTGAAGCATTTTGCGCCTAAAGCCTTTGCAAGCTTGCAGGATGAGGGCTCGCAGATGATGCTGGCCGACAGCAAGGGAAGCATCGTGCTCGATGAGCTCCAAGCCTTCGCGGGCAAGGGCAGCAATCCGAAGCTGCGCGCAGCCATTAAGGAGCAGTTCGCCGCAATGAAGGAGCTTGGGCAGCAGGAGATACGTTTTTCCGTAGACGATCATCCTTATTTGCTCATTCGTACGCCCGTAGAGCAAGCGGAAGCAGAGCTGCTTCATGTCATTTCCTTGGAGTCGGTGTATGAACGCGTATCTAATGGGCAATTTCGAATTATGGCCGTTAATGTGGGGCTCATTGGCTTGCTGTCTATTATTACGTATATGATGAATGCTATTATTCTCAAAAATTTGCGGCGCTTAACCGATGCGATGAAGAAAGTCAGGCGGGGAGAGACGCCGGCGGGGCTTCCTCTCAGCGGAGGCGGGGAAATCGGCGAGCTGGCGTTCCATTTTAACAAAATGATGCAAACGATTAATGAACTGATTGCCCAAGGCGTGAGGAAGAAGGCGCTGACGAAGGAAGCCGAGCTGCGGACGCTGCACAGCCAGATTGATTCCCACTTCTTGTACAATACGCTGGAAAATATAAAAATGCTGGCCGAAATTGAAAATCAGCGCCTCATCTCTGACTCGCTTACGTCGCTGGGCGGCATGATGCGCTACAACTTTAAGTGGTCTGGCGAATATGTGCGCTTGCAGGATGAAATTCGCCATATTCAAAACTATATCGACGTCATGAATATTCGCTTCGACGAGCCCGTCGTCCTTGAACGGAGCATCGAGCCGGGCTTGCTGGAAGTAGAGATGCTAAAAATGTCCCTGCAGCCGATTGTTGAAAATGCGCTTAAGCATGCCTGGCCAGAGCTGGGAGAGGAGCAGCGCCTCATCCAGATTGCCGCATTCGAGCAGGCGGAGGGCGTAATCGTCATTACGCTGCGCGATAATGGCGAAGGAATCGCTCCGGAGCCGCTTGCGCTGCTGAATGAACGCATTCAGCTGGAACGGGCGGGCGAGCGCCTGATGGACGAATATGAACGAAGCGCCAAGCCGTTGTACGGCATAGGGCTGCGCAATGTGCACCAACGCATCCGCATTTATTACGGCAAGCCCTATGGGCTGCAGGTGCGCAGCGAGGAAGGCCAGTTCACTGAAGTAATGTTGACGCTGCCCAAGGTGCTGATTGCAGGAGGAGGGGATGACGATTAAGAAGCTGCTGATCGTGGATGACGAGAAAAATATAAGAATCGGCCTGAAAACGATGATCGAGCGTGAGTTTCCGAATGACTACCATATTCGGCTAGCCATTCATGGAGAGGATGCGTTGGCGCAATATGAGAGCGAGCAGGCGGATATCGTCATTACGGACATTCGTATGCCGGTGATGGATGGCATTGAGCTGATCAAGCAAGTGATGCAGCAGCCGGAGGAGGAGCGCAAGCCTGTTTTTATTATTTTGAGCGGCTATGATGAGTTTACGTATGCGAAGGCGGCGATTGAGTACCAGGTCAGAGATTATATTTTGAAGCCGATTCGCCGGGATGAGCTGTTCGAGGCGCTGCGCAAGAGCGAAAGTATTTTGCAGGCACAGGCAGAGCTTGCTCGCAAAACAGCAGAGGGCGACAAATACCGCGAGCAGGTTCGAATGAGCCGCCTGAAAGAGTGGCTCATTCAAGGTGAGCTGCTGCATGGGCAGGAGGAGGAGCTGCGTCCTGATAATGATATGCCCTTCGAATCAATCACCTTGCCATGCCATGTAGCTGTTCTGAGCTATAAATCCGAGAATGGGGAAGCGGTGAACCGCAATGAGCGGGGGCAGCTCATCGAGAGTATGCTGGAGCAGCTTGGAGGGACGGTCGATGCTTCTTTTGTGGATGGCGGGGGAAGGCTTGTCCTAATTGGAGGGCAAGCTGCGCAGTTCCACGAGCTGCTGAGGCTAACTGGCGGCAAGGAGCTGGAAGGGCTGCGTTTGGGACTAAGCTCAGAGGCGGCCAGGCTTGAGGATTTGCGCAGCTGCTATAAGCAGGCAGAGGAAGCGCTGCACTATTCCTTTCTTTATCCCAGCAGCCGCCTGCTCCAGCATCAGGATATTTGCGCGCCGCAGCGCCGCATGCATCCGCTGCCGGATGAAGACATTCGCAAGCTTGGCAATATGCTGGGCACCGAGCGGGAGAAAGAGCTGCAAGCGCTGCTTAAAGCCATTTTTCGAATCGAGGAATTGGCTGATATAGATATCGGTTATTTGCGCCAGGTGGGCAAACGAATGAATGAGCAGGTGCTCGATGAAGTGTTCCGCCTATACGGAGAAGCGTCTATTGACGTGCTGAAGCTGTATCGCAGAGTCGGCAGCATGGACAATTTTCGCAGCTTTCACGACTATTACCGCAGCTTGGAGCATCTATTATACAGCGTAAATGAATATGTGAAAGGCATCCGCTCTGCCTATAACGAGCATGCGGAAATTAACTCGGCTATCGCTTATATGGAGATGAACTACGCCCGGCCGCTCAATATGGCGGTTGTCAGCAATTATGTCGGCCTCAATTATTCTTATTTCAGCGAGGCGTTTAAGGCACATACAGGAGAAAGCTTTGTCTTGTTTTTGAAAAAGCTGCGTATCCGCAAAGGTAAGGAGCTGCTGGAGAGCACAAGCGATAAAATGCAGGATATCGGAAGCGCTTTAGGCTTCGAGAGCAGCAAGCAATTTACGCGCGTGTTCAAGGAGCTGGAGGGGATTTCTCCGCAGGAATATCGGCTTAAGGTTAAAGCTGCTGCCAGCTTGAGCGAATAAACGATATAAGCAAATATGTGCAGCTGCATTGACACCAGCCCGCCAATTGGCGATGATGAAGGTATTCGTACTTGAAGGAGCATCATTTAAGTGGCGAATATCGAATGGAAGGGGCTGACACATATGCAATTAATCGTTGAGCAGCCAGCGGCGAGCTGGTATAAGCAGCAGTTGGAACTGAAAAATGGAGAGTCGGTCAGAATATTTATAAAGCTTGGCGGCTGCAGCACTGTAGTGCCGGGCTTGTCTCTAGGCGTTAATAAGGAACTGCCAATAAATCCGGGGCTCAGCGCTACCGTTGAAGGAGTTACCTTCTTCATAGAGGAAGCCAATTTGTGGTATCTCGACAATAAAGGGCTGCGCATTACGTTCGACGAGCAGCATGAGGAAATTGACATGATCGTGGAATGAAAAAAAGAGAGGCAGGGGCCCGTCAAGGCTCCTGCCTCTCTCATTTCTCGGACTTTTCTCCATTGCCGCCGGCAAACAGCGAGGTCATAAACTTCACCTCCGGATAGGCTTCGTTTGGTCCCTCCAGCAGGCTGTCGCCTTTATTTTTCAAATAATGGTCGAAGAAGCTAAGGGTATAGGCGTTAATAATTGAAGCAACCCGGTCCGTACTCAGCTTCCCGGTCATGCCAATTTGCCGAAGTATGGGGGTAAGAAGCTGCACATCGGCAAAATTATAATGCTCTGCGCCTGCTACATACACAACCTGTCCTCCGTGATCAGCGACGCTGCCCATATGCTTAAGCTGTGCCCCGACATCGCGATAATCCCGCTCGATTTCCTCCCTCGTTGCTCCCATCTCCTTCAGCTCTTCATCGGCAGGAAAGTCATGCTGCCTTACTCTGTTGTAGCGCTCAAAGGTGCCTTCGGAGAGCATAAACAGAAAAGGCTTTGTGAGGCTCTCCTTGTTGTGGTAACGGTAAAGCGCGCCATCCAAATCAATGCCCGCTTTAATTCTTTCATCATAAGAGGCATCATAAGCCGCAGCTCCCCCATAGGAATGGCCAAAAACGCCAATGCGATCCAAATCCATTTTTCCGTGAAAAAGAGAAGGGCTTGCGCCAGTGTTGAGCTCCTGAAGCTGATCGAGAACAAACGCTACATCGTCCGTCCACACCTTTCCAACCCTGTCCCGATATTCCATGTCGCGTATGAGATATTCGTCGGTCTGCATCGTTGTGGTACGCCCATCCGGGAAGACGGTGGCAAACGTGCTGTACGTATGGTCGATAGCGACAACGATGTAGCCGTGGCTCGCGAGATTTTCAGCTTGCGACGTATGATAAATGCGTGACGACTTGTACCCATGGTTCTAAATAACGACGGGATAGGAAGGTGAGGCGTTGGAAAGCCCGGCATTGAGGTAAGAGTGGCTCGGGATATATTTGAGATAATCCATCAGGATGGATGGAAAACCGACCGTTTTGGACAACGGCTCCTCCTTCAGCAGCGCGCGGTCTGCGATGAAGGGGGCGGGAGTGCCAGATGCATGCTGCGCAGGATACCAAAATTGCACGATGAGCTCCCGCTTGCCGCCCTCTGGCCCGCCAAAAATTTCTTCCCGGTTCGCATCAATGAAATGGAACGTTTGCGTACCTGCGCTGAAATCGCCGGTTGGCGCCGGCAGCTTAAAGACGGGGAAAACATACATCAGCCCCGCTGTGAGTGCCAGCATAGCGGCGATTGCAGCATAAACGGTGCCCCTCCAAAACCGCGTTAGATGAGGAAGAGCGGTCTGTTTGAATGAGGCATAACTCGAAAGTGCCAAAAAAAGCAGCGTGATGCCATAAGCAAGCAGGAGCTGCAATCTCGGGCCTTCGAATGTCCAATGGAGGATCATGAATATCGTGCTAATAACGCTTGCCACGAATAGGGACGCAGGGCGGCGCTCCTTCTTCAACACGAACAATAACACGAGCAGGCCGACATTGGACAAAAGCAGCAGCACTTCAAATCGTTGCATAATCACATCGTCCCTTTTGTGAAATTTCCTCAAGCACTGACGAACAAATCACAGGTGAGGTTAATCCTATTTTATCCCGCCAAAATCGCCTGAACTATAGTTGTTACCTTACAAAACGGGACACCCAAGCTTACAGTGTTGTCATGTAGCCTCGTCGTTGTTTTCCTGTCATGTGAAATAACAGAAGCCTGTTTTGTCCATTGTGTTGGATCGCAGCATCCAGTATATTGATAATGATTATCATCAAACAAAAGAGGGGTTTTCACATGTCTACGAAACAAGTCAGAATGTTCATTGCCGTTATACTGTTATTAACCTTCAGTTTATTAGCAGCCTGCGGCTCTACGGGTGGTGTAGAAGCGACGGAGTCGGCACCAGCTGCAACCGAGCCAACCGAGTCTGAGTCGGCTGAACAAGCTGCAACAATTGCGACAGAGGCAGCAACACGTATCTATAAGGATTTTGGCGGGCATGAAGTTGCAATTCCAACACATCCTCAGAAAATCGTATTGCTCGGCGACATACCAGGGGATTTGCTGGCACTGGGCATTACACCTGCGGGGAACGATTGGGTGAACGAGCCCTACATTTATAAAGACGATTTAGTCGGGGTTGTCGATATTGGCTACCCGCATAATATGGAGAAGGTGCTGGAGCTTGCGCCGGACCTGATTTTGCAGGCTGGTTATGGTGGACCCGATGACACCGAAATTTTCGAGAAAATGTCCAAAATCGCGCCGACGGTCATCTTCAATAGAGATGCAGCAACGTTTGACCGCTTGCGAGAGGTTGCTGATATCGTCAATAAGAAGCAGGAGGCGGAGGATTGGATTGCCAGCTATGAGATTAAGGCGAAGGCGATGTGGGATAAAATCGGTTTGAAGCCTGAAGAGTCGGCAACAGTTTACCTAAGCCTGGCTGGTGACTTCTATGTCATGGGCAATTTCAGCTTAACGATGTCGCTGTACCAGTCGGGCGGCTTTAGCCCAAGCGCGAAGGTGCAGGAACTGATCGACAAGAAGGAAGTATTCTCGCTTATTTCAATGGAGGTGCTGCCTGATTATGCGGGGGACCACGTGTTTTTGCTCAGTTCACCCGGTACTGATGATGAAGTGGAAGCGAAAAAGCTGATGGAGGGCCCGCTTTGGAAGTCGATCCCCGCTGTGAAAAACAATCAGGCTTATACGGCTGATATTAGCTGGAACGCAAGTGATCCGATTACAATGGAACGTTTTCTGGATGAACTTCCGAAAATGATGGGCATGAAGTAGGCCATCGATTACAATAAACGAAGGGTCTACATATTTTCCATGAGGAGCTTGATTTTATGCCATTAACAAAACCAAATCAGGAAAAATTGGAACACTTGCTGCAAGAACAGGAGTATACCCACGCCTTGGACTATTTAATGAAACATGCCCGTGAAGGCGTACGTTTGGCGAAGCGAAATATAGCGGATTATTCTAAAATCTGCGTATCGCGAATTGGTGGAGATCCCGATCTTCCTGATGAAATAGAATGGCCGCTTGATAAAGAAGGCACACCGATGACGTTTTTGGCACAGCTGCGTATGGAGGAATTGGCACCGCATGATGCGGCTGCGCGGTTATCGCATGGCGGCATGCTTTATTTTTTCTTGGGAGTGGATGAGCCGGCTTATCATATTGACCATTTCGTCCTGCATTTGAAAGACGAGCAGCTTGCAGGTGCCAAGCGCCGCTTTGCTCCTGAGGAAACGTCGCTGGAGGATGCGGACTATACCGGCTATGAGGTAGCGGGCCGAGCCTCGATTGAGCTTCCAGGCTATGGCTATGTAGATGAAGAGCTAGTAGAAGATGAAGAGCATGATTATGAGGAATACGAGAATTTAACCGATGAATTGAGCGGAAGCGAGAATGGCGATCTTGCCGTCATGTTCGGCTATCCGGCAACGCAGCATGGCGACTGCGAGATTGAGGCGGCGCTGATGCTGATGACGGGCAAGCATTATGAATACAGTCCGGACAAGGCGATGAAGCAGCTGGCAGACCACTTCGGAGGCGATGAAGGACAAGCTGAGCAGGAGGTTGCAGATACGCTTGTGCTGCTAGCTCTTGATTCGGATCAAGATGTAGGCTTCTGCTGGTGGGATGCCGGGGAGTTGCAATTTTATATTCGCAAAGAAGATTTGCTGGCAGGGAATTTCACGCGTACGTATTGTTCGCTGTATTCCAGCTAAGGGAAGCTAATGGCGTATAATTGTGAAGCGAAATGAGAAAAAGCATGTTAACCGGCATGAAGCTGCTGGCGAACATGCTTTATTATATGGATACTTATTTTCAGCGTAAATAAGCAGGGGCAGAAAGAAGGGGGAAATTTGAAATGGTGTTGCGGCGGGTTTTGTGGTAGTATTTACTCTTATATTGAATGAGGACGTGAGCAGCGCGTGATTAATATTACGATACCAACACCGGATGTAACGATTGAGAAGCAAATTTCTCCTGAGCTGAGCAATATTTATGGCTTTACTGATTTTCACCTGATTCCCCGCGACAAAGGCGGCATCTTCATGTTCTACAACAAGAGCAAGGAACTGCTGTTTGTCGGCAAAGCAAGAAAGCTTAGACCAAGAATCAAGAAGCATTTTGAAGATTCGGTATCCCCAATGAAACCGCATCGCGACGAAGTGACGACGATTGAGGTCTGCATCATTGAAGAGCCAGTGGATAGAGAAATTTACGAGACGTATATCGTGAATAAGCTAAGAGCGAAATACAATGTGGACAAGGTGTTTTTCAAGTAAGAGTGCAGCAAAGCGTCTAAGGTTGAAAATAAGCCATGAGCATCGTCTGTCGAGACGTTGTTCATGGCTTGTTTTTTCGTGTCTGTTATGCCGCTTGAACGGCAGCCGCCGGGCTTCTTCTAATGCGCAGCGCCATTAATGCTGCGAAGAAGCATACAAATCCGGCGATGAAGAACGCTTGCGAATAGGTGCCGAACCAATCGCGCATAACCCCTGCCCCATAGGCTGCGGTAGAAGCGCCGAGCTGGTGGGCAACGACGATCCAGCCGAAAATCATGCCGGATCTTTCCTTGCCGAACGTTTCGCCAGCTAGCTTTGCGGTCGGGGGAACCGTTGCAATCCAGTCGAGGCCATAGAAAACGGAGAACACGACAAGCATGGCTGGCGTCGCAGTAAGCGCATAAGGCAGAAACAGCAGCGACAGGCCGCGCAGCCCATAATACCAGAACAGCAGCTTGCGGCTGTCAAAATGGTCGGATAGCCAGCCAGAGATCGTCGTTCCGAACAAATCGAACAGACCCATCATGGCGAGCAGGCCGGCAGCAGCAACCTCCAGCATGCCATGGTCGCCGCAAGCGGCAATTAGATGGGTGCCGATCAAGCCATTGGTGGAGAAGCCGCAAAAAAAGAAGGTGCCGGCGAGCAGCCAGAACGTCGAATTTTTCATAGCCAGCCTGAGATTACGCAGTGGAGTCAGAAGCAGGTTCCCCGTGAATTCGGCTGGTTTTACGATTTCGCTGGAGCCGTAGGGAGCGGCACCAACATCATAAGGGTGGTTGCGCATCCAGATGGCTACAGCAGCGAGAACGAGCAGAACGCCCGCTATAGCTGCAAAAATAGCATAGCGCCAGCCGAAATCAGCCGTCATTTTTGCAAAAAGGGGCAGAAACAGCAGTTGGCCGGTAGCAGCGCTTGCTGTCAGCAAACCAATGACTAGTCCTTTGCGCTTAACAAACCACATATTGCTGACCGTTACGCCAAGCACATTCGCCATCATGCCCGTAGCAAGGCCAGAGACCAGCCCCCACAGCAGGTTGAACTGCCATAAGGCGTGGATGAACGGCGTGGCCGCCAGGCTAATGGCAAGCAGCGCGAGCGAGCTTATGACGACTTTGCGCACACCGAAGCGCAGCAGCATGGAGGCGGAAAATGGCCCCACTAAGCCGTATAGCAATATGCCCATGGAGATGACGCTGGAGATGCTGCCGCGGCTCCAATGGAACTCATTTTGAAACGGGACAAGCAAGATACTCGGCAGCGAGCGGATACCCGCCGACACGAGCAGTGTGGCGAAGGTCAGCAGTACAATGATCCAGCCGTAATAAAACCGGGATTTTGGCTGCAGCTCAGCTTGCGAATGTATAAGACTCATATCAATTGCTCTCCCTTTATATTTTTGTTGTACATACAAAATTAAAAGCAATGCTCAATAAGGCCATAATATTAAAAATACGAGTGTGCTCAAAAGAATGCGAAATAGCCGGTTCCACGCTTTAAGTGGCTTTTACAACCGGCATGCACATTTTAACGCTCCAGCTGCTCGCTCGCTAATTCATGATTATGGGTTAGCTGGTCTGCCAGCTCTTTGCCGAGAATCGCTTCATATTTTTCCTTCAGTGTGTGTGAAGCTTGGCGTAGTGACGGTACTAGCTCCTTGCCTTTGTCGGTTGGATAGACGAGCACGGTCTTGCCCTGCACTTGGCGCTCCACCAGTCGCTTTCCCTCAAGCTTATCTATAAAACGCGTCAGAGTGGAAGGGGTAATATACAGCTTCTCCGAGAGCTCCTTCTGCGTAATGCCTGGCTTGCCGACGACAAGGCGAATCAAATAGCCATAGGCTGGCGCAAGTCCAGTTGTCGCAAAGGCTTCATCTGCCATTCGCGTTATAGCCCGGCTCAGGCGGTTCGTTGTGAAATACATGCAGCTATGCAAAAAAGCATCATCCTGCTGCGCGAAATCGTTGTGAGGCTGTTTTGTCATCCCTATTCCTCCTTCTTTTATTTTGTATGTACAACAAAAATAATCGATTTGGCTGCGGTTGTCAATCCACAAGCTGTAAGCAAAAATAAAAGGCTGCCCTGCTTACGCCTATTGTCAGGCATGAGCAGGGCAACCTTTTTAACTTGCTCTTAAATTAAATGGGATGCCTTGAGCAGACGCTGGATGATTGAGGCGACTTCAGCCCGTGTAATAAAAGCCTTTGGCGCAAGCTCTGCGCTGCTTCTGCCTGATACGATGCCAGCCTGCACGCTGTCTGCGATGCCGTCCAGCGCCCAAGCAGAGGCCTTGTCCGCATCCTTATAAGCCTGCAAGGTCTGCTCAGTCGATTGCGCCGGAAGCTGGGCTTTCAATTTCGTCAGCGACATGGCTTTAGCGATCATGAGCATGGCTTGCTCACGGGTAATGCTGCTATTGGGACGGAACGTTCCATCCTCATATCCGCCGATCAGCCCATAAGCATGAGCGGTGCTAACAGCGCCGCTGTACCAAGCGGATGATGGGACATCTGAAAAAGGCGCTGCCCCGCTTTCCGGCCGGAGTCCTAGTCCTCGTACAAGGATGGCAGCAAACTCGGCGCGGGTAATATCGCGTGCCGGACTGAACAAGCCATTGCCGGTTCCTTCAATGACAAGGCGCGAGCCCATTTCATTAACCGCATCTTTTCCCCAATGCGTTTGGACATCGCTAAACGCAACCGGATTCCAGATAACGGAATACATACTGTTGGTCAAGCTGTTGATTTTTGCATAAGCCTTGCCGTCCTTCTCTATAATCATCGTTGGGACGTGGCGGATTGTGCCGTCTGGATCGATGACGATTCCAGTTGTAATTTTGCTAATGTCTGCTCCATCAGGAAGAGTGAGCATCCGCTCTACATAAGCATTAAATTTTGTGACATTAACCGATTTTCCCAAATACGTGCCCTGCACGATAAACTCAAACGGAGGCACGGCTAACGTAAAGCCTTGTTTGGCTGCCGCACTTTCCGCTGCACTTCTTTGAGCAGCCGATGGCGCGCCTATTTTAATGATTATTTTAATATCCTTCAAAGCTAGCGGGCTGCCGAGCTGGGCAGACAGCGCATCGACGTTAATTTGCTCGGCTGGCAAAGAGTAAGCAGCTTGCGGCGTCTGAATATTCAGCGTTACTCCTTTGTTGGACAAGCTCTTGATCAGCTCGCCATCGCCTTCGAAAATCATAATATCAGATGTACGGTTCACTGAAAGGCTGGCCATTTGCGTGCCTTGCTGCTGAAGCTGGTTCTCCAGCTTATTTTTATCGAGTGCAACGGTCGTTACGGTCTGTCCGTTTAGCTTGGTGGTGATAACCGTACCGATATCAACCGTTTTGCCGTTAAGCAGCAAATCGGCATCTGTGCTAGTTGGAGTCGTTGTATTGCTGCTGTTTGACGACGATCTTGGCGTAACCGCATCCGATGCGTCCGACGCCAAGCTGCTCCCAACCGCATTAATTGCCTTTACGGTAAACGTATAGCTCGTGCCATTGCTGAGACCTGTAACTGTAATCGGGCTTGTCGTACCGATTGCGATAATATTGCCCGGAGAGGCGGTCACTTCATAGCTCGTAATGGTGTTGCCGCCATCATTGGCCGGCGCGGTAAAGCTGACTACAGCCCGACCGTTGCCGGCGGCAGCCGTTACTTGCGTTGGTGCAGAAGCGACAGCAGGAACCCAGACGATCGTAGAGCCCTCGCTTGGCACGCCGTTAATACTTTGTATCGCATAATATTCACGACCTGGATCTAGCGCAACAAATCGGTAAATTCCATTCCCTTGATCAATAGGGATATTGGAGACAGGGCTGCCGTCAATCGTAAATAGCGTAACCGTTGCTCCCGGATATACATTGCTAATGTCTACATAGCTGAGCCCGGCAATGGCGGCAGTTGTTCTCAGGCTCGCATTGATAAAGCTGGAATTGACACTTTCCTCTGCTCCTACCGTTTGGGTTACGTAATAATAGAGTGAATTTGGCTCAACATCGTTAAACGTATAGGAAGGACTAACAACATGCGTTGCCGTAGCTTGCAAGGAGCCATTGGTCAAATATAGCTTTAAGGTTGCGCCCGGCTCGAAGCCGCTTACGGTGATGCTTTCTTCGCCGCTGGCTGCTGTTGGAGCTGCAGAAATACTAGGCTGCACGGTTACGATGCTGGTGAGAGCGCTGCTCACGCCATTAACGCTCTGCACGGCATAATAATCGCTTCTTGCCATTAGTCCGTCAAAGCGGAAAATGCCGCCGCCCTGATCCATAGGCGAACTGGAAACGGGGCTGCCGCTTGAGGTATACAGCGTAACGGTTGCGTTAGGGTACACATTGCTGATGTCCACATAGCCGATACCAGCGCTGGCAATAGGTGTTCTTAGGCTTGAATTAATGAAGCTGGAATTGATGCTTTCCTCTGCTCCGACCGTTTGGGTCACATAATAGGAGAGGGAATTGGGCTCTACATTGCTAAAGGTATAGGTAGAAGCAGTGACGCTCGTTGCTGCAGCCTGCAAGGAGCCGTTGGTCAAATAAAGCTTTAAGGTCGCACCCGGCTCGAAGCTGCTCGCCGTAATGCTTTCCTCGCCGCCGACTGCTGCTGGAGCAGCGGGAATGTCAGGCTGCACGGTTACGATGCTGGTGAGAGCGCTAGTCACGCCGTTAACGCTCTGCACGGCATAATAATCGCTTCTTGCCATTAGTCCGTCAAAGCGGAAAATGCCGCCGCCCTGATCAATAGGCGAACTGGAAACAGGGCTGCCGCCTGAGGTATACAGGGTGAGCGTTGCGTTCGGATGAACATTGCTGATGTCCACATAGCCGATGCCGGCGCTGGCAACAGGTGTCCTTAAACTCGGATTAATGAAGCCGGAGTTGATGCTTTCCTCCCCGCCGACGGTTTGAGTCACATAATAGTAGAGGGAGTTTGGCTCAACATCGCTAAAGCTATAGGCAGAACCAGTAACACTCGTTGCCGTAGCCTGCAAGGAGCCATTAGTCAAATAAAGCTTTAAGGTCGCACCCGAATCGAAGCCGCTTGCCGTTATGCTTTCTTCGCTGCTGGCTGCTGTTGGAGCAGCAGGAATGTAAGGCTGTACGGTCACGGTGCTGCTAGCATTGCTTATCACGCCATTAACGCTCTGCACGGCATAATAATCGCTTCTTGCCGTCAGTCCGTCAAAACGGAAAACGCCGCCGCCTTGATCAATGGGGGAGCTGGAAACGGGGCTGCCGCTTGAAGTGTATAGCGTGATGGCTGCGTTCGGATGGACATTGGCAATGTCGACATAGCCAATGCCAGCACTGGCATCAGGTGTTCTAAGGCTGGAATTGATGAAGCTGGAATTGATGCTCTCCTCCCCGCCAACGGTTTGGGTCACATAATAATAGATGGGGTTTGGTTCGACTTCGTTGAAGGTATAGGTAGTAGTAATAACGTTTGTCTCCGTAGCTTTTAAAGTGCCATTGACCAAATAAAGCTTTAGTGTAGCGCCAGAGGTGAAATGGCTGACCGTAATGCTTTCTTCGCCGCCCACAGCGTTAGGAGCATCTGGGGATGCTGCTAGAGCAATGCCGGCAAAAGAATTGAACAGCATAAAGCAAATGAGCAGGCTTAGCTGAACTCGTTTGTAAAGCTGATGCGCAAGCTTGCTTTGTAAACGGGATATATCTTTCATGATGCTGAACCACGTCCTTTTTGCGATGAGTGTAGTATTCGATTGAAATATTATTTTCGACAAATCGTTCTAAAGTCCTGCAATTGCAGCGGTTGCCGTTTTTCAATATTTTTTAACTATCGGTAGTTAAATTATTGACAGGCTGTTTTCCTGTCGCTTATAATCATTTCCAGCAGGATGGATGAAGAAAGGAGCGGAATGCCTTGAAGAAGAAGGAGCTTACATCGAATCAAATTATAGAGGCGGCTTTTGAGCTTTTTGCCGAGCATGGTATCGAACGAACAAGCTTAAGCATGATTGCGGGTAAAGTCGGCATTACGAAGCCGTCGATTTATTATCATTTTTCGACAAAGGAAGAGCTGGTCAGCCGGATTTATTCGCATCTTTTTGAAAATCATTATTTCGAAAGCTATTTTCAGGCGGATTTTGCTGCGGCAGAGGATTTCAGGAAAGCCTTGTATGAAGGCGGCTTGAAGATGCTTCCCGATGGGAGCAAAGAGCATGCCGCCTCTTTAAGGGTGTTAAGTGAATATATGCTGCTTGCGGAGCGCGACGAGCTGTACCGGTCACTTCTCGGAAATATGCAGCAAAATTTTCTGAACGGCTTCCATGATCTATTGATGAAGGGTGTGGAGCTGGGAGTGGTAGCACCGCAAAATGTCGTATACAAAGCCCATATGCTGGCCTTGGTTATTGATAATTTATCCCGATGCATGATGATGAAAGTTGCGATGGAGTACCATGAAGTATGGAAGGAAACGGTCAATAGTGTATTGCTAGACGTTAAGGGGGAATAACGAATGAAAGTTTTTTTCATTACGGGCACATCTAGAGGCATTGGCGAGGAACTTGCGAATCAGCTGTTGGCAGAGGGGCATCATTTATTTTGCCTATCGCGGGCGGAAAATGAACAGCTAATAGAGCGGTCGATTCAGAAAAAGACGAGTATGACCTATTATCCTTTCGATTTGAATCATTTGCTGCATATTGAGCATATGTTTACGGAGCTATTCAGCATGATTCCGCAGGATAGAGAGATTACAGGCCTCTATTTAATTAATAATGCGGGCATGCTGGCTCCGGTGGCACCCATCGAACAAAATTCAGCTCAAAGCATCATTGAAAATGCAAATATCAATTTGCTGGCACCAATGATTATGACTGCGAATTTCCTCAAGCGTGCAAGGGACTATCAAGTAGAGAAGCGGATTATGAATATTTCCTCCGGATCTGCCCGCTATTTGCTGCCTTCGCAAAGCTGTTACAGCACTTCGAAAGCGGGTCTGGACTCTTTTTCAAAAAGTGTGAGCTTGGAGCAGACGGTTCAGCCATATCCAGCCAAGGTCGTGTCCGTCTATCCGGGGATGATCGATACCCAAATGCAAGCGGAGATGCGTTCGGTATCCAAAGCGGACTTTCCCTATGTTGATCAATTCATTCAAATCGCGGAAGAGGGCAAGCTGCAAACACCTGAATACACGGCGGCAAAATTAATCGAGCTGTTGTTTAGTGAAGATTTTGGCAGCACCGTAGTGGTTGAAAACTTATAATCTATGAGAGAGAATCATTATCATTTATAATAGAGGGAGTTGTTGCGACAGTTATCTCATAGAGCGATTCAGCATACGGGAAACTGAGGAGAGGAATTGAAACGGTACGATGAGTATAGAAGATCATATCTTGTTATGGAACCACGCGTTAGTTCGAATGATGGATGTTCGTCATATCAGGATGGAATTTAATGAGAAGCTGCCGGCTTATGACTTGCCCGCGAGTGCGTTCTTGTTGACGGCGCGAGGCAGTGCAAAGGTTTCATTGGATGGCCATTTTAGCATGGTCCGGCGGTTTCATGTGCTTCATGGCGGCAAAGGAGCCCGGCTGGAGATCGAAGCAGAGGATGTATTTGAATATTATTTAATTTTGTATAAAGCGTCATTAGTGCCACCTTTCCGGCGCGAGCTGCAGCTTCTTATGGAACGGGAAAATCCGTTTCAACAGCAATATGATTTTACACCGCAATATCCGGTTGAATTGCTGGACAAGGTAAAGCGGATGCATCGTGAATGGAGTAGGCCGAATACGCTGGAAAGGCTGCATGCCAAATCGCTGTTCTATCAATTTGTGTATGAATTGCTGTGGCAAATACAACGGCAGGGCTTGGAGACGGACAGTCCAGATTTATCGGCGCAAGCCATTCGTTATATGACGGACAATTATCAGCACAATATTACGATTGAATCGCTGGCGCAGCTGCTAAATTATAGTCCGCAATATATATCCAGAAAGTTTAAGGAGCAGACGGGAAACAGTCCAATCAACTTTCTCATCATGCTAAGAATGGACAAAGCGCAGGAACTGCTGTTGACGTCGGATGCTACCTTGCAGGAGGTTGCCGCTTCTGTGGGCTATCCCGATATGTTTTATTTCAATCGGATGTTTAAAAAGCATGTGGGCGTAGCTCCCGGCCAGTACAAAAAACGCAAGCTTGCCGGCGGCAAGATACAATATTCTGCAAAAAAATCGTTAACATCCTCCATTGTGAAACGTGTCGCTCAACGATATATTGGTGATGAGTATGAAAATCATTATCAATATAAACTAGAGGGGGATTTTACGTTGTACAGAGGTACGAAAACATCTATGACAGCAACTTTATTGCTTTGTCTCATGCTGCTGCTAAGCGCTTGCGGCACAGGAGGCACGAATACGACGACGGCGACAGCAAACGGGGGAAGCCAACCGGCGAACGTACAGCCAGCAGATGCTGCTCAAGGAGGAGCCGCTGATGGCCAGCAAGGCAGCACAAATCAAGCGAGCTCAGCACCAACCGAAACAACTAAAACGGTATCCACCGTGTTTGGGGATGTTACGATACCAGTAAATCCTAAGCGAATCGTAGCAATAGACTATCTGGGATCTCTCGTCGCTTTAGGTGCGAATCCGATCGGTTCATCCGAGTGGCTTATGCAAAACCCGTATTTAAAGGATAAGATCGATGGCGTTGAAAATGTGGGGGATTCCATTGAAAAGGTCATGGAAATGGAGCCCGATCTGATTATCACATTGACAAGTGATCAAGAGAAATATGAATTGTTCAGTAAAATAGCACCGACAGTGAGCGTTCCCTATAATAAATTCAAAAATGTTCATGAGGAAATAAACTATTTCGGCGAGCTGCTGGGCGTTCAGGAAAAAGCAACCGCTTGGCTGGACGATTACGATACTCGTATAGCTGCCGCAAAAGCAAAGGTGAAACAGGCGCTTCCTGAGGATGCGACGGTGAGCGTGCTTGAAGACCAGGATAAATCGATTTACGTCTTCGGTATTATTTCTGGCCGCGGCGGACGTGCAATCTATGAGGCATTGGGGCTCAATCCGCCAGTAGGACTAACTAAAGAAATTATGAAGGAGAAATATTACCCAATTTCGCTGGAAAAGCTGGGCGATTTCGCTGGTGATTATGTTGTCCTGACCAGTCCGAAAGCAATGGATGAATATAAGTCTAATCCGTTATGGAGCCAATTGGATGCAATAAAAAATGATCGTGTATTTCTGTGGACAGAGGATCAATCATGGTTCCAAGATCCGATCGCAATGCTGTCTCAGGTTGAAGAGCTGGCAAATTGGCTGATCGAGAAATCGAAGTCATAGATTGGAGGAAGCAGAGTGACACAATCCACAGAGTTATACGATGTAACGATAATCGGCGGGGGCCCGGCTGGCATGTACGCGGCCTTCTATAGCGGTATGCGCGATATGAAGACAAAGCTGATTGAAGCCAAGGAAGAGCTTGGTGGAACGATGCTGATTTATCCGGAAAAAATGATTTGGGATGTTGGCGGAGTGACGCCGATCCTATGCAGGCAATTGATTGCGCAGCTGGCACAGCAAGCGCGAACTTTCGATCCGACCCTTGTATTTGGACAGCAGATTGTCGGTCTGGATCGATTGGAGGACGGAACCTTTCTCCTTACAGCGGAATCGGGAGAGACGCATTGGACGAAAACGGTCATTCTCACGATCGGCTACGGCATTCTGAAAATGTCGAAGCTCGATATTGAAGGAGCAGATCGTTATGAGGTGAGCAATCTCCATTACACGGTGCAGGAGCTTGAACCATTTCGTGGCAAGCATGTTCTGATATCCGGCGGCGGGGATTCGGCGGTAGACTGGGCAAATGAGCTGGAGCAGTTGGCGGCCAGCGTTACGATTATACACCGCCGCGAGCAATTTGGCGGACATGAGAAAAATGTTGTGCGGATGAGACAGTCCATGGTTAATGTTAAAACGCCATATGCGGTTACTCAGCTGCATAGCAAGGATGGTAAAGCAATCCATCAGGTGACTATCAGTCAGGTGGAAAGCGGAGAGACAGAAACGTTGGACGTAGATGCCGTAATTGTAAATCATGGCTTGAAGAGTGATTGTGGAGCTATTCGTGAATGGGGATTGGATATTGGCGTTCGTAGAGTAAAGGTAAGCAGCAAGCTGGCTACGAATATACCGGGTGTTTTTGCTGCCGGAGATTTTGTAGATTACGAATCAAAGCTTTATTTAATTGCCGGAGCGTTTACCGATGCGGCCTTTGCCGTGAACAGCGCCAAGCTGTATATGGAGCCAAAAGCCGACGAGGTTGCTTATGTATCCTCGCATAATAGCAAGTTCAGAGAAAAAAATCTGGCGCTTGGTGTTCGGGAAGAAGACGCGTAAGAAGGGAGAGTGCTCCGTTGGGTAAAGTGGGCAGAAGCCGAATCATCGGCTTTGCCTACACTATTACGGTTACTTCTCATATCAGCCTACTGCTTTGCTACCATCGCCTTAAGCTCTGACAACAACTGATCTAGCTGGCCGTACTCCTGCACCATCGCATGGATCTTCACATCCTGCGTCTCCATGCTAGCATGTACCTCTTCAACGGAAGCCATGTTCTGTTCAGTCGTAGCCGCAATATTGACCATCTCATCGGCCATGCTTGCATAACGCTCATGCAGATCACCCGCAGAACTGCCTACTGTATCAGAGTGCTGCCTCACGAGCTCCATATTTTCGCTGATGCGATCAATAAGCTGCTGTACCTGGCGTGAAACATCCCTGCTGGTTGTCGCTGCTGCTTGTCCGCTTGTTACCTGCAGGTGAACGGCGCTGATTTGCGAACGAATGCCGGATAAAATCGTCGTAATTTCTTGTGTCGCAGCTCTTGAATTATCAGCAAGCTTTCGTACCTCGTCGGATACGACTGCAAAGCCTTTGCCATGCTCGCCTGCCCGTGCTGCTTCAATGGCGGCATTAAGCGCCAGCAGATTCGTTTGCTCTGCAATATCGCCGATCGTTCCGACAATCGAGCTTACCCGATCATTTTGCTCATTAAGCTGGTTCATCATGTCGACTGTATGCAGGATGATCGCTCTAACACGCTCAATCTCCTCTGATAATGCAGCCATTTGATCCCGATTTTCCACGGTCAACGCAGCATTGTCCGCTGAATATTGTCGCAGCATTTCCGTTCCATCAAGCAAGCGCTTGACGGCTGTGTCTATGATCTGCGTCGTATCGCTAATATTCATAATGGTTCCCGTCTGGGTCTCAATGGCAGCCGACATGGCCGAGAAGGTCATCGTCACCTCCTTGGAGATTTCTCCGGTTGAACGAACCGTCGCTTGCTGGCTGCTGCTGAATTCGGTAAGCACTAGAATCGAGGATTCCAGCTTGGTAAGCAGCGCCTCCGCCATATCCTTGGAGGCTACTGCCTCGCGCTGCTTGTCTGTGACCTGCTTCTGCAGCCGCTGGGTGAAGCTGGCCGAGAATGCCAGAGCCCCTGTTGCAAACATTAAATACAAATACAAATAGGCGAGTGATTCTCCGGGGAATAGCTTAGGCTGAAGCACAGGATTCATAAATAAATAGGTGCTCAGCGCTGCTCCCAGTATGCCTGTGAAAACAATAGGCCGATAATCGGCGTACAAGGTAATGATTGCGAGATTAACATAAACAATAAGATAAGTGCTTACGACTGGATTCGGATCGGAAATGATAAGAAAGGAGACAACTAGCGTTAAAATGCACGGAACCATATACTTAATATAGTCTGTAAGGATGCCTCTATAAGTCATAAAAGTGACGATAGCACTCGTTACACCTCCAACGGAGGCAAGAAAAAAAATCATATTTTTATCCAGACCGATGACAATATCTGTGGCCACTCCCAGCACGAGCACGCCCCAAAGAATTTTGATTAACAATCGGTTCCGCTTATCAAGCTCCGTTAGTACTCTCTTCATACGTAAATCCACCTTTTTATAAGTTGTACAGCTAAGCCGATTCAGTTCTAGACGCTTGCGTTGCTAGCATGTGCAGAGAAAGCGGCCTGCTGCGAATAGGAAAGCCAAGCATATTTTTGTTTATTCGAATAAATCTGCTCCACATTTAATACCATTGGAACCACATAATCTCCTTTATAAAACACCTTCTCTCCAAGCCTCTCTAGCGGCACCTTGAAAGTAACCCGCAATGCTCTTAAAAATACAGGCTCCAGCAACGAAACATAATATTTGATCTGCCGTTCCTCCGCCGTATAGACAAGGGAGGAGAGCAGCTCAGATATGTATTGTTGCCCACGATACGGTTTTAATAAGGCTATTTTGTCAATTTCCGCGATTTTTCCCTGTGCGCATATCAGCTCCGGGTGCTCCTGAAAGATTCCGGCTTCGTTAATCGTGCTTGCAGCACTATACGGCTTAATCTCAGCCGTGCCTACATAATGTCCCTCCATCGTGACAATCATAAGTCGCTCAAGTGCTTGAGCGGAAAACTCAAGATCAAATCCTTTTTCCCTCCAGACAGTTGTCCAAACACCATTAAACATCGCTAGCTCCAGTTCATTCTCCACTCGCTTAAACATACGTATGGTCTCCTTTGGTTTTTTTAAATATAAGAATGTATAAGCTTCATACTTATTCATTCTTATATTTCAGCGCGAAACAGTAGCCTTGCTGCCAGAGGGCAGCTTTAGCCGTTTACGCTTGTCTCTATCCCAAGTTTTTATGTATGTAGTATATTTATCGGGATAATTAACTAAATAATGTACATGAAACAGATAATTATTTGCTTTTCGCCTGCCTAAAAAATGTATCCGTTTTATATTTATAATTTCTTTACAAATCGAGGATTTCACAATGGATCGGCTTGCTAAATCCTTAATGAAAATGGAGCATTGAAACCATATTTAAGTTATTGAAAACCCAATCGGCAAAAAGAAAAGCAATAGGGCTGACGTACTTGCTGCTTGGATGTTATCCTTTATAATAAAGGATGCAGTTTCAGCATTTATTTTCGTTTCGAGGTGTTTTTATGGAATGGCAGGAGATTATCCAATTATGGAACCAAAGGCCTGTTCAAGTGCTGGATATTCGCCATCTTACGTTGAAGCCGGGAGAGACGCGGTTAGCCTATCGGCTTCCTGCAAACGCTTTTGTATATGCCAATCAAGGCAATGCGAGGCTGGTAATGGAGGAGCTAGAAGCTCCTTGCGATAATGGCTATTTGCTGCATAGTGGAAAAGGCGCCAACCTGAGCATATGGTGTGGGGATGAGCCGTTTGACTATTATTTAATTTTGTATAAACCGCTGGCCATGATAGGCAATCAAGTAAGGCATGGTGATCTAGAGCAGCAGGATGTGTTCGGGAGGCGCTATGCCTTTGAGGTGATGCATGCTATGTCGCTGCTGTCGTTGCTGGAGCAGATGTCTCAGCTTTGGGCAAGCAGCGAGGAGCTGGATCGGCTGCAGGTAACGGGAGTATTCTACCAATTCGTGGTGGAACAGTTTCGCCAACTGCAAATGGTGAAAGCTGAAGCAGCAGTACCAGATTTACCAGAGCAAATCGCTGAGTACATTCACGAGTATTTTCATAAAACGGTAACGATGGAAACGATGGCTGGGAAGTTCCATTACAGCACGCATTATCTAGCAAGGGTGTTTAAGCGCAAATTCGGCTGCAGCCCTATGGAATATTTGATGCAAACTCGGATCAATCGAGCCAAATATCTGCTCACGGAGACGGATACGCCGATTCGCAGCCTTGTTGAAAAGGTGGGCTATACCGATATTTATTATTTCAGCCGCCTGTTTAAGAAGCTGACAGGTGTAACTCCTACACAGTTTAAAAAGCTTAATTTGGGCTCAATAGGTTCAATTCGTCCAAAAATGATGCCCGAATCGCACATTGCCCCTCAAGCTGGACAAAGCTATATTGGTAACAGCGAGAATGATTATCAATATAGCGCTTGGAGAGTGAATGAAATGAGGTTAGGTTTTAAGCCATCTTTTGCCGTAACATTATTATTTAGCTTGTCGCTGCTGCTCGCTGCATGTGGCGGTACAGCTGCAGAGCCGCAGCAGAGCGCACAAGGAAGCAATGCTCAGCCAGCTGCAACTGCTACGGCTGATACAGCAGCGGAATCACCAGCAGCAACGACAAGAATGTATAAGGATGCACTTGGACGTGAGGTGGAAATTCCATCGAGCCCTAGCAAAGTGGTTGTTATCACTTATGGCGGTTATTTGCTGCCGCTTGGCATACAACCGGTTGGGGTTGATCAGGCGGTGCTTGATCATTATCCAGAAGAGCTGGCAGGCGTTGCTAGCATTGGTGAAGGGCTTGGCAATGTCGAGGCCGTTTCTGCGCTCGAGCCGGATTTGATTATTTTGCCGGAATACCATGACGCAGCTGCGTACACCCAGTTTGAAAAGATCGCGCCAACGGTAGCTGTCTCATGGGGCGGCGATCCAGATATCATCAATACGCTGCGGGACATGGGCGATATTATGAACCGCAAGCAAGAGGCGGAAGCGTGGATTACGAAATTTGAAGCGAAGCTGCAAAGCGTCCGCGATCAGCTTGAAGTAAAAGTGACGCCAGGCGAAACGGCTATCACCTTTATTCTTTACCAAGGAGAGCTATTTCTTGGAGGCGAAGGCGGTACGCTTGGCAAATTAATTTATGAGGATTTCGGCTACCAAATGCCGGAGCAGTTCAAGCAATATTCGGATGGCGGAGCCGCACTTTCCATGGAATCGCTAGCGGATCGCCCAGCCGACTATTTCTTCACGCAAATGACCGACGAGGAACTGGTCGGCATGAATAAGCTGTTCCAGGAGCCGCTATACCAATCCATCCCTGCGATCAAAAATAATCGGATTATCAACGTAACCCGCGATAAATGGAACTTCGGCCCTTATTTGGCGGAGCAAGCGGTTGATGAGATGATTGAGAAGGTAGCCCAGCTGCAGAAATAAGCACCTTGCTTTAGGAAAATCGTTGATAGATTTTATCTCAAATGCAAAACAGCCTCGGCATTCTGCCGAAGGCTGTTTTTTTTATAAGCTGTATCTATATCAGCTGTTACATTATGCCGATAATCACAATATTATATGAAGCGGATAATAGGGGATGAGAGAAGTATATGAAGAAGATAGTCGTATTGGTAATAGGATTTTTATGCTTAGGCTTGCTGGCTCCAGCAGCTTACGGTGCAAAAGATACACGAGAAATAAAGATATTGCTTGATGGAGTTCCTCTTATCTCTGAAACTGCTCCTGCTCTGCAAAAAGGAAGTGTAATGGTACCAGCGGAAATGATCTTTGAAGCGCTCGGGGCGGAGCTTGTTTGGTACAACGGTTATAAAATATTTATCGCTTCCAAAGCTGATCAAATATTGTCATACCAGATGGGGGAACAACAGGCCTTTATTAACGAGGATCCTGTATCGCTTACGCTGCCAGGGGAATGGGTAGACGGATCAGCGATGTTTCCTGTACGGATTGCGGCGGAGGCTTTTGGAGCCAAGCTGATGTGGGATAAAACGAATCTTACGCTGCAAATACAATCCGCTCCAAAGATAGATGCTGAGATTGTTGAGGTTTTTGATGGCCTGTATGTGGCATTAAAATATATAAATACGGAGCAGGAGTTGGTCACCGAACAAGTCCGGCTTTCGGGGCTTTCTCCCATTCGAAATAGTATGGAGGCAACGGAATATTTAAAGGCTATGCTGCCAATCGGTACAAAGGTTAAGGTAGATTTTCGAAGTGGGCGGGATAGTAATAAGAATCTGTGGGCTTTGGTATATAAGGACGATGGGACGATTGTTAACCAAGAGCTGGTGAGCCGAGGGTACGCTAAAAGCTCTTTAGTTAATGAAGATCCCTACCTGAAAGCACAGCTTCTACCTCTCCAAGAGGAAGCGCACACGAAAAAGCTGGGGATTTGGTCCAATACAGAGCCCTTCATAACCGATTCAATTAAAACGGCAAGTATATATGGAGAAATTGCGCTTGTAACAGCAGGCGGGCAGTTATGGACATGGGGGGAATATTATGAGAAACCTATGAAAATATTAGAAAATATTAAACAGGTCAAGCTGGATGGCGACCTTGGTATTGCTTTGAAAAATGACGGAACAGTCTGGGTGTGGGGATTTAATAATGCAGGCGGTTGGGGCAATGGCTTGAAAAAATATGAGGTGACCCGCATTCCCCAGCAAGTGGAGGGGCTAGAGAAAATATCAGCTATAGAAAATCATAATTCGGCTGTCATGGCAATAAATGATTTAGGAGAAGTATATGCTTGGGGGTCAAACTTCAATGGGAAATTGGGAGAGGAATACGATATCAATAAGATTATCCACCCAAGCCCTGTTAAGTTGCCGTGGAGCAATGTGAAAGAGGTTAAAATCGGATTTACCTTTACAGCTGTATTGAAAAATGATGGTACGGTGTGGAAGACGAATCCTGACAGCTCCGAGCTTATTCATATTAAAGAGCTTTCCGATATTACCAGCATTGAAATGAACAATACAGCCGTACTCGCTATTAAGAAAGATGGCACGGTGTGGGGGTGGGATGAGCTGCGAGAAAGTATTTTTGGAAGCAGCTATTATTTTGCCAAGTCACCAAAGCAGATTGAAGGTTTAAGCCGTATCGTGAAAACTGTAGCTGGAAAATATCATTTTTTTGCAATTGATGATAAGGGAGCTTTATATGGTTGGGGAGAAAATATCGCCGGAGAGCTTGGTATGCTCTCGATTGGCGAGGCGGTGGAGAAACCAACGAAAATTACGGATTTGTCTCCGGTAAGAGACGTATTCGCGGATACTAGCAAAACCCTATTTTTAAAACAAGATGGGACGTTATGGGGAGTCGGGCATAGTCCGTACTTTATTTTTGGCGAGAACTATAAGAAAGGTTGGATGGATGATCTGAATTACAGTGAGTTAACGCAAATTAAGCTTCAATAATAGTTCAGTGTGGAGCAAGCCACGATAGTTTCATATGAGCCGAATAAAGCAAAAGTATATTATGTTTCTACGGTGAAAAATAGTGAAGGGACGACGAAAGAATTTACTCGGCGCTATGAGTTGCAGGATGTAAGTAAAGCAACTGATGGCAATTGGTACTGGGAGCCCGGTAGCTCTACCATGGTTCATTCGGAGCTTGTCACATAAAATAAAAAAACACAGCAAGGCACATTTCGCGCCGTTGCTGTGTTTTTTTTATGGAGCAAATATTTCACCCCATTACCTATTTTCTAAACGCCATTAAATTATGATTTCGTACTTACAAGCCAATCAGCAAGCTCTTCCGTTTGGGTCAGGATAGCAATCGGGTCCCAGTACCAGGAACGCTCTTTGCTCCAAATAAATACCCGGTTATTTTTGACGGCGTCAAGAGATCTCCAGATCGGGTCTGCTTTGAGATCGTCGATGGACTGCCTGTCGGTCGTGAGCACGATATAATCCCCGGCATATTTAGGCAATACCTCATTAGATAGGGTTGCCCAGCCTGGATCGCCTATCTCAGCAGCTACTTCAGCAGGAGGCTTAAAGCTAAATACATTGTAAATGGGCTGTCCGCCTTTGCCATAGTTGGCGCCGACCGCCGAAACGTCTTTCCCGATCCATTCCAAGACGGAGAACGTGCTTTCTGCCGGAATGACCTCAAGCACTTTTTGTTTCGCTGTTGCGATACGGCTATCATAGTCGGCAAGCCATGCGGTTGCTTCCTGCTCCTTGCCCAGCAGCTCGCCAAAATAGGAAACTTCCTCATGTACCGATTTAAGCGAAGCATAAGGGATAATAACAGTGGGTGCGATTTTGCTTAGCTGATCATTCATTTCAGTATACATGTCATCCATAATGATCAGATCTGGCTCTATCGAAAGAATTTTCTCTAGACTGCCGTTACCGTCTCCCAAATCCTCTACCTCCTTTAAAGCATCGCTTAAATAAGGATTTGAAAGATGGTGAGAGGAGGTACCAACCGGAATCACACCGAGTGCCAGCAGGCTTCCTAAATATTCTCCAGCCACTACGCGTTTCGGATGCAGCGGAACTTCAACATCGCCCATAATGGTCGATACGATTTTGGTTCCTTCTTGCTCAGGCACGGGGCTAGCCGTTGCTTGAGGCGTACTGCTCGGTTCTGTAGAGCTTGCTGCTCCAGCAGCAGCATTATTGCTAGACGCTTGTGTTCCGCAAGCGTTGAGAAGCAGCATAAAGCTGAGTAGTAATACCGCCGCCATGGACGGCTTTAATTCTCTAAACATAATAGACTCTCCCTCTTTGCTCCGTTGATAATCGTTATCAGCTACATTAGTATAGCGGAGCGTTTTTGGAGGGGCAATGGAGGATCTCATGATTGTAGAAGGACAATCTTCTACCCGTTTATTTGCAGAATGCTCCGCTCTGAATAGGGAGGGAGAGACGCCTTTATATTTTTTAAACAGCCTGCCTAAATAATAGGGGTCGCGATAGCCGACGCCAGCCGCTATTTCGCTTAACGTGGCATCGGTTTCAAGCAGCAGAGCAGCAGCCCTGTCAATGCGGACTTTGATCAAATAATCAATGGGGCTAACACCCGTCCGGCTTTTAAAATAGGAGGATAAATGAGGGACGCTGTAATTCAGGCTTTCGGATAAAGACTCAAGGGTGATGGGCTCGGCATATTGCTTCTGAATAATAGCAATGATTTGCGCGGCTAAATCGCGCTTTTCTGAATAAGTGCCCTGTACTTTCAATTGATTTAAAAGTTCGTGGACGAACTGGAAAAGCAGGTTTTTGGCATGCAGCTGTCCAAGTGCCTCCGCCTTGTTCCATTCCTTGTACATGTCGGTCAAGCAGCGGTATAAAACGACAGGATGGGCAGGCGCAAATTCATATAGCGTGTGAAAAGGGCGCAGCCGTTCAGCAAGCTGAATAATGGGCTGCGGCGCAGGCTGCGGAATCGTCGCTTTATAAAAAACACTATAATATTCAAGGCCGTCCTCACTAGCCTGAAAATCAATGGCTGCTCCTTTACCGATATGCAAAATCTTAAAACGGTTTAAATGATGCAATTCCCCGTTGACTTGTACCTGTGCGCTTCCACGAATACACATAATAAACAGGCTGGCAGGCGCTTTATAGGGGCGAGTGGCTTCTCCCGCTTTCACAACAATGCGGCGAACATCCAGCAGTTTGCAATAGGTATAATTCCATATCACGATATGATCATGTACGTTCATCCTCTGAAACCTGCTTTCTCAATAAATGCCGAGCTGCTTAATGCTTATACATTCAATTATAATGGACAGCTCTTAGGATCAACAACCAGCGGTGCCGCAAAATAGAAAAGGGCTGCCCTTAAGTCATCGTGGATGACTTGGATGGCAGCCCTTTGTCAGTCTAATTTTAATTATTGAATCAGATTCGATTTTTGCAGCAGTCTTTGCATAATGGCGGCGACCTCAGCTCTGGTAATAAAAGCTTTAGGAGCCAGCTCGGTGCTGGTTCTTCCAGTTACGATGCCTGCTAGCACGCTGTCGGCTATGCCATTTTTCGCCCATTCAGCAGCATTCGCTGCATCTTTATAAGGAAGAAGAGTTTGTGCTGCCGCCTCATTCGCAAGCTGGGCTTTCAAATTCGTCAGCGTCATGGCTTTGGCGATAATGACCATCGCTTGTTCCCGTGTTATTTTATCGTTCGGACGGAACGTGCCATCTTCAAATCCATCGATTAAATGATAGGCATAAGCGGTATGAATGGCGGAGCTGTACCAATCCGAAGCGGATACATCTGAAAATGAAGCTGTACCGTTTTCAAGCCGCAAGCCTAGTCCACGGACGATTACGGCCGCAAACTCTGCGCGAGTAATGTCGCGATTGGGATTAAAGAGGCCATTTTCATTTCCTTCAATAATCATTCGCGAGCCCATATCGTTGACTGCCTTTTTCGCCCAATGCTGCGTGACATCGCTAAACTCAAAAGGATACCAAACAATCGCATACGTACTGTTGGTTAGGCTATTTACTTGTGCAAAATAGGTTCCATTCTCTTGGACGACCTTTGTCGGCACATGGCGCACCGTTCCATCCGGCTCAACGACAACTCCCGTTGTAATTTTGTTCGGGTCAATGCCGCTCGGTATAGCGATTGAGCGCTGTACATAAGTATTGAATTTGGTAAGCTCAAAGGCTTTATTGCCGTAGATGCCTTTGACAGTAAACTCAATGGCAGGAGCGGCGAGCGTGAGTCCTTCTTTAGCCACAGCATTGTTTACTACATTTTTCATATCAGCTGTTGGCGTGGATATTGTAATTTGAATTTTAATGTCCTGCAAAGATAGGGCATTGCCTAGCTGGGCAGAAACAAAGCTGCTGTTGATTTGCAAAACGGGAATTTTGTAGGATGCACGATCTGTTCTGATTTCAAGAGTCGCTTGATAATCTTCCATCGTTTTAAGCATCTGGCCATTAATTTCACCGATAATGACATCAGATTGGCTGCTTACCGGAATCGTGACGACAGCAAACTTGCCTTCCTCAGCAAGTTTTTGCTCCAGACTTTTTTGATCAACTATAATGGTCGTGGTAGAACGGTTGTTGATGATGCTAGTGATGGAAGTGCCGATATTTTCAACCTTTCCATTGATCCATACTTCAACACCGTTACGGGTAGTTGTCGAATCTGTTGGCTGTACAGCAGTTGAAGATCCACCGCTGCCACTATTGCTAGTTGAAGTAAATGGCGTGACCGCATTAGAGACAGTAGAAGCTGTGCTTTCGCCAGCAGCGTTAAGCGCCTTGACGGTAAAAGTATAGCTCGTACCATTTGTTAAGCCCGTAATGGTGATAGGGCTGGCTGTTCCAGTAACCGTTGCGTTTCCTGGGGAAACGGTTATTTGATACGCTGTTATTAAGCTCCCGCCGTTGTCTGCTGGGGCGGTGAAGGAAACAGTTGCCTGCCCATTCCCTGCTGCTGCGGTGACGTTCGTTGGAGCTGTGGCAACGGTAGCTGGAGTCGTGCTTGCTTCATTGGAAGGAAGGCTCAAGCCGCCTGTACCGCCTGCTTTTACAACAAAGTAATAAGCTGTGCCGTTGCTTAGATTTTGCACAATTGTGCTAGTGCCTGTCACTGTTGCGATAGGGGTATTGCTGTACTGCCCGGAAGCATTTGCTATAAAAATATCGTAATAGCTCGCACCTGCTGAAGGGCTCCAATTCAAGGTGACTTGTTGATCGCCGCCTAGGACAACAAGATTTTGCGGTTGATCAGGTGCGATTAGTGCATTAACCGTTACGCCAGCTGCATTGCTTGTAACTGTAGCGGCCTGATTGCCCGTCGCGCTGCTGTCTGTGTTTGTGATGACAACGTAGTAGTAAGTCGAACCTGCGCTGGAAGTTGGTGCTGAATAAGAAGCGCTAGTCGCACCGCCGATAGGCGTACCGCCCACGTTGCTGTTGGTTGAATTGCTATACCACTGATAGCTCAGTATTGCATCGCCACTAGCCGCGATGCTCAGGTTCGCACTGTCGCCTACGTTCACAGTTTTATCCGTTGGCTCAGTATCGATAGTAGGAGTGGATGCGTTGGTTAATGCATTCACGGTTACGGTTGCTACATTGCTAGTAGCCGTAGCAGTCTGGTTCCCTGTAGCACTGCTGTCTGTATTGGTCACGACAACGTAGTAGTAAGTCGTGCCCGCGCTGGAAGTTGGTGCTGAGTAAGAAGTGCTAGTCGCACCGCCGATAGGCGTACCGCCAACCGTGCTGTTGGTTGAATTGCTGTACCACTGATAGCTCAGTGTTGCATCGCCACTAGCCGCGATGCTCAGGTTCGCACTGTCGCCTACGTTCACAGTTTTATCCGTTGGCTCAGTATCGATAGTAGGAGTGGATGCGTTGGTTAATGCATTCACGGTTACGGTTGCTACATTGCTAGTAGCCGTAGCAGTCTGGTTCCCTGTAGCACTGCTGTCTGTATTGGTCACGACAACGTAGTAGTAAGTCGTGCCCGCGCTGGAAGTTGGTGCTGAGTAAGAAGCGCTAGTCGCACCGCCGATAGGCGTACCGCCAACCGTGCTGTTGGTTGAATTGCTGTACCACTGATAGCTCAGTGTTGCATCGCCACTAGCCGCGATGCTCAGGTTCGCACTGTCGCCCACGTTCACAGTTTTATCCGTTGGCTCAGTATCGATAGTAGGAGCGGGAGCGTTGGTTAACGCATTCACGGTTACGGTTGCAACATTACTGGTAGCCGTAGCGGTTTGGTTCCCTGTAGCACTGCTGTCCGTATTGGTCACGACAACGTAGTAGTAAATCGTGCCCGCGCTGGAAGTTGGCGCTGAGTAAGAAGCGCTAGTTGCACCGCCGATAGGCGTCCCGCCCACGTTGCCGTTAGTTGAATTGCTATACCACTGATAGCTAAGCGTCGCGCTGCCGCTAGCCGCGATGCTCAGGTTCGCGCTGTCGCCCACGTTCACAGTCTTATCCGTTGGCTCAGTATCGATAGTAGGAGTGGAAGCGTTGGTTAATGCATTCACAGTTACGGTAGAAACATTACTGGTAGCCGTAGCGATTGGGTTACCCGTCGCGCTGCTGTCTGTGTTTGTGATGACAACATAGTAGTAAGTCGTACCTGCGCTGGAAGTTGGCGCTGAGTAAGAAGCGCTGGTTGCACCGCCGATAGGCGTCCCGCCCACGTTGCTGTTAGTTGAATTGCTATACCACTGATAGCTCAGTGTTGCATCGCTGCTAGCTGCCACGCTCAGGTTTGCGCTGCCGCCTACGTTTACGTTTTTATCCGTTGGTTCTGTATTGATAGTAGGAGTGGAAGCGTTGGTTAACGCATTCACGGTTACGATTGCAACATTACTGGTAACCGCAGCAGTCTGGTTTCCTGTTGCACTGCTGTCCGTATTGGTCACGACAACGTAGTAGTAAGTCGTACCTGCACTAGAAGTTGGAGCTGAATACGAAGCGCTAGTCGCCCCGCCGATAAGTGTCCCGCCAACGTTGCTGTTCGTCGAATTACTGTACCATTGGTAGCTAAGCGTCGCGCTGCCGCTAGCCGCGACACTCAGGCTTGCACTGCCGCCCACGTTCACGGTCTTATCAGTCGGCTGAGTGCCAATAGTTGGAGTTGCAGCATGAGTAAGAGCATTCACGGTAACCTTAGCTGCATTACTAGTAGTCGTAGCAGTCTGGTTCCCTGTAGCACTGCTGTCCGTATTGGTCACGACAACGTAGTAGTAAGTCGTACCTGCACTAGAAGTTGGAGCTGAATACGAAGCGCTAGTCGCACCGCCGATAAGTGTCCCGCCAACGTTGCTGTTCGTCGAATTACTGTACCATTGGTAGCTAAGCGTCGCGCTGCCGCTAGCCGCGACACTCAGGCTTGCACTGCCGCCCACGTTCACGGTCTTATCAGTCGGCTGAGTGCCAATAGTTGGAGTTACAGCATGAGTAAGAGCGTTCACGGTAACCTTAGCTGCATTGCTGGTAGCCGTAGCAGTCTGATTGCCTGATGCGCTGCTGTCTGTATTAGTTACGACAACATAATAGTAAGTCGTGCCTGCACTAGAAGTTGGTGCTGAATAAGAAGCGCTAGTCGCACCGCCAATAAGCGTCCCGCCAACGTTGCTGTTCGTCGAATTACTGTACCATTGGTAGCTAAGCGTCGCGCTGCCGCTAGCCGCGACACTCAGGCTTGCACTGCCGCCCACGTTCACGGTCTTATCAGTCGGCTGAGTGCCAATAGTTGGAGTTACAGCATGAGTAAGAGCGTTCACGGTAACCTTAGCTGCATTGCTGGTAGCCGTAGCAGTCTGATTGCCTGATGCGCTGCTGTCTGTATTCGTTACGACAACATAATAGTAAGTCGTGCCTGCACTAGAAGTTGGTGCTGAATAAGAAGCGCTAGTCGCACCGCCAATAAGCGTCCCGCCAACGTTGCTGTTCGTCGAATTACTGTACCATTGGTAGCTAAGCGTCGCGCTGCCGTTAGCCGCGACACTCAGGCTTGCACTGCCGCCCACGTTCACGGTCTTATCAGTCGGCTGAGTGCCAATCGTTGGCGCAGCCGCATTAGTGATGATTGGTTCATTGATTTGAATATTATTAATACCATGCCAGGTTGGGCCTGTTGAATAGAGAAGCACCTTATCAACATTGTAAAAAGCTGATCCTAATATCACTGTTTTCGAATCGTAATAATTCACTAATTCATCTGTAATAAATGAAGTATTTCCCACTTCCGTTCCATTACGATAGCCTACTACAGTAATAGAAGCAGATCCGCCCCAATTAGAGTAAAAAAATTCCTTCAACCGAAACTCGGCTCCGTCAGAAGATTGTATCCCCATGCCTTTCCAACCGCTAGCTATATTAGAAGCATAACTAGTCAAAGCATAGAAAGAGTCATTTTGCTCAGTATCACCATGTATCAGCTTTTCTGGAATAATTGTGCCGCTCGTATCGCTGATATTGTAAAACTGCATATTAATACCTGCGATATTGGCAGATCCACCCTCGCCGTCTTCGGCAATACCGTCGTTCCACGCCGTTGCTTCATTCGTGGTAAACGTGACAGTTGTGGGTGTGATGGCAGCAGCAGCCACGTCTATGAATCGATTCATAGAAAAACTGCTAGAAAGAACGACTGTTAAGCTTAATAAAATCATAAAAGCCTTCTTGAGATGTTTAACCGAGCGTAAAATATGGATCACTCCCTCAGATGTAGGTGCTCTTAATTAAATGGTTTACAGCGATGTACGGCCTAATTTTATTTCTCGATGTCTAAGAATCCCATTCTTTCATACAATTTGCTGCTAATGCTCCCCCAATCCCACAGTTATCTGAAAATAGTAGTAGATAATATAACAGACATTATTCGACAAATAGCTGTCGATTTCCTTTGCTTTATAACAGCGCTGTCCATATTATTTTTTGTTAAAAAAGCATGCCAAAAAACCGCCAAAAGGTTGGCGGCTCAAGTATATTTGGGATCTCGATATCTCGATCTAATAGATGAAGTACCGTAAGGCAGCTTCATACGAGTCGTTTCAGGAGTTTTCCCTGTACAAAGACAGATTTGGTGGACACAGCAGCAGCTATTTTAACCGAATCTCGGGTTATGGCACAGGCTGCGGACTCAGGAGCCGTTAACGCGCTGTCCTACGCCATTTCGACGGGAGGAAGAGGGCAATAACGGATTTCCTGTCCGCATATCGCCTAAAATCGGATCTAAAGCCAGAATAGCGGAACCTCAGTCCGCCAAAAAAGGAATGAGGCTCCCACACTGCATGAACTCAGCAACAATCGTATGCTGCGGTTACCTAGCCTTGATTTTCCGAGGTCAGATCCAGCCAATTCCGCTCTTCCGCTGTCAATGTAACGAGCGAGCCCTCATCGCAGGATTTCAGCTCTTCCAGCGATTGTGCGCCTATTAAAGCGCAGGTAGGGAACGGCTGGTTCAGCACGTAAGCGAGTGCGATTTGAATGGCAGTAACCCCTTTGCGAGCAGCAAGCTGCTTGGCACGCTCCAGCCGCTCCCAGTTGCCGTCGCTATAGAAGACGCGAACCAGATCGGCATTCGAGCGATCCTCAGGTGTAAAGCGTTCCGTGAAGAAGCCTCTGGCTTGGGACGACCATGAAAATAACGGCATTTGCGTTGCTTCATGCCACGCGGATGTCTCCTCATCAGCGGAAACGCAGCCTGCCCAGAACGGTTCGTTTGCTTTTGCCAGGCTGAAGTTAGGGCTATTGAAGGAAAAGCCAACCAAACCTTTGGCTGCCGCATAATCATTGGCTTCCTTAATACGCTGCCATGTCCAGTTGGACACGCCAATCGTCCGAACGGCGCCTGAAGCGACATGCTCGTTCAAAATTTCAATGACCTCGCCAGCGGGAACAGCTGGATCATCGCGGTGCAGCGCATACATATCAATGTAGCCTGATTGCAGCCGCTCAAGGCTGGTGTTCAAATCGCTGCGAATCGCTTCACTGCTTACACGAGGGCCATTTTGGTCATGGTGTGCGCCTTTAGTCAAAATGACCCACTGCTCCCGATTGCCTTTCTCTTTCAAATAACGGCCGATAACTTCCTCGCTTTGGCCGCCGCAGTAAATATGGGCCGAATCAATGGAATTGCCGCCGATGGCGAAAAACGCATCCAAGTTTGCCGCAGCTTTATCATAGCGGTCATGATAAAAATAATCCGAGCCTTTCATTAGCCGGGATACCGGTTTGTCCAAGCCTTGCACCTTTAAATATTCCATTTTTGTCGTGGCCTCCTCAATAGGCTAATGTGCTTGAAGCGTTTAAGCTTACAAAATAACTCTTTGGCGCTCGCGTGCAGACTGCAGGCAGGCATCAATTACTTTCATATTGCGGATGGCATCCGCGGCACCGAAGGCTAGAGCTTTACCTTCCGTAATGGCACGTGCCATATGGTCGGCTTGCTCGGTATAGGCATTTACATATGGGACTTCAACTTCCTTGCGCTCGCCGCCAGATGTGACGAAAATCGTGCCGCTTTCCGGGGTAGGGGTAATAAAAGCGGAAGGAACCTCAATGATTCCATCGCTGCCTAATACTTCAAGCGGATTGCGGAAGGCGGACCACATGCCGCAATCGAAGGTGAGCGATACATTGCCCTCGAATTCGATGAGCCCGGACGCCATCATATCCACATCATCATGCTCGGGTGAAAATTGGGCGTTTACCGTTACCGCTTCGGGCTCCTTGCCCAGCAATAGGCGCGCTGCATTAATCGGATAGCAGCCTACATCGTAGAGGGAGCCGCCGCCCCAAGCCTTGCGATAGCGGACGTTCGCTTTATCGCCAGCATTGTTAAACGTAAAAGCACTGCGAATGCCGCGTACTTCACCGATGGCACCGTTTGCAATCAAGTCTTTAATCGTTTCATAACGGGGGTGGTAGCGATACATAAAAGCCTCGGAAAGCAGAACGCCAGCTTGATCAGCGGCTTCAGCCATTTCTGCCGCTTCGCGAGCCGTAAGGGCAAGCGGTTTTTCGCATAAAATATGTTTGCCGGCCGCAGCAGCCTTGATCGCCCATTCCTTATGCAGGTGGTTAGGGAGCGGTATATAAAGGACGTCGATGGAGCTGTCCGCCAAAAGGGCTTCGTAGCTGTCGTATGCAGTCGGAATTTGGAGTTGTTCGGCGGTTTGCTTGGCCTTGTCTCCGTCGCGGCTGGCGATGGCAGCTACTTCATTTAATTCAGATAAATGCAATCCTGGAATGACCGCGCGTTTCGCAATATTAGCACAGCCCAGAATGCCCCATTTTAACTTTTTGCTCATGGTTCAACCTCGCTTTGTATGTTAGTTTATGATGATATTGCGATTATAGAGGATGTGAATTAAAATTAAAATGATAATATTTTGCACCCTATTAAAACAATATTGTCATTGAGGTGTTGAATTTGCATCGTCAGAGCCATTTGCTTACACTTCCGAATATGCCTTACTTTTGTTTTCCGGAATCGGTTGGAAATTACAGTGAACAGCCCGAGCATAGCGTACATCGGGAAGCGGGCGCCCTGAATAATTTTAATATCCATTATGTCGCATCGGGCAAAGGATTTGTCGAATTGGAAGGTGTCGTTCATGAGCTGCGCGCGGGGGAGGCGGTGCTGTATTTTCCACTGCAAAAGCAGCGGTATTACAGCAGCAAGGATGAGCCGTGGGATATACGCTGGCTTCACTTTTATGGCGGCAGCGGGCTCCGCGATTATTTGATTGAGCAGGGCTTGCATAAAAGCCCTTTATGGAGGCTTCGCCAGCCTGCGGTTTGGGAGAGGGCTCATGAGGAGCTGCTGAGCGAGGCAGAGACGTACCGCATGCTGCATCCGGCGCATCTCTCTATGCTTACTTATGCGTTGCTTACAATATTCGTCGAGCAGGCAGTGGCGCTGAATCAGGGCAAGGCGGAAACGTCCGCTGACCGAATTATGGAGCTGCTTCCGCTTATGCAGCAGGAGGCGGTGAAGCCGTTTATTTTGGATGAATGGGCGGATAGGCTCGGAGTGACGCCTTATTATTTCTGTAAGCTGTTTCGAGCGGCGACGAGGATGACGCCAATGGATTTTATTACGCGCTGTCGCCTGCAAGCGGCCAAGCAATGGCTGTTGGAGCGGAAGGATGACAACATTGGGCAAATTGCCGAGGAAGCTGGCTATCCGAGCGTCAGCTATTTCAATAAGCGTTTTATGCAGCATGAAGGCATGACGCCGACTGCTTACCGCCGACTGTACGGGATGCATGGCAAGGAATAATGGTTGCCTGATTTAGGAAGCGGGAAGCAGATTATAGAAATTTTAGCGCTCCAGTGAGAAAATAAAAAGGGTTGGATTTCCTCAGTTAAAGGGGAATCCAACCTTTTTCCAATTGCGGCATACATGCATTCGTGAGCCGATTGTAGGGTGTGAAAATCTAGGAGGAGTGTTTTTTTAACTCAGACTTTTTGTAAACCAACTGCCGGGAGAACTCGGCTTGTTTTTTCGCGCTATCGGCGATTTCTTCATTTAATTTATTTATGCGGGTCAGTTTGTTGCTTAAATCGCTGGGCATGCTGCTTTTTTTGCTGTCCTTTTGCAGTTGCTTCAGCTTCGCTTGCGCTTTAGCGGATTTATTTTTCTCCAATGCGTTTTTGGCTTCTAAATCAGCAATTTCCCTTTTGAGCCGGCTTATAATCGAGTTAGTGAAGCTAATGGACATTCAGGCACCTCTTCATCTTATCTTAGAGCATTCTCCCATTTTACTATAAAGTGCTTGGTAGCGCGAATGAGTGGGAATTTTCGCTATATTGCGGGAAGATGAAATTTAATAGCATAAAAGGCACACACCATAATCTAGCAACTTCCATACAATAATATCAACTCTATCAATAAGGAGGTGGTATTATTGCCAAGAAAAGGAGCCAGTCGCAGCTATAGCAGCAAAAATTATAGTCACAAAAGCAACGGAAATAAAAGCTATGGGAATAAAAGCAAAGGCGATCGAAGCTGCAGCAACAAAAGCGGAGGCAGCAACAGCTGCATTCGGAATATTCTTAAGGGTATTGGCGTAGGTACTCCGAATATTCGCATTCATTTTGATAGCACCTCCCATGTAGGCGTGTTCATGGGAGTGGCCAATGGTTGTGCCATTCTTAATGTAAAGGGTGTGGTTACTTATATTAAAATCCTTTCCATAACCGCTGTGGAAATTGGGGTTAAAGTGACCCCCGTCCGAAACGGGAAATGGAAATGCAAAAAAACTTAGCATGGATAGAGTAAGGCTGCCTTCTATGCAAATAGAGCGGCCTTATTTTCTTCGCTGGATATGCAGTCGATATTGATGCGGCGTATGTCCCATCTGCTGACGAAACACCTTGCAGAAATAAGAGGGGTTGCCCATGCCGACACGGGTGGCGATTTCAGGTACGGTCAGCGTCGTTTCGATTAAATAGAGGCAGGCATGGCGGACGCGCGTCGCTTTGGTATAGTCCATAATGGTTGAGCCCGTAGCCTGCTTGAACAAATGCACGACATGATAGCGGGACAGATGAAGCGCTTCGGCCATTTGCTCCAGCCGGAACGGCTCCTGATAGTGCTGCTCGATCCACTCCATCATTTCCTCTGCCCTGTGGCTCTGCCGTCTTATTCGCAAGGCAGCTTGGGTGCCGGGCTTTTGGCGAATGGCTTTTAATTGCCGCAGCAGCTCCAGCAGCAGAAAATGATTGTCCTCCTCTTCCGCGGGTTCATCAGCTGCAAGCTGCTCGCGCGTTTCCTTAAATTGCTTCAAAAGCAGCGCAAGCGGCGATGACTCGGAAATGCCGTACCAGGGCTCGCCGCCGGGCCGAAGCAGCAATTCCTCAAAAAAAGCTTTCAGCAATGGGAAGGAGCTCCAGTATTTTTTGAGCGGCGACGGCTCGAACATGAGCACGGTACGAACGAATGGCTGCTCCGCCGAAACATCCATCTGCACCCGATGAAGCTGAAAGGGATGGAAAACCATTAAAGTATTTGGCTCAATCCGGTAGCGCTTGCCTTCTACAATGAGATCCCCATGTCCGGCATGGACATAGGAAAATTCCATTTGGGAATGGGCGTGAAAAACTTCCCAGAAGCTGCTGTCAGATGAGATGCGATAGTTGAATGAAAACTGTTCTTCCATTTTGTGCACGGTTGCCGAGCCTCCTTATATTGCCTATAGCTGCAAACGCTTTAAAAACCGCAATATAGTTGTATTTTATCACAATTCCCAATCATAAATGAGGTGGATTTTCCTTTAAAATAAAGAGGGAAATAGTAACTCATTTGCGAACGGGGGAGTTCGTTTTATGCTAAAAATAGCGGTTATTGGAGCGGGAGCCATTAGCTCCGCTCATTTGGAAGCGTATAGAACGTTTGGCGAGCGCTGCAAGGTTGTAGCGATTTGCGATTCTTACACGGATAAGGCGCGAGCGAGACTGGAGCAGTTTCAATTGGAAGGCGTTAAAATTGTAGCTGATTATAAGGAACTGCTAGGGGAGGATATCGATCTGGTATCGGTATGTACGCCGCCGTATACCCATGCGCCTATTGCGGTTGATCTTCTGAACGATGGCAAGCATGTACTCGTGGAGAAGCCGATGGCCTCTTCCTTGCAGGAATGCGACCAAATGAACGAAGCGGCCCGCCGCAGCGGGAAAATCCTGTCGATTGTGGCGCAAAATCGCTTTAAAACGCCGATGATGAAGCTGAAATCGGTAGTAGATAGCGGTCTGATGGGACCTATCGTCCATGCTCAGGTTGATTCCTTCTGGTGGCGAGGGCATAGCTATTACGATTTGTGGTGGCGAGGCACATGGGAGAAGGAAGGCGGCGGCTGTACGCTGAACCATGCGGTGCACCATATTGATGCGCTGCTGTGGATGATGGGCCAGCCTAGCGAGGTGCAAGCATTTATGACGAATACATCGCATGATAATGCAGAGGTCGAGGACCTGTCGATGGCAATGCTGCGCTTCCCGCAAGGGGCGCTCGGCATTGTGACCAGCTCCGTTGTGCACCATGGCGAGGAGCAGCAGCTGATATTCCAAGGCAAGCAGGCCCGCGTGTCCGTTCCATGGAAAATGAAGGCTTCGATCTCGCGGCAGAATGGCTTCCCGATAGCTAATGAAGAGCTGGAGCAGCAGCTTCAGAAGCTGTATGAAGGCCTTCCGGAGGTGGAGTATATAGGCCATCTCGGACAGATTGATAATGTGCTGACCGCGATTGAGACAGGCGCGCCCGTTCTGATTGACGGTATCAGCGGCCGCAGCACGCTTGAGTTTATTACGGCTGTTTACAAGTCGGCAAGCACAGGAGAAAAGGTCGTGCTCCCGCTTGCAGAGAACGATCCCTTCTATACGCGTGAAGGCTTAATGGCGAATACGCCCCGTTTTTATGAGAAGACCGCTTCGGTGGAAAATTTTAAGGAAGCAGCCATTACGACAGGCAGCAGTCTGGAAAATAAAGCATAACGCTCACTTTGCACACAGCCTAGCCCAAGCATACCGATGCTTGGGCTAGGCTGCTGTTCATTTGGCTCGCGTTTTTAATGGGGTGAAATTTAAGCTTCCCAGTAAACCGCGCTCTATTTGTGTATAGCTTTTTCCCCGTTTGCGGTAGATAATACAAGAACAGGATAGGAATTAACTGGTAGAAAGCAGGGGTGTGACATGGAGCTTCAGATCATAAACGAATCAAATTCGGCCGATAAGAAAGCTGTGCTAAATAAACTAATCGCCTTTAATAGGGAGCATTTTCCGAAAGAGTTAAGCGACAGATACCAAGAGATTAATCTGATTTTAAAAAAGGAGGATGGGGCCGTATATGGCGGGCTTCTGGGCGAAGTGTGCTGGAACTGGCTGGAGGTGCATATTTTGTATGTCGATGAGCCGCTGCGGAAATTAGGCTATGGGTCGAAGCTCTTGGAAGAAGCAGAGGAGCTTGCCAAAGCGAAAAAATGCGATTTCATTAAGCTGGACACATTAAGCTTTCAGGCGCTGGATTTTTACAAGAAGCATGGTTATGAGGTGTATGGCACAATAGACAATGCCGGGGGCCATCAGCATTATTATTTGAAAAAGGAGCTTTAGACGCCCGAAAATAGTGGAGGAGAGAAAATGGCGGATTTATACGAAATGCTGCAGCAGCGAATTGTAAGCTGGGCCAGAGAAAACGATGAAATACAGACGATATATTTGATGGGATCGCGAGCAAGAACGGATAAACCGTTTGATGAATTTTCCGATCTGGACATCGTCATCTATTCGACCAATCCAAATTACTATTTTGAACATAATGATTGGCTGAACAATATTGGGGAAGTCTGGACGAGCTTCATGTACCGGACGGCAGGAGAAGATCCTGAGAAATTAGTGCTTTTTGGCGGGGGGCTGCAGGTGGATTTCCTGTTTTGTCCTATTGCTGAACTGGAACGTTTGGCTGCTGTTGGACAAGTGCCGCAGGGCTTTAAGCGCGGGGTGAAGCTGCTGCTGGACAAGACGGGCGAAGGCGACAAATTGATTCCCGAAACAGCTGGCCCTGACCTGCCGCCACCGATTACGGAAGCTGCCTTCCAGCAGGTTGCTAGGCAATATGGGTTTGCCTGCCTGTATGTGGCGAAGCAAATATTGCGCGGTGAATTGTGGGTCGCGGGCGAAAGGGATCACGATTGCAAACAGCTGCTGCTGCAAATGATGGAGTGGCATGCCAAGGCCATTCATGGACAAAACTATGATACTTGGCATGCTGGGAAATTCATCAGAGACTGGGCAGATGCTGAGGTGATAGCGGACTTAAAGCAATCGTTCGGAGGCTTTGATCAGCTTGCTAGCTGGAAAGCTTTGAATGTTTCTTTTGAATTATTCAACCGCCTTTCCTTAGAGACTGCTCAAGTTTATCATTATGACTACCCGCACAGCTTGTATGCTAATATCAAAATGTGGCTGCAAGCGAGGCAAGTGGAGAAAGACAATTAGTCCACGGGTTACACTGCTTCATGCCTGGTAAAGTAATAATAGTATACAAAAAGCCCCTCTTTTCTTTTATAAAAGATAAGAGGGGCTTTTAAGTAATCTTATGGTTTAATCCAAGTAATTGTAATACTCTAGAATGTCAGCAATTGTTTGTTTTTGTTCTTTCGTTAATGTATAGTCGGTTGATTTGTTGGAAATATCCTCAAACCTTACAATAACTTCTTCGGTGCTTGGAATTTGGCTGTCAAGCAAGCTTTGAATCGTTTTGTTAACTTTAATATCAACAATTTCCGTCATGCCAGCACCAAGTAAATCAACATCGCTAGATTTATTCAAAGGACTAAAGGATAATTCCTCTAATTTATCTCCTGCGCGTACTTTAATGCTAGTAAATACGAACAAAGCTTTTGATGTATCCTCTTGGAATCCTACTCGTAACAACATATATTTTTTGGAATCTTTAACACCAATGTAAGGATAAAAGACTAATCCTTTTGTAATTCCTTCTGATGGGGAGATAAAAGTGATGTTCTCAACCTTATCTTCCTTAATTTCAAAGCCGGCTTCAAGCTTTGTTTTGCGTTCTTTGATTTTCGCAGCAATTTCTGTTTGCAATTTAGTATATTCGTCTTTACTCTCAGCTTTTATTGCTTTTTCAATTGTAGCAGAAGCATCAAGGTAGCTGCCCTCTTCAAATTGCTTCTTAGCAGTAGCAAACAATTCTTCTGAGCCTTGTGAAGCTTTCTTTGTTGTTTCCTTGGTCGGCGACGCAGAAGTAGGTTCGCTAGAGTCGTCATCTGATTTTCCTAAAATTGAAATAATAATGCTTAGTGCTAGGAACACGCCAAAAACGATAAGGATAATCTTCAAGCAGCCTGGCTTTTTTTTCTCATTCAATTTCCAATTGATCCCCCTCAAAATCTTTTTTATTTAGTTCTATAGTATCACTTAATGATTCCATCATCAACAATTAGAGAGAATTTAAACCAAATATTTTGGCGATATAAGTCGAATAAGGATGTAATAGATTGTATTATGCAGTATTGTAATTTATCAGGTTTTCAATACTTTCTATACTTGTTTAAAAGGAATTAGAGGTTCGTATATTTATATTCTTACGATTTGTAAAAAATTGCACTCCGTGCTATGATCCAGAATAGAGATGCACAAAAAAGGAGACTTGAACCCGCCATGTGGATGTTCCTGTAGAGGTTAGCAGCAGAATAGAATGCTTACTATTGTATTTGGCGTTCCTTTCGCAAACCTTACAGGATAAGCAGGGCTGGGGTTTTCATATCCCCCTGTCAGCGGCTGCCTATAGGCAGCCGTTGTTTGTTATGGGGCAGAGCAGCATCTCGGGTGAATGCCTGTTGTCTTCTTATCCTCCAAAATGAATGGAGGAATTGCATATGACTTTTATGAATGCTTCTATGAAAGCTTCGATGAAAAATAAAATTGCCATCGTGACTGGCGCAAGCCGCTCCACGGGCATTGGAACAGCAATCTGCCGCGCGCTCGCGGGCAGCGGGACCGATATCTTTTTTACGCATTGGCAAGCGTTTGATGAAGTGGAAGGCAATGGCCTCGAGCAAGCTTGGCCGGAGCAGTTGCGCGGCGAATTGGAACGTTTAGGTGTAAGGGCAAGCCATATGGAGGCTGATTTTTCCAATCCGGATATGCCATCACTTATTATGGATGAGGTGGAGCGGACACTGGGCAGCCCCTCGATTTTAATTAATAATGCGGCCTATTATGTTCAGGCAAATTTTCGGACGCTGAATCTAGAGCTGCTGGAGCAGCATTATGTGGTGAACAACCGGACAACGATGCTGCTCAGCACTGAGTTTGCGAAGCGTTATGAGCAAAACCAGCCAGCAGGGACGAACGGAAGAATTATATTTATGGTTTCCAAAGGACCGGATGCGGACAACCTTGCCTATACGGCTACGAAAGGCGCTTTAATCGCTCTCATCGAGCCGCTTGCTGTGGGACTTGCTCCGCTGCAAATAACGGTCAATGGATTTGATCCAGGGCCGACCGATTCGGGTTGGATGGATGATGAGCTGAAAGCCCGCCTCCTGCCATTGTTCCCGATGGGACGTATCGGTCTGCCTGAGGATGCGGCGAAAGCGATCTGTTTTCTGGCCAGCGACGATGCGCAGTGGATTACGGGACAGATTATTAAATCCGAAGGCGGATTTTTAGGGAAATAATAGGGAAGCGGCTGCTATAATGCGGCCGCTTTTATTTTTTTAAGGCATATGCCACAATAAAATGATGATGGATATTGCTAGGAGGGACGGCGTATGGCGTTATTGTTTATTCCCGGCCGCGGGAAGGACAAATGTCTGGAGGAGTTTGCGCTGCCGGATTTCAGGTTCAGCTTCCAGCTTTATGGCACACACTGGCGCAGTGCAGAGCAGGGCTGGTCTTACCCGGAGCATGACCACCCGCTGCTGGAAATTAATCTGGTCATTGAGGGTTTTCAGAAAATGATCATTAATGGCATTCCTTATGAGCAATTTCCTGGTGATCTGGTCATTATTCCTCCCGGCTATACGCATGAGAGCCAGACGAGTGACAAGGAGGGAGTCACCTACTTTTCCCTGCACCTGGATATAGAGGATCGCTCGCTAGCATACTCGATTTTTCATGATCCGCAGCTGTTTTATGCGGCTGCTTCTAGGGTTGCGGAGCGGCTGCGGCCGATTCTTGACCAATTGATCGAAGCCTCCCGCCATTCGGCTGCAATGAGCCAACTGGAACGGATGAAGCTGCGGACTTATGTGCTGCAATTGATCATTGTGATGATCGAGCACAGGTTGGAGGGGAGCGATAGCCTTGAGCTTGAGTCAGGACTAAGGGATGAAAGCCGAGGACCCTCGCTCGAAATTATTAAGCTGCGCGAGCAAAATGCGCTGGAATCGCGTGTGCAGGATTTATTTTATGAACAGCAGCCGGAGCTGCCGCTAGACCACTCGCTATTCCCCCCGCATCGCTGGATTGGACTGTTCACATTGACGAGTCCCGACCGTGAGTTTTGGACGAAGCCGGACCGTTTTTGGGCGAAGAGCTTGCTGGAGGATGTTTTGGCCCATTACGGAATCGGCGTCATTATTGTGGAAGCCTCTCGTATGACCGCCGTTCTATTCTCGACAGATATCGCCGTGCCCGCATTGGAGCCGTACATAGAGGAGGCCAGATTATGCCTGGAGCAAAAGCTGGCTGTGCAATTAGCAGTCGGGCTTGGTGGCGTCACTGCAGATTTGGCGTCGATTCGTGCGATGTATGAGCAGAGTATGAGAATATTTCAGGGTGGCCTGCCCGATTCAACGATCAATCGAACGATGAATGAATTTGTGCATCGCATTATTCGAAATGCAATGTCGCACATTCAATATGAATATGCCAATCGAGAGCTTTCTCTCAGCATGCTGGCTAATCGGCTGGACGTGACCCCCAATTATTTAAGCGCCCTATTTACTTCCGAGACGGGGTTATCCTTCACGCGGCATTTGACGCAAATTCGGATGGAGCGGGCGAAGACGCTATTGCGTGAAACGAATCTGAAAATCTATCAAATTTGCCATAACACCGGCTATTCCGATCAAGCTTATTTCAGCCGATTATTTAAATCGCTGGAGGGCGTCAGCCCTTATGATTACCGCATCCGGTCCAGTTCGACCTGAAAAAATGACCCGATTGTAGAATAGTTCAAAAAATCGTAAATCCCCCTTATTCTCGGGCCTAGCCTGCAAGTGGTATAACTAAATTGTAAAGGCTTACATTATATTGCAGGGGGATATAAAGATGCGAATGAAGCAACCTTTTACCATGCTGCTGGCCGCCGGATTATTGGCAGGCTCCTTGGCTGCTTGCAGCTCCTCGAATGACCCATCTACTAGCGGCACCTCAGAAAACGCTAACTCGCCAATCAAGCTTACTTACTGGAATACGAACGGTCCCGGACTAGATGGACTGATTAAACAGTATCAGGAAGAAAATAAAAACATTACGCTGGATGTGCAAATTGACGAAGCCAACCATAAGCAAAATCTATTGACCGCGCTGTCCGCGGGCAGCGGAGCGCCGGATATCGTTATTTTGACGGTGGATGATATTCCGCAGTTTAAGAAAGAGGATTATTTCTACAATCTGAAGGATTTTGGCGCGGATGCGCTGCAAAAGGATTATCTCGATTCCCGTTGGAAGCAGGGCACAAGCGCGGATGGCAGCTTTATTTTTGGCATACCGACCGATTCCGGCCCTATGGCGATGATGTATCGCATTGAACTGTTCGAGCAAGCAGGGCTGCCTACTGACCGCGATGAGGTATCCAAGCTCGTCGCTACGTGGGATGACTACTTCAAGCTGGGCATGACGATTAAGGAGAAAACGGGCAAGCCGCTGACGACCGACGCCTTCTTTGGCGCGTTTCTGCCTAAAATCCAGCAGGGCGGGGAGTTCACCTTTTTTGACAAGGACGGCAACTTGACGATGGATATGAATCCGGCTGTGAAAGAGGCATGGGATTTCTCGGCTAAGCTTGCACAGGCAGGACTGACTGCGCAGCAGCCAGACTTTTCGAATGACTGGAAGGTAGGGCTGGATACGGGCGACTTTGCGACGATGTTTGCGCCACCATGGATGCTCGGCCTCGTGAAGCAAAATGCTCCGAATGCGAAAGGGAAATGGGATATTGCGATGATGCCCGGCGGCTCAGCGAACTGGGGCGGCTCCTTCCTGCTTATTCCTAAGCAAAGCAAGCATGCGAAGGAAGCTTATGCGTTTATTAAATGGATCTTGGCGCCGGAGCAGCAGCTTTCGGTCTATGAATCCAATGGCAATTTTCCTTCGACGCCGGGTGTATACAAGGATGAAGCGTTCACCGCGAAAAAGGATGATTTTTTCAATGGCGCACCAGTAGGCGAGATTTATCCGAAGGCAGCGGAGCAGGTGACATTAATGGATTCGATTAATAATTGGTCCACCATTACGAATGAAATTGGGCAGCAGCTTCCGAATGTGGAGAAGGGCGCTGATCCCGAGCAAACGTGGACGGAGCTGGTCAGTAAGGTGAAATCAACGCTGGCTCGCTAGGAAAACGACGCTTGGGCTGCAAGCCTAGAATTACGAGCGTAGAGCAAGGAGCGTAGAGCAAAGAAAGTAGAGCAAAGAGAGTAGAACAAAGAAAGTAGAGCAAAGAGAGTAGAGCTAAAAGGGTAGAGCTACGAGGTAGGGCGCGGCCTTCCGGCTGCACTCTACCTTTGCTGTTCGAGGCTGTATGAATGAAATGCTGCTAGAGAGGAGGCTGGAAAGTGGAGAGGAAGAGGAGAGGCGGGCAAGCCGCCCGCCGATTTAATCAACGTATCAGCGACCATATTTCCGGTTATTTGTACACGCTGCCGTTCTTTGCAATCTTCATGGTTTTTGGCTTTTATCCGATGCTGTATACCATTTATATTTCCTTGTTTAAATGGGATATGCTAGGGGACCGGACGTTTGTCGGGCTGCGGAATTATCGGCTGCTGTTAACGGATGACCCCTTGTTTTGGAAATCGATTGGCAACACGTTTTTAATTTGGTTTGAATCCGTGCCCTTTCAAATTTTGTTTGCGATATTGCTGGCGGTGTTGCTTAATCAGGCATTTATTAAAGGGAAAGGCGTGTTTCGCTTTTTTATCTTTTTGCCGAATATTACCTCGCTCGTAGCGGTGAGCTTGATTTTTGCCAATGTATTTGGGGTGAAATACGGCTTGTTCAATTATTTGCTGACGCTGCTCGGCTTGGATCGATTAGATTGGGCCGGGGATTCATGGGCCACGCAGCTTGCTGTCGCTGCGCTTGTGTTTTGGCGTTATCTCGGCTTCCACATGGTCATTCAGCTGGCCGGGCTGCAAAGCATCCCAGGGGATTTGTACGAAGCCGCGACGATTGATGGGGCCAGCAAGGGACAGCAGTTTTTCCGCATTACGATTCCAATGCTGACGCCAACAATTATGTTCTCGACGCTGATTGCTACAACGGGAGGACTTCAGCTGTTTACGGAGCCGTTTACCTTCATGTCCGATTTGTCGGGAGCCGTCGCGGCCGTTAATGGCGGTACAAACAATCAGGTGCTAACCGTTGTCATGTATTTATACAAAACAGCTTTCACCGACCATGCTTTTGGCTATTCTTCAGCGATTGCCAATTTGCTGCTGATCATCATTGTTATATTTGCTCTATTTAATTCGCTGCTAGTCGGAAAGCTAAGGAGGTAGGAGGCGGCTATGCGAAATCGGACGGGACGTTCCATCGTTTATGTATTGCTGCTGCTGTTTGTCGGCTTTTCGATCTTTCCTTTTTATTGGATGAGCGTTATTTCTACCCGTACAGCTGGCGAAATTTCGGCGATACCGCCAAAGGTGTTTTATGGCAGCCGCCTGGCGGAAAACTTCGATAAAATTTTCAATAATGAAAATGTCGATTTTTTGCGTACGATGGGCAATACGGCCATTATTGCAGTGAGCATCACTGTATCCATGCTGCTGCTCAGCTCGCTGGCAGGCTTCGCTTTTGCCCGGCTGCATTTTACGGGAAAAGGCTTTATGCTGCTGTTCGTACTCGGGACGCTGATGATTCCGGCACAGTTCGGCATTATCCCGCAATATTTAATTATTACGAAGCTGCATTGGCTGAATGATTATCGCGCCGTTATCGTACCGGGCATGGTTAGTGCCTTCGGGGTGTTTTTCATGCGGCAGTATATCGAAGCTTCCGTTCCCAACGAGCTGGTGGAGGCGGGGCGAATCGATGGCTGCCGAAACCTGCAGCTGTATGCCTTAATAGCTGTTCCGGCAATTGCTCCCGCTTATGCGACACTTGGCATTTTGACCTTTATGGGGGCGTGGAATGACTACTTATGGCCGTCGATTGTGATGAAATCGAATGAGATGCTGACGGTTCAGGTAGCGCTGCTGCGCCTGGATACGTCGTCCTATTTTCAGGATAAGTCGCTTGTTATGGCGGCTTCAGTTATGGCTACGCTGCCGTTGTTTCTAATCTTCCTGTTTTTCAACCGCCAATTTATAGCTGGTGTGACGGATGGAGCGGTGAAGGGCTGACATTCACCGCCTGCCGGCCGCATCCTAGGTAACGCTGAACGAGGCTGATTCTCCGGCCTTCGTTAGCAAGGGGGGAGCCGAATTGTTTCTCGCAGGCGGATTGGCATGTTGTGGAAGGAGGATGGCTTGTATGCGACGGGAGATAGCTAGGCGGTTTGGGGAAATTAGTTTATAGCATAGCTTTCATTTCGAAAAAATAGCCGCGCTACCGGCATGGGCTCCTGCTCATGATGGTGGCGCGTTTTTTTTGTGTAATCATGCATTCGAGAAAGAATCGGACTCTAGGGTGTGCATGCAAATTGTAGTCGGCCTACTGAGACCTGCTGCGCCTTGCTTAGCGCTTATTCGTGGCTAATTTCATCTGACAATTCCCGGATAGGGCAGCATGCGGTAGTTGCTGAAAACAGTATTGCTGAGCCGGGGCAGATTGGGACGCGCCCTCCTTTTTGGCGGACTGAGGTTCCGCTATTCGGGCATTTAATCCGATTTCGGGTCGCAAGCGGACAGGAGATCCCTTATTGTCCTTCTAACCCTGTCAAAATGGCAATTAGCTGTGAAATAGCTGCTCCTGAGTCCGCCAGTTGCACCATAACCCGTGATTCTGTTGAAATAGCGGCTTCTGTGTCCGCCACTTGTGGCGTAACCCGCGATTTTGTTAAAAGAACAGCTGCTGTCACCTCCGCTTCGTAACTATCTTTGTGTCCTTGTGCAGGAAGCAATCCCCTGGATCGAAAAGCATGAGGTTGACTTTGGGGATGTAGATTTAGTGACGAGCAGGACAAGAGTAGAAGCTATATCCCATAAATAGCTTATAACCTTAACTATTAACGGTATCAATAGGTAAGGTATTAACACATAAATCCCAACGGCAGCGCGAAGAAATCAGCCATTCACGCAAGGAATGGACATCATGTACAATGGACTATTGTGATTATGTAACACTCTGTCTAATGTAATTAAAACTGAATGTTATATAATATTACACAAAGATAGCGTTGATTGAAGATGAGGAGGAATGGCATGGACACTCCGCTGGAAAATCAACCGGTAGAAATTTGCATCGACGACATATCCATGTATTTTGGCAGTGGAGACCGCAAGGTGGCTGCGCTGCAAAATGTAAGCTTTGACGTCCGCCAGGGCGAATTCGTCTCGCTCCTCGGCCCATCCGGCTGCGGCAAATCGACGCTTCTGCGTCTAATGGCCGATTTGCTGGAGCCTACCTCGGGACAAATTGCGATTGGCAGTCAGCATCCCCGCGAGGCGCGCCTGCGCCGTAAATTCGGTATTGTTTTTCAAAGCGCTACGCTGTTTGAATGGCGCACGGTCAAGGACAATATTGAGCTGCCGATGGAAATAATGGGGTTTAAAAAGTCTGAATATTCCAAAAAAACAATGCATTTACTAGAGCTTGTCGGCCTTTCCAAATTTCAAAACCACTATCCATGGCAGCTCAGTGGAGGCATGCAGCAGCGGGTCGCGATTGCCCGAGCCTTGTCGCTTGATCCTCCCCTGCTGCTGATGGATGAGCCCTTCTCTGCACTGGATGAATTTACGAAGGAGCGGCTGCAGCTTGATTTGCTGGATATTAAAAGACAAACGAATAAAACGGTCGTCTTTGTCACACACAGCATTCCTGAAGCGGTGTATTTATCCGATCGGATCGTCATTTTATCAGCTCATCCGGGCCGTGTTCATTCTATTATCAAGGTTGAGCGGGAGGAAGGAAGCTTCGCGCATAATCGCAGATCGGATAAGTTTCATGCGATGACCGATTTGGTACGGAGCTGCTTCCATGAGGAGAGTGATTCGCTTGACGAGCAAATCGTATAGGCGATGGGGAACCAGTTGGAATGTAGTTCTGTGGACAGCGGGCGTGCTGTTGCTATGGGAAGCATTTGCCTGGCTTATCGCCGATGTATGGCAGCTGCTGGCTCCAGCTTCAAAGCTGCCTTATTTGCACCTAGTCCTGAATGCAGCTGTGCAGTATTGGCCTGTTTTAGCCGAGCAGGGTGCCATTACATTCGGCAATACGCTTCTAGGTTTCACCATTGGCTCTGCGGTCGGCTTCCTTCTCGCGGTGCTGATGAGCTTATCCCGCACGCTTGAGCATACACTGTCGCCGTATATGATCGCCTCACAGATGGTGCCTATTATCGGGCTTGCGCCAATCATTTACGGCATCGTTCATGATCCGGCGTTGTCGCGAACGCTGATGTCGGGCTACGTCACCTTTTTCCCGGTTTCGCTATATACGCTGCGCGGCTTGCAGAGCATTCGCCCGGAGCAGGAGGAACTCATGCGCTCTTATGCGGCCTCAACATGGACGCTTTACATGAAGCTGAAGCTCCAAGCCTCGCTGCCCGGCCTGTTTGCCGGACTTAAGCTGTCTGCGCCGCTTGCTATAACCGCATCAATCATTGTAGAGCTGATGGGAGCGCCAAACGGCATCGGCGTACTAATGATTAGCTCGCTCTATTATGGGAACGCCCAAGTATACATGTTCTGGGCTACGGTGTTAATGAGCATAGCCATTGGTTTGCTGCTGCTAGCGGCTATTAGTATGGCGGAGCGACTTATTACGCCATGGCAGCCAGAGTTCCGCTCGCAAGGGAGGGACGAGTGATGAAGGAGATGGCTGCTGTGCCTGCCAATCAATCTGCGGTACTGTCGCGGGAGAACGCTGCCCGTCGAGTGAAGAAGGGGCGAAGGCGAAGGGGAAGCAAGGCATGGCTGCTGCCGCTGGTGTTCGGGCTGCTTTTTCTGATGGCTTGGCAAACGGGCCTATTCCATAAGCTGTTTCAGCTGGAGTTCTATCAGCTGCCGCTGCCGTCGGCGATTGCCTCGTCCATTCAAGAGAATGCCGATATGTTATGGCGCTATTCGCTGTTTACCGGCATGGAAATCATCATGGGCTGCTTGGTCGGCTCGCTGCTGGGGCTAATCGCCGCTTCCGCTGCGTCTTTTGCTCCGAAAGCTCTAAAGGGCGGCATCGCTATGCTTGCGGCACTGAATGCCGTCCCTATTATTGCCCTTGCTCCCGTAATGAACAACTGGTTTGGAAGCGGAGCAGCTTCCAAAATAGCTATCGTCTCCGTTATGACCATGAGCACGATGGCGGTCGGGGCCTACAAGGGCTTGCGTTCCATTGATCCCATGTATGTGGAGCTGATGCATGTGTATGCAGCAAGCCGCCGCTCCGTATTTATAAAGCTTCGTTTCAAAAATGGTCTGCCGCATTTTTTTACCGCGCTGAAAATCAATATGTCGACGAGCATCATCGGCGCCATTGTCGGCGAGTTTTTTATATCGTCACGGGGGCTGGGCTTTCTGCTTTCCGATCAAATCAAGCTCGGCAATATGCCGCTTGCCTGGTCCTGCATAACGATTGCCGCTGCGCTCGGCATTGTGCTTTTTTACCTTGTGCAGTTTGCAGAGAAGCTTGCTATTCCGTGGCATGTTGCGCAGCGCAATCGGTAGCTCCCTTATACCGAGCCTAGTAGATCCGCCTGCCTGATTGCGGGCTTGCCGACCTTGCCCCGCCACAGCTACAGCCTCAGTCGCAGCCTCAGCTTTAGTCGCAGTTTCAGCAGCTAGGGATGACCCATATAAATAGATACGATTCGATAGGGAGAGGAATGGTCTTCATGATCAAGAGAAACCGAGGAAAAAGCTTGGCAACGATGGCAATGGCATGGCTTTTGCTGCTGGCAGCTTGCGGCGGCAGCGGAGGAGGCAGTATGCCAGCAAGCACGCAGATGCCTACTGGATCGGAAGCAGCGGCGGTGGAGGAGACGGCAGCGGCTGAGGCGCCGCTTACGAAGGTGAAAATTCAGCTGAAATGGGTGCCGCAGGCGCAGTTCGCCGGTATTTTTGTCGCTAAGGAAAAAGGCTTCTATGAGCAGGAAGGGCTTGATGTCGAGATTATTCCCGGCGGGCCGGATGTCGTTATTGAGCAGCAGGTCGTTAATGGGGCGGCGGATATTGGGGTGACGAGCTTTGACAGTCTTTTGGTCAACCGGGATAATGGCTTGCCGCTCGTATCGGTCGCCCAGCTTATTCAGAAAAGTTCCTACCGCTTCGTCGCTGACAAAGCGTCTGGCATCGACGAGCCAGCGAAGATGAAAGGCAAGAAGGTCGGCATGTGGACGGGCAGCCAGCAGTTTCAAGTGCTCGCCTTCATGGAGAAAAATGGCCTTGATCCCAAAAAGGACGTGGAGCTTGTGAAGCAGGGCTTCACGATGGATCAATTTTTCAATAAGCAGCTTGATGTGGCTGTCTCGACGATTTACAACGAATACCATGTTGTGCTCGAAAGTGGCGTGAAGGAAGACGAGCTGTACGTCTATGATTTTGAGGATGCGGGCGTCGGCATGCTGGAGGATACGCTGGTCGTGAAGGAGGAGTGGCTGAAAAAGAACCGGGAAACCGCCGTTAAAGCGATTCGCGCGACGATGAAGGGCTGGAACTACGCCATTGCCAATCAGCCGGAATCGGTTGACATCATTATGAAAGCTGTAACTGAAGGCAGCACGACGAAGGAGCATCAGACGACGATGCTGATGGAAATGGCCAAGCTGGTCAAGCCGGAAGGCTTTACGGAGGCGCAGGTGGGCTCGTTCGTAGACGAGGCTGTACAGCGGACGGTCGATATTTCGCTGAAATATGGGCTGATCAAGAAGGAGCCGGATTTGGCGGTGGCAGTCGATAAGACGATTTTGGCGGATGCGGCGAAGCCGTAAGCCCTAAGCGAAGCGGGATTTTGAGACTGGGAGAAGGCGAGCCTTATTGGAATTAAAGAATCTCTTGGGCTCGTGCATAAATGGCTGTTGCAGGGCATAGACAACATAAACGGCAGATCGAGCACATAGACGGCAATCGGCGGGAAGGATGAAGATGCTGATGGATATCCACGAACCAATGGATGATGAAGCTAAGCATGCGGCTAAGCACGCAGCCATGCAAGCAAGTGAGCTAAAGGAAGCGCTGCTGGAAAAAGATCGCGCGTACTTATGGCATCATATTACACCTCACAATGATCATCCGATGATTGTCGCGTCAGGGGAAGGCAGCTGGATCACGGATGTGGACGGCAATCGCTATTTGGATGGCATGTCAGGGCTATGGTGTGTCAATGTGGGACACGGGCGGAAGGAAATTGCCGAGGCGGCTGCCGCGCAAATGACGACACTGGCCTATTCGCCGCTCATTCAATCCCATGTCCCGGGCATTGAGCTGGCGGCGAAGCTGAATGATTGGCTGGAGGGGGATTATCGGATATTCTTCTCCAATTCCGGCTCTGATGCGAACGAGGTTGCGTTCAAAATTGCCCGCCAAGCATTTCATCAACGGGGAAAAGCGACCAAGCACAAGTTCATTTCTCGCCATCGGGCTTATCACGGCAACTCGATGGGAGCGCTAGGCGCAACGGGGCAGGCGCAGCGCAAGCTGAAATACGAGCCGCTTGGCGTCGGCTTCTCCCACGTGCCGCCGCCCTATTGCTACCGCTGCCCATTCGGCCAGACGAGCGGTGCCTGCGAGCTGCAATGCGCTAAGGCCTATGAGGACGCAATCATCTGGGAAGGGCCAGACTCCGTCGCTGGCATTATCGTTGAGCCTGTCATTACCGGGGGCGGCATGCTCGTGCCGCCGGACAGCTATATGCCGAAGCTGCGAGCCATTTGCGACAAATATGACGTCCTGCTGATTGTTGATGAGGTTATCTGCGGCTTCGGCCGCTCGGGGCGAAAATTTGGGCACCACAATTATGGCGTTAAGCCGGACATCGTCACGATGGCGAAGGGGCTGACGAGCGCCTACTCGCCTTTATCCGCAACGGCTGTATCCGCCGAGCTATATGAAAGCTTTAAGGAAGCAGGGCCGGACAGCCACTTCCGCCATATCAATACGTTTGGCGGCAATCCGGTTTCCTGTGCCGTTGCTCTGAAAAACCTTGAGATTATTCAGCGCGAAGGGTTAGTTGAGCGTTCTGCCCTCATTGGCAGGCGGATGCGCAGCCGCATGAAGCCGCTGCTCCGGCATCCGAATGTCGGAGAAATTCGGAGCTTCGGCTCCGCCATCGGCATCGAGCTGGTCGAGGATAAGGAAACGAAGACGCCTGCCGCTGCTGCATTTGTTGCTGGTGTAATCGCGGCTTGCAAGGCGCGAGGCTTGCTCATTGGCAAAAACGGTGATACCGTCCCGGGCTTTATGAATATTTTGACGCTCAGTCCGCCGCTTTCTTCGACGGATGAAGATATCGCTTTTATCATCGAAACGCTGCTGGCGGTGTTCGGGGCCGCGGGCGGAGCATCGGAGGAGGGGATGCGGCATGAAGCCGCTTCAGGCTAAGGGGAACAAGCATCACATTCAGGCGGAGCGGCTTCAGCAGCGGATTATGGCGCTGGCCGCGATCGGCAAGATTGGTGAAACAGGCGTATGCCGCCTCGCATTATCCCCGGAGGACCGCGCAGGAGTGGAACTCGTAAAGGGCTGGATGGAGGAAGCAGGCATGACAGCGCGAATCGATCCATTCGGCAATTTAATCGGTGTGTATAAGGGACGGGATGAGCAGGCGCCTGTGCTTATGCTGGGCTCACATATTGATTCGCAGCCTTATGGGGGCCGATTCGACGGCGTCATTGGCGTCCTCGGCGCAATTGAAGCGGTGCAGACGATGGCGGAGCGCGACATTAGGCCGGAGATGAATGTAGAGGTCGTCGCCTTTTGCGATGAAGAGGGCTGCCGCTTCAATAAAGGGCTGTTCGGCGCAAGGGGAATGACCGGGAAGCTGGAGGAGGGGGAGCTGGCGCGAGCCGATAAAAACGGCGTAACCCGCAGGGAAGCGCTGCTGCAATTCGGCTGTGATCCAGCACAATATGACAGCTATTCTTTTGAGGCCGGAACAATCGGAGCCTTTCTGGAGCTTCATATCGAGCAGGGCCCCATATTAGAAGCGAAAAATGAACCAATCGGCATCGTCAGCGGCATTTCCGGCCCCGTCTGGTGGACGGTCGAAATGACCGGCTTTGCCGGTCATGCCGGCTCTGTGCCGATGGCGATGCGCCGGGATGCGCTGGTCGGCTGCGCCAAGGTTATAGTCGCGCTGGATGAGCTGGCCCGGCGCGAGCCAGGTGCGCCGACGGTCGGCACCGTCGGATCAGTCGCTGTTTTCCCTGATTCGCGCAACATTATACCGGAGAAGGTCAGCTTTACCGTTGATTTCCGGGACATTGAGCTGGAGCGGAGAAACGGGCTGGAGCGGGAGCTGCGAGCGGTGATCGAGCAGGTCAGCGTGGAGCATGGCCTCGCGTATGCCATACGCGAGGATACGAGCAGCGAGCCGAGATATTGCGCGGACTGGCTGAAGACGATTTTGCACCGCGAGGCTGCGGGCATGGGACTTGCGCCGCCGGAGCTGATGAGCGGGCCATTTCACGATTCGCTCACGATGTCTTACGTGTGCGATTACAGCATGATTTTTGTCCGCTGCGAGGAAGGCATTAGCCATAATCCGCGGGAATATGCCGCGCCGGAGGATATTGCGCTTGGAGCTGAGCTGCTGTACCGCGCGGCTGTGAACATTGCTATGGGGAAGGAGTGAGGCCAAAGTGAGCGAAAACGGGATGAGCAAGGTATCGATTGCATTAATTCAAGCTTCGAACGAATTGCATGGCAGCGAGTCTGTCGAGGCGCATAAGGCGGCTGCAATAGAGAAGCATATCCGCATGATAAGGGAAGCTGCGGCTCAAGGCGCACAAATCGTATCGCTTCAGGAAATTTTTTATGGCCCTTATTTTTGCGCGGAGCAGCAGACGAAATGGTATGCCGCTGCGGAAGAAATTCCGAACGGGCCAACGACACGGCTTTTTCAGGAGCTGGCGAAGGAATGCGGCATCGTCATTATTTTGCCGATTTACGAGCGGGAGGGCATCGCCACTTATTACAACACCGCTGCCGTTATTGATGCGGATGGCGCTTATGTTGGCAAATACCGCAAGCATCATATTCCTCATGTCGCTGCGGGCGGCGGCGGGAGCGGCTTTTGGGAGAAGTTTTATTTTAAACCGGGCAATCTCGGTTATCCCGTCTTTGATACGGCGTACGCCAAGGTTGGCGTGTATATATGCTATGACCGCCATTTCCCGGAAGGGGCGCGGGCACTGGGGCTGAACGGAGCGGAAATCGTGTTTAATCCATCGGCGACGGTTGCGGGAACCTCGGAGTATCTATGGAAGCTGGAGCAGCCTGCCCATGCGGTGGCAAATGGCTATTATGTTGCGGCGATCAACCGTGTGGGTGTAGAGGAGCCTTGGAAGATGGGCGAGTTTTATGGGCAATCGTATTTGGTCAATCCGCGTGGGGCGATTACGGCAATCGGGAGCCGGGATAAGGAGGAAATCGTCATGGGCGTGCTGGATAAAGAGCTGATTCGCGAAGTGCGCGAGGCATGGCAGTTTTACCGCGACCGCCGCCCGGAGACGTATGACAATCTCGTCAGCTTGTGAGTGTAAACAGATAAACGGATAAACAGATAAGCGAATAAGCGAATAGTGGATCATTTTCATCATACAATAGGCGGTTTAAAAAATAGGAGGGGAAGCAGCTATGGGCATCGTCTTTATATCGGAGCAATCGCTCCGGCGCAATTTCGCCGAGGTGAAGGCAGGCATGAAGCCGAAGGAAGCGATCGATGAATCGAATCGCTGTTTGTATTGCTATGATGCACCGTGCATTGCGGCCTGCCCAACAGGTATTAATATCCCTTCTTTTATTAAAAAGATCGCTTCCGGCAATTTGAAAGGCTCCGCCAGAGCGATTATGGATGCCAACCCGGTTGGGGCGACCTGCTCGCGCGTATGTCCAACCGAGGAGCTGTGCGAGGGCGCATGCGTGCTGAATCATTCCTCCACGCCGATTCGCATTGGCGATTTGCAGCGTTATGCTACAGATTGGGCGATTCATAATGAGCAGCAGCTGTTCACGGCCGGCAAGAGCAACGGCAAGCGCGTCGCGATAATCGGCGGCGGTCCAGCCGGGCTGTCGGCAGCGCGGGAGCTGGCGCGGTTCGGCTTTGCCGTGACCGTATTCGAGGCGAAGGAGCAAGCGGGCGGTCTAGATACGTATGGCATCGTCTCCTTCCGGCTGCCGCAGGAGATTTCGCTCTGGGAGGTTGAGCAAGTACGGCAGCTAGGCGTAGACATTCGGACGAATACAAAGGTTGGCGTAGATGTGGGCATGGAGCAGCTGCGCCGCGAATATGATGCCATCGTGCTGGCCATTGGCATGTCGAAGGTACCGTCGCTTGGCATTGAAGGCGAAACGCTGGACGGCGTATTTGATGCCATTGATTTTGTGGAGTCGACGAAAACGGCTGTGCGCACCGACATAGCGGGCAAACGTGTCGCCGTTATCGGCGCAGGCAACACGGCCATTGATGCGGCGACCTGCTCGGTACGACTTGGCGCCATGCAAGTGAAAATGGTCTACCGCCGCAGCGCCGCCGAAATGACGGCATATGCGTTCGAATATGATTTCGCCAAGCAGGATGGCGTTGAATTTCAATGGCTGGCAGCGCCGGCCCGCATTATCGGGAATGCCAAGGGGCAAGTGACGGCACTCGAATGCCTCATGATGGAGCTGGAGGAAACGGAAGAAGGGCGGGCGCGTCCCGTACCGATTCCCGGATCGACGTTCAAGCTGGAAGTGGACGCTGTTATTCTAGCAATTGGACAAACGCGCCATCTGCCATTGATCGAGCAGCTAGGCATCGCGCATAAACGCGGCATTGTAACGGTCGACGAGAGCAGCTATCAAACGTCCGATCCGCAAATTTTTGCCGCTGGGGACGTTATTTTCGGCGAAGGCCAAGGAGAGGCGATGGTCGTCTCGGCCGCCCAGCAGGGCAAGAAGGCAGCTTATGCTATTTATAGGCAGTTGGTTAAGCTGCAGGAGGAGCCGGCATAGGCATAAGGAAAGCAGCGTCAAAATGGGCTGGGTCGGCTCCGCATGGGGCGAAATCCCGTATGTGACTATTGCATGGGAATGACACGGCAGCAGGCTCATCAATTAATGCCAAGCTGCTATAAACGCAGCTGTGCCAATTCGCATCTTATCAAATATCGAAGGCATAAGGAGGGAAACGACAATGGCTGATTTGCGCATTAATCTAGCGGGTATTGCCTCTCCAAATCCTTTCTGGCTGGCATCTGCGCCGCCTACCAATACGGGCTACCAGGTGCAGCGCGCATTCGAGGCGGGCTGGGGCGGCGCAGTGTGGAAGACGCTGGGCGATCCCATTATCAATACGTCCTCTCGCTTTGCTGCCGTACATTTCAACGGGCAGCGGGTTGCGGGCTTCAACAATATTGAGCTGATTACGGATCGCCCGCTGGAGGTCAACTTAAAGGAAATCTATGAGACAAAAAAGAGATTCCCGAATCATGCCGTCATCGCTTCGCTGATGGTGGAGCCAAGCCGGGAGAAATGGCATGAAATCGTCAAAAAGGTCGAGGCGGTCGGCGTTGATGGCCTTGAGCTGAACTTTGGCTGTCCGCATGGCATGGCGGAGCGCGGCATGGGGGCTGCTTCCGGGCAGCAGCCGGATCTGGTCGAAGCGCAGACGATGTGGGCAAAGGAGGCAGCGCAGACGCCGGTTATCGTCAAGCTGACGCCCAATATTACCGATATTACGGCGACGGCAAAGGCGGCGACGCGGGGCGGCGCGGATGCCATTTCCTTAATTAACACGATTAACTCCCTTGCTGGCGTCGATTTGGATTCTTGGCTGACGATTCCGCATGTGGGCGGGAAGGGTGCGCATGGCGGCTATTGCGGCCCTGCCGTGAAGCCAATCGCGCTCAATATGGTCGCAGAATGCGCTCGCAACCCACAGGTGAACATTCCGATTTCAGGTATCGGCGGCATTTCCAATTGGCGCGATGCGGTCGAATTTATGCTTATGGGCGCAACGGGGGTTCAAGTGTGTACGGCAGCGATGCATCATGGCTTCAGCATTGTCGAGGACATGATCGACGGCATGAACAATTACTTGGATGACAAGGGTTTATCGTCGGCGATGGAGCTGATCGGCAAATCGGTGTCCCGTTATTCGGACTGGGGCGATCTCGATTTGAATTACCAAGTCGTAGCCCGCATTCATGAGGAAGAATGTATCGTATGCAACAAATGCCATATCGCCTGCGAGGATACCTCGCATCAATGTATCGAGCGGCATACGGACGAAGGCGGGCGCGCTTTCTTGAAGGTGAGGGAAGAGGATTGCGTCGGCTGCAATTTATGCTCCATCGTTTGCCCAGTCGAAGGGGCAATCTCAATGGTCGAGGTGCCGTCTTCCGAGCTGCCGATGACTTGGAATGAGCGCCAGCAAGCGATCGCGGGCATGGGCGGCAGCGAAGGGAATGCCAAATCAAGTGCGAGAGAGGCGGTGTAGCATATGGAGAAGGCGAAGCTCATTCGAAATGGAACGATTGTAACGGCTGTGGACACGTATCAGGCGGATGTGCTGATTGAGGGGGGCATCATCCAGGCTATCGGGACGGGGCTGGAAGCTGCTGGTGCGGCTATCGGCGCGGAAATCATCGATGCATCTGGAAAATATTTGTTTCCCGGCGGCATTGATCCGCATACGCATCTGGATATGCCGTTCGGCGGTACGGTGACGGCGGATAATTTTGAGACGGGGACGATTGCTGCCGCGTTTGGCGGAACGACGACGATTATTGATTTTTGCCTGACGGATAAAGGCAAGCCGCTGGCGGATTCGATTCAGAGGTGGCACGCGAAATCAGCTGGAAAGTCGGCCATCGACTACGGCTTCCATCTGATGATTGGCGAAATCAACGATGCGGTGCTGGCCGAGCTGCCGGAAATTGTCCACACGGAGGGCATTACGTCGTTCAAGGTGTTTATGGCTTACAAAAATGTTTTCCAAGCTGACGACGGCACGCTCTACCGTACGATGCTGACGGCAAGCGAACTGGGAGCGATGGTTATGGTCCATGCCGAGAACGGCGATGTCATCGACTATCTCGTTGCCAAGGCGTTGGCGGAAGGACATACGGAGCCGATCTATCATGCGCTGACCCGGCCATCCATGCTTGAGGGAGAGGCGACAGGAAGAGCGGCAAAGCTTGCAGGGTTGACGGGAGCAAGGCTGTACGTCGTGCATGTCACCTGCGAGGAGGCGGTAAGAGCGATTGCTGAGGCGAGGGAGCAGGGCTTCGACATCTGGGGCGAAACCTGTCCGCAATATTTGCTGCTCGACCAATCGTATTTGGAGCTGCCGGATTTTGAGGGAGCCAAGTACGTGTGGTCGCCCCCGCTGCGCGAGGCTCGGCATCAAGATGTCTTGTGGAATGCGCTGCGCACGGGCGGGCTGCAAACGATCGGCTCGGACCAATGCTCCTTTAATTTCAGCGGGCAAAAAGAGCTTGGACGCGAAGATTTCAGCAAAATTCCGAATGGCGGGCCGGTCATCGAAGACCGCTTCTCGCTGCTTTATTCCGAAGGCGTGGGGAAAGGGCGATTGACGCTGAACCAGTTTGTCGATCTCGTCTCGACGCGCAGCGCGAAGCTGTTCGGGCTGTTTCCACGCAAGGGCACGATTGCGGTAGGCAGCGATGCCGACATTGTGATTTTCGACCCGACGATCCAGAGGGTTATCTCGGAAGCAGCGCATCATATGAATGTGGACTATAACCCGTTTGAAGGGATAGCTGTAACGGGAGCCCCGGTCAGCGTGCTCTCTCGCGGCGAATTTGTCATTCGCGATCTAGCCTTCGTCGGACGGGCAGGCGCCGGACAATATGTAAAGCGCGCGCCCTACAAACAGCCCGTGCAGGGGGAGCTGCCTGCTGCTTCTTATAAAGCGGTCGGCATAAGCAGCAAATAGACGGTTCAATGATAGCAAGGAGGGATCGAAGTGTCGGAATATCAGCAGGTTTTGGAGGAGAAGGCGAAGCTGGACGGCTATATGGTCCGGCAGTTTAAATTTATCCACATTGAGGAAAATTTGAGCGGAGCGACGGTAACGCTCCAGCATCCGGGCGGAGAAGCCGCAACGGTTCAGCTGCTTACTGCCGAAGCGCGCAAATATTTAACCAATTTGCTGATTAAGCAGCTGGCGCAGTCCCGGGCATCTGCTGCTGCATCCTCTTCCAGCCCAAGTGCTGCGCCATCAGCATAATCCTTGCCATCCGCTGCCCCTTTAGCGGATGGCTCCGCGCGTATATTCATAGGCGTTCACTGCGAGTTCAATGGCGAGCCGCTTATCGGCGTTCATAAAATCTTCGCCCAGCAGCGCAATGATTTTATCCAAGCGATGATACAGCGTCTGCCGGGCGATGAACAGCTCGCGGGCCGTATCCTGCTTGGAGCCGGAGCGGATTAAATAGGTTTTCAGCGTCAGCAGCAGCTGGCCGTGCTTTTCCTTGTCATAGGAGACAAGCGGCTCAATGTATTCGCGGATCAGTTCATCCAGCATCCCGCTTTTTTTCAGCGCGGAAATGATTTTGTACGTATGCAGCTCATCGAAAAAGGGGGCTGGCAGCGGCCCGGCATCCCGCTGTATAGCAAGCGTCTCTTTGGCGGTTGCATAGCTTTCGGCTGCTTGGTCGATTTGCGCGGCAAGCTTGCCAATGCCCCAAAGCCCGGAGAAGAGCGCAGGCTCCTGCTTCATCTCCGTCTTGCGCATCCGCTCAACCGCTTGCAGCAGGCGCTCCTTCCATTTTTGGCGCTCCAGCTGATCCAGCAAAATAAACACGATTTGCCCTTGCAGCAACAGCGGGAGCAAATAAAAGCCGTCTCCCTCAAAAATCGCCCGCGCCACCCGGTAGCGCTGGAGCAGCAGCGATTCAAAATCCGCCTCTTCCATGTGCGAGGCTTCCAGCTGAAACACACATACCGCTACGCTGCCAAGCTTGGCAGACGGTTTAATATGGCGAATATAATCGTTGATTTCGGTTAAGCCATGTTTGCCGGAAAGCCAGTCGCCAAGCCAGAGATCGTCTTGGAAGCGGCGTTTTTCCTCGGCATATTGCGTGCGCATCATTTCCTGGGCTACCGCAGTCGCACAGCGATCCAGCGCAAGAATTTGAAATTCGGTCAGCTCCTGCCGCGCGTGAATGAGCAAATCAGCGAATAGATGGCCAATCGCCACAATGGGCCGATGAGCAAGCTGCTGGCTCAGCAGCGGAGCGGGGAACATTTCATTGTAAATCCACCGCTCGTAAAATTTGTCGGCTTTCGCTTTCGTCATGAAGGGGACAAACTGGGCTTCGGCATTCAAGGGAAAAAAAGCGACCTGTGCACCCGTTGTTTGCTGAAGCAGCTCCAGAAGGGGCCTCAGGCCCTTGCCGGACAGGAGCAGCTGTCCGAGCTGCCTGGATAACGTCTCCAGTTCGGACACCATTTTATGATGCTGATTAATGAAGTGGGCATGAAGATCCTGGGTGATATCAATGTAGCGGACTTGCTCGTGGAAGAGGAGAATGGGGAAATGCTCGCGTTTTGCCTGCTCCAGCATGCGTGCCGGCGGTCTGGAAGTATAAGTGACCAGCTCAATGCACAGCCCAGATGCGCCGGAATCGAGCAATTGCTGCAGAAAAATCAAGCTTCGTTCTTCATCCTCCTGCCAGCCGATGCCTGTCGTCAAAATCAGCTCGCCGCCGCTTAAAAGCTGGCCAGCTTGAATGACCTCCATAATGTGGACCCATCTGACGGTGCGGTTTAAGGCTTCTTCACTTGCGAGCACCTCGGCTTTGTGGAACAGCGGCCGTTGTAAAATATCGCGGATTGTTAGCTGCAGCAGCGATTGTACGATAGTATCCACCCCTTCATGTGAAGATAGTTAACACTATTATACAGGATTATTATTTGAAAGTAGATCCTCGACCCTATTGCGTTCGGCTGGCAGGCTTGGCTTTGCGAAAAAAGCCGAGCAGGAAGGCGATAAAGAGAATGGCTATTTGCACAGGAGTTACGTATTTTACCGTATACTTCAGCCCGATCCACAGATGAACCGTATTGTTTGGTTCGGCAAAGGAGGCGCTGTAAATCAGTACTGCGACGATGATTGCGCATTTGCGGTACGGAATTTTCAGCAGTGAGCTGAGCGCCAGGACAGCGGCCATAAAAAGCAGCGACAGCTTGACGAACAGCCCGATAATAAGCAGAATCGTTACGACTACATCGAGCCGTTCCAGAAAATCGGCAATGCGAATGAGCTGGACGGCTTCAAGAAAAGGCATCATGCTGTAGCCAGAGAGCGCAGGGCCGAGCACGGACATAATGAGCATATTCATGAAAACCAGAAACAGGGAGACGATCGTATAAGCGCTGTAGGTGGTGCGAAGCCTTGAGGCAATCGGCTTTACATATTTCCAGAACATCAGCATCGTTAGCATCTGTGCGAATGGAAACGCGACGATATCCGGCACGGCCGCTTTGAAAATCGGCGCTAGGCCATCGCCCATAATCGGCAGCAGGCGGTGATAGTCCGGCAGTCCGGTCTGAATAAGCAGCGCGATAAGCAGAATATAGCTGAAAAATACGATCGGAAACAGCAGCTCCACCAGCCGAAAAAACACCTCGACTCCTTTCCAAATCGCGTATAAGGACAATAAAATGATGAGCAGCATAATGCTCCATTGCGGCGTTTTGTTCAAAATGGTCATGACGGTCAGTTCGCCAAAATCGCGGACGTTTCGCATCGATTCATAGGCAAATATGAGTGCCTGCGGCACAGCAAGCGTAAAACCCAGCCATTTGCCGAACAGCTGTTTATAGAGCTCTGGCATATCAGCGTCTGGGGACCGAGTTTGAATGCGCAGCAGCATCCAGAGAAAAATCCCGCCAATCGCTGCCCCGAGCGCCATCGCAAGCCATGAATCCTGCTTGGCATCCACGCCGAGCTCGAAGAGGGGTGTGCTGCCGATTTGGAAAAGCAAGATCATGATGGCAAGCTGCCACTTGCCTATTTTGGGTGCCTTCGCCATCGCATTTTCCCCCTCCTTCGAGCGTGTAATAGAATGCAGCGCAGGCTGCGCGTGCAGACATGCCGTCGCTATTTTCTCGTTTTTGATTGCGCCTCTTTGAAGGTATAGTTGCTGAACCCAATGCGGGCAAGCTTGAATTTGACATCCAAATTCAGCACCGTCTCGGGAAATTCCTCATTCCAATCCTTCTGTATTTGTTTCCACTGCTGCGGATATTTCATGCTTATGGCTTTGCCGAAGCCGACGATATCCGTCTTCAGACGGCTAGCCGCCTTCCAGCTCGTTTCCATCCCGTGTTTAATTTCTTCGGCGATTCTTTGCTCCTCCTGCTTTAACAGCCCCGGCTGCTGAAGATCGTTCGGGCAAGTGTATTCAAGGAGTGTCCCATTGGCTTTGACACTTACATTCATGACCCATCTCCCATCGGCCCGCTGCTCCGGCTTCACCTTTGTTGAGGCACCCCCTATAATGACGGAGGAATCCTTTTTGCTTCCCTGGCCTCTGCAATCAAAGCTAATGGTCGTCCGCTTGACCTGATCGGACAGCCACATGACGCCGGCCGCTTCATCCGGTGTGAGCCAACCGGCCAGCTTGTCGCCGGATATAACGCCAAGGTCTCCCAGCTTGATTTTTGCCCGGGTATAGGTGTTCTGCAGAGAGCTTACGGAGCTGAGAGGCTGCTTGGAACCGGAAATTTCCAGCTCAGGAATGCCGGTTGCCTGCGTAGGGCCAAGCAGCTCGAGTAAAATGCGATACATTGTCATATCGGGATAGACGGAGCTGCTTGCAGCTTCGTTTTCGACCAGACGCTGGACAGCCGTGCCGGGAATTTTCTCCACCGGGAGCATCTGCTCAATAAGCTTGCGCGCTTTGCCCTTGGCTATGAACATCGACACGGTTTCGCGAGCATCGGTGTTGCGCATATAAATTTCCATCAGCGGCGAGATTCCCTTCTTTGCGACCGTCTCGCTAATGACAATGATTTGATTATGGGCAAAATAAAGCTTGCGCGACATTTCGCGGCTGGCATCGCCGATGGCTTTGCGAATGCTCTCTGCCTCGGTCGAGAAGACGTTCACCGGAGCATCGCCCGTAGCGGCGCTGTTGCCTTGAGAGGAAATGGCCTGCGGGATGACCATCTGGTAAGATACAATCCATTTCCCTTTTTCCCAGTCTACTGCCGTGGCAGAAATAATGCCGATTTCATTCATTTCAACGCGATTCCAGCAGCCGCCGAGCAGCATGAGGATGAGCAAAGAGCCTGCGCTGCGTGTTAGCAGGCGATACATATTCGGAGTCCTCCTTTCAGCGTACGCCGCCTCTGGTTACCGCGGGCTCTCGTCTAAATTCGAGCAGCTAACCGTCATTCGGCCTTGCTGGTGCGATTAATTTTATTTGCAGCTTCCCGCTTCAACAGAACCTTATGGGGTGCGCGAATGAACGTATCCTTCATGGCCGACCAATTGAAGGGAGCAAGCGGCGTCATATACGGAACGCCAAACGATTCAAGTCCCGCCAAATGGATGAGCATCGCCATAAATCCGGCGACAATGCCCATAAAGCCGAACACGCCAGCGAGCAGCATGAACGTAAAGCGAATGAGCCTAGCGGAAATCGCAATATTGAATTGTGGAATGACAAAGCTGGATATGGCGGTAAAGGACACGACCATGACCATGCCGGCGGATACGATTCCGGCATCTACGGCGGCTTGTCCTAAGACGAGTGCGCCTACGATGGAGATGGCAGGACCAATAGCCCTGGGCATCCGTACGCCTGCTTCCCGCAATACTTCAAAGGTCATCTCCATAATTAGCGCCTCGACCAGCCCCGGAAACGGAATGCCCTCCCGCTGGGCAGCAAGCGTGATGAGCAGTGTAGTTGGCAGCATTTCCTGATGGAAGGTTGTCACGGCAATATATAGGGCTGGCAGCAGCATGGAAATGAGAAAAGATACGAAACGAATCAGCCGCAGGAAGGTAGCGATATCAAAGCGGTGGTAATAGTCCTCCGGTGTCTGGAAAAATTGAAACAGCGTGACCGGCGCAAGCAGCACGAATGGCGTGCCATCCACAACAATCGCAATTTGTCCCTCCAATATGCCTCCGGCAACCGCATCTGGGCGCTCGGTGTTCATCAGCGTTGGGAAGGGCGTATATGTTTTTTCCTGAATGAGTGCTTCGATATAGCCGCTCTCCAGAATGCCGCTGACTTCAATGGCCTCAAGGCGGTCGCGAACGGTCTTTACAGCCTCGGCTGAGGCGACGCCGTTCAAATAAAGCATCGCAATTTGCGTACGTGTTTGGCTGCCAACAACCATGGACTCGATATGCAAATCCGGCGACTTAATGATTTGGCGCATCAGATTAATATTTGTACTTAAGATTTCATTGAAGCTTTGCTGTGGCCCGCGCAGCACGGTTTGGGTAGTCGGCTCACTGACCGTTCTGCCTTCTTTGCTGCTGACATTAATCATCAGCCCGCTGTTTGCTTCTTGGACAAGCAGGAGACAATAGCCATTCAGCAGCATATCGATCGCTTCTTCTATGGAATCGGTACAATAAGTCGAGCCGACCTGTATAATTTGTTCCTTAATCAAATGAATTAAAGCGTTGCTGCGCTCCTCCGCTTGTTGATCTTCCTCCATTAAGGGGCGCAGGACCGATTCATTTAACGTCGTCTCATTGACCATTTCGCTCAAATAAACGAGCGACATCGTAATCTCAGGAGCCAAGTCGCTTGCAAAAGGCTTAATTTCGAGATCAGAGCTATGACCGAGCAGTTTAGTAAAGGTATCTATATTGGATTTGAGCGAAGCGCTGAACGGTTCTTCCTTATGCTTCTTCCGGGGAGAGCCGCCCTTTGGCTGATTCAAGCCACCTGATTTTGTATGGTTGAAAAACATGCCAGTGCACCCTCCTTAAATAGGATAGGAGTGCGGCTAGGTAGGGGATCGCACTAGCCGCCAAAGCTCTCCAAGTCATAATTTGGCTAAATGTCCATCCTTTTATGTATGAATGGGAATGTGGGTAATAGATAATAAAAGCAATTGGAAGGAGTATGACGGAAGATGCGGCAGCAGCGGACAACGGCAGCCAGATTCATTGGCTGTGTATTATTTGCTTTATTATTTGTGGCTGCGGGGTTTTATCATTTTCGGGAGGCGCAGGGCTTTGCTGAAATGCTCCCCGATTTTGTTCCCTTGCGGCTTGAAATCATTTATGCGACAGGTATAGCGGAGTGGATATTTGCGCTGCTGCTGTTAGTGCCAGCTGTGAGGCGGCAGACGGGAAATTGGATTGTTTGGTATTTAGTGCTGATTTTTCCCGCTAATATTTACGCTGCAATCTATGGGATTCCAGCTCCCGGATCGACAGACACCTCGCAGGCAGCGTTATGGATCAGGCTGCTGTTCCAGCCGCTGCTAATCTGGTGGGTTTGGTGGGCGACACGTTTGCCGAACACTCGTAACAGCTAGGTGCGAGGAGCAAGCCTATAGTTAGAAAGGCAAAAAAACAGCATGACCGCTGAATCGGTCATGCTGTTTTTTGATGGTTCATACAACGCCTGCTTGAAGTTTAAGGCGCTGCCGCTGCGTTATTTTTTACAGACTGTTAAGGTGCTGTTTGTGGATCAGGTTGCTGCTCCTGCTCCGGTTGTTGTTCTGGTTCTTCTTCTTGCTCCGGTTCTTCAGTAGGTCTTTGATTGTTATCTACAAGGTTCAGACCCCGTACAGGATTCGTATTCGAGAATGCATTAACATCCGTGAATGTAACTTGGCCATCCGTGATGGTCATCGTGAATACCGTCCAATAAATCTCGTTGCCTCTATCGGTTGGCACTTCGTACACTTTGATTGGTGTAGGGGAAGAACCGCGGTACACTTCAATTTTGGCACCGGAAGCCGAAATTGTGCTTGCTCCGGAGTAGTGATGCACATAGAAAGTATACGTGCCGTTTGTATCTTTACGGATTGTTGTTGTTTCTGGTCCATATGATGACGTGTCATCTAAATCCAGATCAGCAATTTTGGAATTGTTATAATAATAAGCTTTATCCGCATACCAAGTGTGGAAGATTCCGCCTTGTACAGCTGGGCCAATGAGATGGGAATCCAGATCGGCAGGGTCCTTGCCCCATGTTAATACGATACGCGTTTCATTTTCAGACGGGATGCCGATTGCAGTCTGGTTTTCATTTTGGTTATTTACATTTACTGCCGAGACAGCAGTCATATAGGTCGTTACATATGGCGTGCCTACGCCGCCCAGCTCACCTGTGTAAATGCCAGGAGCCAAATAAATGTAATATCTTCCGTTAGCATCGGTTACAGCTGTTCCAACAACAGGGCCACTTGTAGCACCGAGGCCTTTGCGGAACTCAATCGTCAGGTTAGCTACAGGATTACGGGCAACATCGTTGATGGTACCGCCGAAGCCTGTCAGTTTAACTGCGCCGCTTTGGCTGCCTGCGAACTTGGTTTTGGCTTCATTCGCTTCTACATGTACGTACAGCGTGGAGCCATAGCTTTGAACCGGATTAAAGGTGATTTTGCCATTCGCATATTGCAAGCCGCTCAGCTCATAAGCTGCACCGTTCAATGTTGCGGAAATTGCGAAATCAGACAGGCTCACATCATCCACTTGCTGATCAAAAGCAACATCGACTGCGCCGTTCGTTACTTGTACAGCGGAAATCGTCGGGTACCCTTGCTCATAAACGGCTACCGTTACAGGAACCTGCACATTGTACAAGCCATAGGTTGCTGTAATGAAGGTCGTGCCTTCGCCGACAGCTTTAACCTTGCCATATACGACTTCAGCTACAGAAGCATCTGAACTGGTCCAGTTGGAATGCGTCGTAATATCTTTAGCGTTAGCTGTGTATTTCACGCCTGTCGCAACGATTTGACGAGTTGCTCCAATCGCTGAAAGCTCAAAGCCTAGTGCAGGTTCTGCAATGATGCTGGAAACCGCAGGATCTGCTTGCAGGTTTGGCTGGCTTGGCAGCGAGCTGAAGTCTACGCCGTCTGCATTGACCACTGCATCAGTAATCGAACCTTGTCCAAGGAAGGAAACGATCGCATCAAGTACGGCATTTGCAACGTTAGAGCCTTGTTCCAGGTGGAAAACGCTATTCAGTGCGCTTGCGAATACATTCAGTTCGCCGATAGAGCCGTTCTCGCCTAGCGTGATGGCTGCTTGCTCAGCATAGACGGAAACCGAATTAAATACGCCGTTTAACGAAACTTGCGCGTTATGTGGAACGTTGCTTGCGATGTTGATGTTTCCAACTTGTCCAACCCCTGGCTGTGTCTCGATAATAGCGCCAGAGCGAATTGTAACCTGCTGGACATCTGTCTCATTTTCCAATACGAGACGAATGCTTCCATCTTGCTTGTCTACAATGACGGTTGCCAGAGTGGAGTTTTGTACGTGAATACTGTTAGGGCCGCCGCCATTAATGGTCGTCGATCCGCTAACGGTAACGTTCTGGAGCGTTACATCGCCATTGCCAATGCTAGTTTCCAAGTACAGATTACCCGAAATCGTTGTGTTTTTAAGAGTAACATTCGCAGTGTAGATGCGCACATCGCCAGTCACCGCACCCAGCGTATGTTCACCTGCGGAATTAATGGAAGTGCTCGTCGAACCGCCGTTATTTCCACCGTTATTCCCGCCACTGTTTCCACCACTGCTGCTGTCTGATGACTTCGGCGGGTTTGTTGGGGTTGGTGCAGCAGATGGTGCAGGTGTAGCAGCTGCACCGAGCGAAGCGGCTGCCAGCTCATAGGTCGTCTTATTGAAGACAAATTCGTAGGCTAGACGCGCTAACGCTTGACGATCGGCTACGCCCGCAGGATTGAAGCGAGTTGTACCGTCTGCATTGGCTACGCCTTTAATGAAGCCGATTTGGTAGGCGAAGGAAACAGAGCTTTTCGCCCATGCCGATACAGTGGAGAGATCCGCAAGCTTCTCATCCAGCGCTACCGCTTTAGCAGCTTGCTCCAAGCCGAAGGCGCGAACGAAAAATACAGCGAGCTCTTCGCGTGTAACGGTTTTGTTCGGAGCAAATTGGTCGGCGGAAACGCCTTGCGTAATGCCGGATTTCACAAGTGCGCCAACATATCCGTTATACCAGCTGTTGCTGTCCACATCTTTGAAAGGTGCTGCGCTTGCAGCATCTTGCTCTTTGCCTAGTGCAAGCACTAGCACTTTAGCTAGCTCCGCGCGTGTAATGGAGTTCGAAGGCTTAAAGCTGCCGTCGCTATAACCGCCGAGAATGCCTTTTTCTACTAGAGCGGTTACTTCATCCTTGGCATAAGATTTCCCGATGTCTGTGAACGACACGGAGGAGGAGGCTGCCTCTGCCCCAAAAGCGATATAGTTCGTGGAAAAAATCGATAAGACCATTGCAAAAACAAGTGCGACAGAAATACGTTTGCTTGCCATGTTGCCAATCATCATAACTCTCTCCCTTATCTATTCTCTGTTTGTAAAACAATTGCATATTGTGCATAGGACCTAAAATATTGAGACTATGTACTTACTCTTGAAGATGAAAAAAATAGGTCTTTTTGCTCAATAGTATAATACTACCATGGAAAATTATGTTGAGGGAAGATGTTTTATTGAATTTATCAAATTATTTTGATGAAAAAAGCAGAATTAACTCGATTTTTAGCGGGTACAAAGCTCATCGAGAAATATTTTTATTGTTGATAACGAACTATGTTCTTTACGAACGGTGTTCGTTATGTTATAACTGATTTACGAGTTTTAGACGAAAGTTAAGTAAGTAAAAAGGAGCTATGAAAAATGAGAAACGAGCATAAACGAATCGCTATTATTGGGGCTGGGCCAGGCGGGCTTACGCTGGCACGCATTTTACAGCAAGCGGGATATGAGCCTGCCATTTATGAACGAGCAGCCTCTTCGGCCGAGCTGCAGCAAGGAGGAACGCTGGATCTGGAAGAGAACACAGGGCAAAAAGCACTCCGGTCTGCGGGGCTTCTGGAGAACTTTTTGGCAGCTTGCCGTTTTGAAGGAGAAGCGCTTAAAGTGACGGACAAACAAGCAAACGTGTTTTATGAAGAAGCTGCAAAACAGTCAACGATTAAATCGGCAGCAGGCGGAGGGCGTCCCGAAATAGATCGGGCCAAGCTTTCTAGTCTGCTGTTTCAATCCTTAAGGGCGAATTCGATTCGTTGGAGTCATAAACTTATGCAGGCTGTGCCGCTGGAGCATGGCCGACATGAATTGCAGTTTGAAAATGGCCATACCGATCAGGTAGATCTCGTAGTTGCTGCCGACGGCGCTTTTTCACGGATTCGCCCGCTGCTTAGCGGTGAAAATGCCGCTTACTCAGGCGTAAGCATGATTGAGCTCAACATCATAAATGCTGCGGCACAATTTCCTGAGCTTGCAGCCTTCAATGGGACGGGAAGCATGTTCGCCCTTGATGACCAAAAAACGATAATGGCGCAATTTAATGGGGATGATCGAATACGTATATATCTTGGTTTTTCGGCGGAAAGAGAATGGCTGGATAACAATGGACTCGACTATACGGAGCCGGCATCCGTTAAGCGCAAGCTGCTTTCCTTATTTGAGGATTGGAGCGAGGAACTGAAAAATTATATTTTGCATGCGAATGGGCCCATCACGCCAAGAAGAATTTATATGCTGCCTGTTGGACATAGGTGGGAGAATAAACCGGGCGTAACGCTAATTGGCGATGCCGCCCATCTCATGTCTCCTTTTGCCGGCGCGGGTGCAAATTTGGCTATGCTGGATGCTGCCGAGCTGGGAGAAATGATTATTCATCATTCAGACCTTAACGAGGCGGTTCAAGCCTATGAATTGAAAATGTTTGAATATGCGGGCGAGCTTGCAGCAGAAACGCAAACGAATATGGCATTATTTTTTTCTGACCAGGCAGCACAAAAATTAGGAGAAAAAATGAAAGCAATAATAGGAGGCCAACAAATATGAACAACATAAAAGCGATTATCCCATTCGATTTAAACATCCCTTTGGCGAACGGAGTTTGGACGATTACACCTACGCTAATCTCCTCTGAAGAAGGTAACCTACTGGTAGATACGGGCATGCCTGGAATGACTCAGGAAATGGTATCACAGATGCAGGCGGCTGGTTTTTCCATTGATCAATTGACGGGCATTGTGCTCACCCATCAAGATATCGATCACATCGGAAACGTTTCTCAAATGCTGGAGCTGAAACCGGGAATCGCCGTTTATGCCCATGCCGCAGACAAGCCGTATATTGAAGGAAAGCTTCCGCTAATAAAGGAGCCGCATAAGATGCTTGAAGCATTCGGCACTTATGAGGCAGCCTCCAGCGACATTGTGACTGATATCGTCTCAGACGGTGAGCAGCTGGATTTTGCAGAGGGCATCGTCGTTATTCACACACCTGGCCATACACCCGGACATATTAGTCTATATGATCGAGCGACTAAGACGCTAATTGCCGGAGATGCGATGGTTGTGAGAGGGGATCAGCTGTTAGGGCCGAACCCGATGCAGACGACTGATCTGGACGAGGCCTACCAATCCTTAGCGAAGCTCGCAGCCTACGATATTGAAAAAATCATTTGCTTCCATGGCGGAGTGTACGACTTGAATGTGAATGAACGAATTGCGGCGATTGCCGCAGCGGGTCCTTCTGTCTGAAGAAGGCCTCATTGCAGGCTCAGAACATCATAATGATTTTACTAACTCCTGCAAGCATGCTATAAGTGAACTATGGATAATAACAATCGAACTATCATTAGTCGTCGGTCGCGGCCAGCGAAAGAGCCGTTAAGCAAAGAAATCATTGTCAAAACGGCGTTTGAATTATTGAAAAATGAAGGGATTTCCGGGCTGACTATGCGTAAAGTAGCCAAAGCTTTGGATACAGGCCCATCCTCGTTGTATGTGTACGTCCGGAATGTCCAGGAGTTGAACGCTTATGTACTCGACTATGGCTTAGGCCACATTGTTCTGCCAGGTGTTCAGAAAGGATCTGATCAGGAACAGCCATGGAAACATGCATTATTCGCAGCGCTCTGTGCTTATCAAAAGACGCTTTTTGAATGGCCCGGCATTGCGGAGCTTGCTTTAACTACAATGCCTATTGGACAGCATTCCTTAACCATTACGGAGTATATTTTGGAACGGCTGCACGAAGGAGGCATTCCGTCCGCCGCTGCGGCGTGGGGAGTCGACTTGTTTCTGCTCTATGTTTCCTCCTCCGCATTCGAGCATACGGTCTGGAACGGCAAGGAGGAGGGCTCCAATTTTCACACGGCTCAGCAGTCTTACCAATCCGTTGATGCTGCCAAATATCCAATGATTGCCCGCTTGCAGAAAGAGCTGTTCTCTGGCAATCCCGAAAACAACGAGCGGTTTATTTGGGGGCTGGAGGTTATTTTACAAGGGATGATACAAGTAAAAGCCTAGATGGGCGCGAGAATTGGATTTTCAATAAGATGTCCAAAATTGGGTAATTGTTGTAAATTTACAAATAATTAAAGTGTCCTTTACATTCCTCTATCAATTCTCTATTAAACTAGTTGTGTTGAAGCATTATCCAATCTAGTTAATAGGAGGATGTACATGTTAAAGAGGTTCCATGCTCGTGCAGCCAAGGTAGCACTTGCAGTAGCGACTATTGTGGCAGTAATAACTGTAGGGGGAAACAGCGGAGTGAGCGCAGAGGATGAGCAATCGCCAATTAAAAATGTGATCATTCTCATTCCTGACGGCATGGCAAATGATGCAACGGCGCTCGCCAGATGGTATAAAGGCTCTTCCTTAACGCTTGATCAAATGGCAAGCGGCATGGTCCGCACACACTCGGCAGACGCGCCGATCGCGGATTCTGCCCCTGCGGGCACCGCTTTTGCTACTGGACATAAATCGCACACGGGGTTTGTTGGCGTTTTGCCGGACAAGGCTACGATGCCAGGCCAGAAGGCTATCGCCCCGGGCGATGAGAGAAAACCAATCGCTTCTGTGCTGGAAGCGTCCAAGCTTGCGGGAAAAGCGACGGGCATCATTGCAACCTCGGAAATTATGCATGCGACTCCGGCTGATTTTACCGCTCACTATCCAGACCGCAAAAACTACGATGCCTTGAGCAAGCAGCAGGTATATAATCAGGTCGATGTTGTATTGGGCGGGGGCAGCGATTATTTGGTTCCGTCCGGCCGCAGCGATGGCGAAAATTTGGTTTCTTCCATTAAAGCGCTCGGTTACGACTATGTGACGACGCCAGCAGCGATGAAGGCCTCCAAATCAGGCAAGCTGTGGGGCATGTTCGCTCCGGCAGGCTTGTCCTATGATATGGACCGCGATCCCGCTAAGCAGCCAAGTCTCGCCGACATGACGCAAAAAGCGATCGACATTCTTTCCAAGGATAAAGACGGCTTTTTCCTCATGGTAGAGGGCAGCAAGGTGGATTGGGCCGCTCATGCCAACGATCCAATAGGTATTATTAGCGATGTGCTGGCTTTTGATAATGCAGTTAAGGTAGCGCTGGATTTTGCGAAAAAAGACAAGCAGACAGCTGTTGTTGCTGTTACCGACCATGGCAATGGCGGATTAACGATTGGCAACGCCGCAACGACAGGCACCTACGATAAAGAGCCGTTGTCCACCTTCATTGGCCCGCTGAAGAAAGCGAAGCTGACGGGCGAGGGCTTGGAAGCGAAGCTGGATGCGAAGAGAACGAACATTAAATCCGTGCTTCAGCAATATTACGGTATTTCGGATTTGACGGCGGAGGAAATGGCGGCGATTAAAGCTGCGGAGCCGGGCAGAATGAATTATGCAGTTGGCCCGATGATCAGCAAGCGCGCAGGTATTGGCTGGACAACTGGCGGACATACGGGCGGAGATGTGGTGCTGTACACGTACGCTCCGAATAATGACCGACCATTTGGCGTCATCGACAACACCGATATTGCGAAGTATATGGCGCGCGTGCTGGATCTTGATCTGGATGCAGTCAGCAAGCAGCTGTTCGTGCCGGCGAAGCAGGCGTTTACGGCTAAAGGAGCGAAATACGAGCTTAACCTGAAGGATGCGAAAAACCCTGCCATCCTCGTGACGAAGGGCAGCCAGAAGCTGGAGCTGCAAATTTACAAAAACATCGCCGTCCTGAACGGAAAGAAAACGACCCTTAAAGGCGTCATCGTTTACAACGGAACCGATGCATTTGTGCCGCAGGATGCTGTAGATCTGATAAAATAAGCGATATATTGTGAAAATAGTACAAAGAGCAAGAGCCCGCATTGGCTGCGGGCTCTTTTTTTTGCGGCTATGGGCTGTATAGGCTATGGAATGATTAGCCTGTTAGGCCGTGGGCCGCTTATTTTCCCTCCATGCTTGCAGCGGAAACCTCGCCCAGCGCTCGCAAAGTCAACAGAACATGCTCCAGCAAGCTCGGAATATCCTCCATTTGCTCCTCGTTGATTTTGCGCTTGAACGGCAGCTTGATCTCGCTTAGATGCTCCGTCTGCCCCTCTGAGAAGACAAAGCTGAGCGTCTGCACAGGGACGGGGTTTTCCGGCCAAATTCGCTGGAATACCGCTTCAATCTGCGGACATTGCTGCTCGAAATCTTTCACTCTCATATGAAAAAGCAAGCTCAGTTCGCAGCTGGGCATCTCTCCCGGCAGCTCCAATAGCTCGGCGGCCAGCTCCTTCAAGGAGGCTTCGAGCCGCAGCTCGGCGGTTACAGCTTCCTGCCCGGTCAAGTGGAAGGCAAGACTGAAGGCTCGTCCCATCACGGACATTTCCATCGTATCTTTGCGGCCTGTTATCTGAATCGTTTCGTCCAGCGTATCCAGATCGTACAGCTGATTCTCAAAAGCAACCTTCAAATTTTCGAATACGGTTGGATCAAACATCTTTTTTCCCTCGCAGTGGTCGTATTTTAAATGTCGAAGCTAATGTTGAAGCGTTTCAATAGAGCTGTATCCATTATACAATGGTTTTCTGGCGGAGGTGGGAACGATCAGATTTGAATGGGGTGATGGGATGGCGTTTGATTCACATTTAGATCATTTATTACTGCATTATTTTAAAGGCCTGCCTTTAAAAAGCCCGATATTTTATAATGCGCCAGTGGGCATTAGATTCGAAATGGGCGGAGACATTTGTGAAGCTGCGGCTAGAGCTGAGAAAGTCAAAAGCAGAGCGCTGGTTTTATTTAATGCAATTAATCGATACGAGGATTTTATTTATTTTGTGCTGTTCATGGATAGCTGGGACGAGCACCCGGTTACTCTTTTTGAAAAAGATGTGTATAAGACTTTCAATGATTATATTAGCGGCTTTCCTATTAGTGAAGTATCAAAGCAAGAGCAGGAATATCGATACAAGGGCCTGAATGATGCGGGTGATATTGTGACGGTAAGGTACTATGCCCGCATGAAGCTTCAAAATTTGAACGTTAGTCCTCTTTTAGAGGCGATTGCAAATCGTTCTCTTGGTCTTGAGCCTATTATTGATGGGGATATATATATCATTAATGAAACGAACAAAACGATTTTTCACCTTTATGATGACAGAGGACTGGACATTATCGCTGAAAAAGTGGAGGTGTTACGGGGGATATATGAGCAGTATAATGATTGGATTTTAGATTATGATCGGAAGATAGTAGACGAATTGTTTACGCTGTGAATTTTTGGAGGGATAATTGGAATGGACGAGCATTATAAGCATTTGCTGCTCGCTTTTGAAGAGGCGGAGCTGGCTCGGCAAGAAGGCACTTTTCCGATTGGAGCCGTCATCGTAGACAGACGTGGATCAGTTATCAGCAGGGGCAGAAACAGGGTTTTCTCTGGCTGTGATACTACTGCCCATGCGGAAGTGGACGCGATTAGACGAGCGGGGAACCACATGCTCCAGCTTGAAAATAAAAGATTTATCGCGGACAATGGACTGACGCTGTATACGACCTGCGAGCCATGCCCTATGTGTACAGGGACGATTGTATTGTCGATGATCAAAAAAGTTGTATGGGCAGCGAATGATGCGGATATCGGAGCTTTTAAAATTTTTAAGGATGGCCTAACCGCCTTGCCTATATTTAATCAATTGCTCAACGACATTGAGGTAGTTGCCGCGCCCTACCGCGATCTTGAAATAAGGCAGAGAAAGCTGCTCGCGGAGTGGAATATTAGCAGAGGTTATGTGGATACGCATTGGGACAATGAATTAGCATAATGACTTAGCGTATAGAAGAGAAGTGTAATCAAGTATCAGCGTCCTTAGCATTTGCAAAAGAGTCAACTGCAAAACCCACCGCTAGCCTTTATCCGGCTGTAGGTGGGTTTGCTTTTTTTTGACATATGGATATCTTGATCTGATTAATCCACTGTAATCTTCAACACAACTGGATAAGGACTGCGCACATCATTCGTCTTCACAACAAGTGCTTCTGCTGTACGCTCCCATACAGGCTGCTCCTCGAAGCCGAGTACTTCGACCTGCTGAATAATGCCTTGGAAATCGTGGGATTTCTCCTTCAGAGACGTAATTTTCACCTCGCCGTCCTCTGGATAGACGAGCACGGTCGCATACAGACAGCTTCCCTTCACTGTAAAGCGAATATCCTGCGGTGTGAAAATTTTGCTTTTACCGTCCGTAAACTGTCCCTCTACAACCTTCGTCGGTCCTTCCCCATAAGTACGCCAGTAGCTCGTATCATAGATGGCCTCGCCGTTCGTCTCAAGCCATCCTCCAATCGCGAGCAAAATGTCCTGATCCTCCTGCGGGATCGTGCCATCGGCTTTCGGGCCAACATTGAGCAGCAGATTGCCGTTTTTGCTGACGATATCGACCAAATCTTGAATGAGCTCCAGCGGCGATTTATAATCATTGTTAGGCGTGTAGCTCCATGAGTTTCGGGCAACAGCCGTATCGGTCTGCCAGTAATACGGTTTCAGCTCAGCGAATTGTCCGCGTTCCACATCGGGAACGGCGCTGCCGAGCATATAGGCGTCATGCTTATAGTTAATGATGCCCTCAAAGCCAAGCTGAGCAGATTTATTGTAATAATAGGCCGCGAGCTTTTTCAAATACGGCTTGAACGAGGCATGCTGAATCCACCAGTCAAAATATAAAATTTTCGGCTCATAATTATCGATCAGCTCGCAGCAGCGAATGAGCCAATCCTCTAAATATTCATCTGTCGGAGGGGATTCATACAAGTTGTGATGATCCGGCTCCGGCATAGAAGGCCAATACAAGTCGCCGCATTCAAGCGGTTCATGGAGATCAGATTCAAACTCCTTGCCATGCGACAGGAAGAACCAATGCTCTGCACGGTGGGAAGAGACGGTGAAGGTCAAATTCTTTTGCTCAAAGGCGATTTTCATTTCATTCAGCAAATCCCGTTTAGGACCCATTTCATAGGCATTAAAGCGGGAAATGGCGCTTTTGTACATTTGAAAGCCGTCATGATGCTCCGCAACGGGCATTACATATTTCGCTCCCGAGCGCTGGAACAGGTCAGCCCATTCATCGGCATTAAATTTTTCAGCTTTAAACAGGGGGATAAAATCCTTGTAGCCAAAGTTTTTATGCTCGCCATAGGTGGCAATATGGTGCTCATATTCCTTGCTGCCCTGGATATACATATTCCGCGGATACCATTCGCTGCCGAAGGCCGGAACGGCGTACACGCCCCAGTGAATGAAGATGCCGAATTTAGCTTGCTTATACCAAGCCGGAACCTCAAATGCGCCGAGAGATTGCCAATCGTCACGATAAGGTCCCTGCGCAATCGTTGCGGCTATTTGGTTCAAATACTCTTGTTTATTCATGGTTTCTGTTACCGTCCTTTCCGATTTGAAATCTACATGGCTATTCTAGCAAGCGCTAACAGGATTAAGAATGTGGGACACTAACTTTTATTTGTATAAAATTAACCATGGAAGCGGGTTTGCCCCATGAATGCTCATTCCTTGCTCGCCTATTATTTGTCCCATATGCAGGTCGAGCTCTTTATCGCCCATCACAATACGGTTAGCTCCGAATGGCGGGATCTCGATTTTACGCCGGATTACAGCAAGTTTTATTTTATCGAGCATGGCAGCGGCTGGCTCAAAATCGGGGATGAGGAGTATTCGCCTGCTCCAGGCGAGCTCATTCTGGTGCCAGAGGGCATGCCCCAATCGTATTCGGTCATAGAGGGAAGCGCCCCATACCGCAAATATTGGTGCCATTTCAGCGCCAAGGTTGGGGAGATTAACCTGTTCAAGCTGCTGGATGTGCCTTATCTGTGCACGGCTGCTGATCAGGAACGGGTGCGGACGATTTTTGCCGAGCTGGTGTTTTATGCGAACGATCAGACAATCTATGCCAGGCTGCTTGCAAAAGCGAAGCTGCTGGAGCTGTTTTCATTGTTCATTATGCAGCAGGGCGAGGCGAGCATCAGCTTGAAAAATGCGGCTGCCACCCAGCGGCTGACGGAAATTTTGAGCTATATCCATATGAATAGCGGCAGCGACATTACCATTCAAGATCTGGCAAAGCGGGCGTGCCTGCATCCGAACTATTTTATAAGAATGTTCAAGGAGCAAATGGGCGTGCCCCCGATTCAATACATCGCTCGTTTGAAAATCGAAAAAGCGAAGGAGCTGCTGGCTGATTCATCGCTTAGCGTTAGCGAGGTCGCCGAGCAGGCGGGCTTTAATGACCTGTTTTATTTTTCAAAGCAATTCAAGAAAATCGCGGGCCTGTCTCCAACGGAGTTTAGAAAACAAGGGCTATAAAAATCCACAGAGGTCATCCAAATTCGGGATAACAGCTTTATGCTCCCAATCTTCTCATTTACGGATATCGTTCCCTGATCCAGCAAATAATAAAGCGTCGCAATTTGTTAGCGCTGCCAGAGAAGTCCGATACTGACTATGATGGAGGGTAAAGCATGTTCAAACGTTTGGATGAGGTGTTGATTGAAATTCCGAATGTCGGGCGGCCTGAGCCGAACGCGGCGGCAGCGGTGCAAGAGCTGCTGGGCGGAAAATTTGGCGAAATGTCCACGCTCAACAACTATTTGTACCAGTCGTTTAATTTTCGCTCGAAAACGAAGCTGCGCCCGTTTTATGATTTGGTAACGAGCATTACGGCGGAGGAGCTGGGCCATGTCGAGCTCGTCTCCCACGCGATTAACCATTGCCTGCATGGCTCCACAACGCCGGGCAAGCCGGATGAATCGCCGCTGAAATCCGTTAAGGACTGGCGAATGTCGCTTCCTTTCTTGTCCGGCGGACAAGGCGCTTTGCCCGTTGATTCAATGGGCAGGCCGTGGACGGGCGACCATGTGTTCAACAGCGGGAATCTCGTTGAGGATTTGCTGCATAATTTCTTCCTGGAAGTTGGCGCCAGAACCCATAAAATGAAGGTGTACGAAATGACCTCCCATCCGGCCGCGCGTGAAGTAGTCGGCTATTTGCTCGTGCGGGGCGGTGTCCATGTCGTGGCGTATGCCAAAGCGCTGCAAGTGGCGACCGGCGTCGATGTCACGAAGCTGATTCCAATTCCTTCGCTTAATAACAAAGCGTTCAATGAAGCGCGCAAGTATGAGGAGAAGGGCGTTCATACGAAGCTTTATACGTATAGCGACAACGATTTTAAAACGATTGACCAAATTTGGAAGGGCACGCATCCAGAGGACGGGCAGCCGCTTGAGGTTATTCATGGGGTGCCGAAAGGCGTGCCTGTACCGGAATATCCAGAGGTGGAGGAAGAATTCGCGCCGGGCATTTTCGCTGAGGATTTTGCCGCCATTGCGGAGAGGCTGAAAGCCGCGGGTAATATTCATTAACCTTGCCTAAAAAAATAACGCCAAACAGCCAGCACCTGCCGACTATTTTCGGCTAGTACTGGCTGTTTATTTTTCAAACCTCTGCTACGGCGACAAAATGTCCCAGTCCGTAGGGATCGGCTTGCCGGAATCCTTTCTTACGGCTGGTCGTTGTCCAAGCCGGATGGCGCTGCGTCCGATGCAATGGATGCGCCCGATGTAAGTGAAGCTGCTGGCCGGAATGCCTATCGCATTTATCCGGCGGTTCAGTAACCAGCTGCTTATTCCACAGCACTAGGACCCGGTCGAGCGGTAGCGCCGAACGCCAATTTGCCAGATGAGCAGGCAAGGGGCAAGAAACAGCACCCCTGCCAGCGGCAGAAAAGCGTACATCGGGCTTGCCTCGCGGCCGAGTATGTATTGCAGCGGCAAATAGTTGGCACAGCCGAACGGGATAACGAAGGTGAAAAATTGCTGAATGCGCCGATGGTAGATGCTCAGCGGATATTGCGTCATTTCCCGCCCGCCATCGGTCAAAATATTGGCGATCTCCAGTCCCTGCACGGTCCAGAAGCTGAACGAAGCGCACAAAATAAAGATGCTGGCAAAAATAATGACGCCGCTAGCTTCCATCAGCACGAGCGCCATTATTTTAAGCGGCGTCCATGTGAGGTCCAGATTCATGATCGTCCAGACGAGAACCACAATTCCGAGCAGCAGCCGTCCGACGCGGGAAAACTCAAACTTGGAGCCCAGCACCTGAATAATGGTGCCGCGCGGACGAACGAGCAGCCGGTCGAAATCCCCGCTGACGACTAGCGAGGAGAACATATCAAATCCGCGTGCGAAGCATTCGGTAATAGAGAAAGCCATATGCGTCACAGCAAAGCACAGCAGCACCTCGTAAAAGCTCCAGCCTTTCATATCCCCGAAACGCTCGAACATGAAATATAGCCCGGCAAATACGGTGAATGGCGTTAAGCATTGTCCAAGCACAAGCAGCAGAAAAGAAGCGCGGTACTGCATTTGCGCTTTGAACAGCAGCAGCATGTATTTAAAATAAAGCGTCATTGCCGCATCAGCCTCCTTGTACAACGACGCGTCGCAGCGCCTTGTTCATCGCGATTTTACCAAGGAAAATAAGGGCAGCGAGCCACAGCAGCTGAAACAGCAGTCCCGCTCCGGCATCTAGCGTGGAAATGTTGCCGGTGTAGACGCGAAAAGGGAAGTCAACGGTCCAGTGGAAGGGCAGAGCGTAGACGATCCGCTGCATCCAATCCGGCATAAGCGGTACCGGAATAATCATGCCGGCGAAAAACTCGCCAAACACGCTGAACATCAGCAGGGAGCCGGCAGGAGACATCGTAATAAATACGGAAATATAAATGAGCATGGAGATGGTCACGATTAGGAACAGCCCTATAATAAGCGAGCAGACAAATAGGAAAAAGGCGGCAAAGTCAGGCGGCAGCTCAAGCCTGTAGGGCTGTGGCAGAAAGAAGCTGACCAGCAATATCGGCAGGCAGCGAAGCAAAGCGCTGGACAGCCGCTGGGCGAGCAGCTTTGCATACCAGAGGCCGTAAATACCGCTGGGCCTGCATAGCTCATAGGCAATATTGCCGCTTGTAATGAGCTGAAACAGTTCATTGTCGCGCAGCCATAAAACGATGAAGGCAAGGAACGCTTGCTTGAGCCAGCAATAGGCGACAACCTCGGAGAGGCTCATCTGTGGTGCGGCGGTACTGGTCTGGGCATAAAAGGCTTCAAACACCATAATGAAAATAAAGCCGAAAAAAAACTGCGTCCCGATGCCTGCGTATGCGGCGGCACGGTATTGCAGCCCGTTGCTGAGCCGCAGCCTGAGTACGGCGTAGTAAGGTTTGATCATAATGCGTACTCCTTGTACATTTGCACGACAATGTCTTCGATGGACAGGCTGTCGTTAAAATGGCCCTGTTCAGATGTTGAAGCGGATGCCTGCTGCAGCTGTGAAGCTTGTGCCGCCGCAACTTTTCCGCCATAGCGGCTGCGCAGCCCCTGCACGGTGCCGTCATAAAGCAGCTTGCCTTTGCCGATGAGCAGCAGGCGGCTTGCGAGTGCCTCAATATCATTCATATCATGGGTCGTCAAAATGACGGTAACGCCTTTTTCTTCATTGATTGTTTTAATGAACTGCCTGACGGCGATTTTGGATACGGCATCGAGCCCGATCGTCGGTTCATCGAGAAACAGCAGGCTGGGACTGTGCAGCAGCGAAGCAGCAATTTCACAGCGCATGCGCTGTCCAAGACTGAGCTGGCGAACGGGAGTGTGCAGCAGCGCTTGTAAATCGAGCGTTTCTACGAGCAATGCCAGAGTAGCCCGATATTCCAGTGGGGGAATGCGATAGATATCGCGCAGCAGCTCGAAGGAGTCCAGTACCGGAACGTCCCACCATAGCTGCGAGCGCTGTCCGAACACGACGCCGATATTTTTCACATATGAAACGCGATCCTTCCAAGGGGTGTACCCCATAATCGAACACGTCCCGCTATCCGGTACGAGAATGCCGCTCATCGTCTTAATCGTCGTCGATTTCCCTGCTCCGTTCGGGCCGATATACCCGACAATCTCACCGGAGCCAATCGTGAATGAAATATCCTGCAGCGCCTCCACGACCGTATATTCCCTCCGAAAAAGCGATTTTACCGCATGCGCCAGGCCCGGCGGCCGCTTCGACACCAGGAACGACTTGCTTATTCCGTTAACCTCAATCAAGTGCTTTCCTCCTCACGTTGTTAAAATGACAGGGAGAAGATAGTAGCATTTTATGGGAAGCGCTGTCAAACGGTTTTTTTATATAAGCCATTATCAAGATAGGGTTGTGAATGATAATGTTTATCAATTATGATGATTAATAATGAACGTTAAGGCTTTTGCGGAGTAAGAGACAGGGAGTGAACAAGGTGTTAAAGCTGAATGAACATACGGCATTATGGAATCGTGCTTCGATTAGATTGCTGGATATAAGGCGCGTCGTATTAGGCATAGATGAGGAGCTGCGGGCTTACCGCGTTCCATCAAGCTTTTTTTTATATGCGCTGCGCGGCAGCGCTGAGGTGGAGCTGGACAGCGCCGCCGGTGGCATGAAGCGATTTCACGTTTTGCATGGCGGCAAAGGGGCATGTCTGGACATTAGGCCGTCAGCAGAGCCCTTTGAATATGTCCTCGTATTTTATAAGGCGGTTATTCCGCTTCCGAGCAGGCAGGAGATTTTGGATCTGCTGCATCAGCATCGTCCCTTTCAGCTTCAATACCGCTTAGTGCCGCATTCATCCTTGGCTTTATTTTCAAAAATCGAAGAGCTGGAGCGAAGCTGGAAAAAGGGCGGAGAGCTGGAGCATTTCCACGCTAAAGCTTTATTTTATCAGTGTGTGTACGAGCTGCTATGGCAGCTTCACAGGGACGGCGTACAGCTGGCGCGGGCCGATCTAGTTTCACAATCGATTCGTTATATGGAGGAGCAATATGCAAGTGCGATTGCCCTGGATGGGCTTGCGGATCTGCTGGAATGCAGCGTAGGCCATCTCGTCAAATTATTCAAGAGGGAGACAGGCGTGAGTCCGATTCAATATTTAACCCAAATCAGGCTGAAGCATGCCAAGGAGCTGCTGCTGAACTCGGAATCGACCTTGGAAGAAATAGCGATATACGTAGGCTGTCCAGATAAATATTATTTTGGACGAATGTTCAAAAAACATATCGGTCAGTCTCCTATACGATTTCGCACCCAAAGGGGGCAGATCGAGAAAGGAGTAAAAAATCCAGCGATTGGGCGCATATTCTCCATTGGCAACCATAGCTCCAAGCTTTATAGTGGTGATGAGAATTATTATCAACACAGAAGAGAAGGGGAGTTACCTATGTTTAGCCATAAAAGATTGCTAGCTACGATGCTGATCAGTTTGACCCTGTTTTTGAGCGCTTGTTCGGGTGCGGCGGCACCGCAGGGAGCTGCTTCCGGCAATGCCGGAAACGTACAAGCATCAGCAGAGCAGAAGTCGCCCGAGGCATCGCCGCAAGCTGAAGCGGCAGGCGGAACGCGGATGATTAAAACCATTAAAGGAGATATAGAAATACCGGATCAGGCGCAGCGCGTCGTAGTCGATCTGTACTTGGGCAGCTTTATTGCGCTTGATGTGAAGCCCGTTGGCACGCCGCAAAAAAACCTCGAAAATCCCTATTATAAAGCCGAGCTTGCCGGTGTAGAAAATATTGGCGAATACGAAAGCATTTCGCTAGAGAAAATTTTGGAGCTGCAGCCGGATTTGATCGTTACCGGCAATGAAATGGCTTATGAATCCTTTAGCAAAATCGCGCCAACCGTGCTTGTGCCCTTCGGCAATCTGAAAACGGTACACGAAGAAATTGAATTTTTCGGCCAAGTGCTGGGCAAGGAACAAGAGGCAGAGGCATGGCTTGCCAATTTTGATAAGCAAATTGCACAGGCGCGCGAGCAGGTTGCACAGCATGTGCCGGCCGAAGCGACTTTCTCCCTTATGGAAGATTGGGGCAAAACAGTGGGTGTATTCGGGGATAATTTCGGCCGTGGCGGACAGGCCATTTATCATGCGCTTGACCGCAAACTGCCGCCAAAGCATGCTGCTGAGGTCATGAAGGAGCAGTCGCTCGAAATATCGATGGAAATATTGGAAGAGTATGCAGGCGACTATATCATTTTTACTTCCGAGACGCATACACTTGAAGATTTAAAAGCAGATTCGATCTGGGGAACACTCGATGCGGTTAAAAATGATCGGGTTTACATCTGGCACGGCGATAAATCCTGGTACTTTGATCCCATCGCCACTTCAGCACAATTAGAAGAGCTTACAGCTTGGCTAGTAAAACAATAACGCGCAAACCTACAATAATCCATTGTCTCCCAACGCTGTTTTCTATATATTTTTAAAGAGACAGATGATAAGGGGGATTGGAGCAAGCTCATGATACGTCGATTTTTTTCTTATTACCAGCCTTATAGAGGGCTGTTCATGCTGGATTTTGGCTGTGCGGTGCTGGCCGGGCTGCTAGAGCTCGCTTTTCCGCTAGTAGTCAACCGGTTTGTAGATGATCTGCTGCCAAAGGGAGAATGGATGATCATCTTGTGGGCGTCGCTGGCGCTTCTGGCCTTGTACATTGTTAATACGCTGCTGTTGTTTGTCGTGAATTATTGGGGGCATATGCTCGGTATTAACATCGAGACAGATATGCGCAAAAAGCTGTTTGAGCACATTCAGAAGCTGTCCTTCAAGTTTTTCGACAATACGAAGACGGGGCATTTAATGACGCGTCTGACCAACGATATGATGCAGATCGGCGAGATGGCGCATCATGGTCCAGAGGATTTATTTATCGCTGTGATGACGCTGGCAGGCTCTTTCGTGCTCATGATGTTTATTAATTGGAAGCTTGCGGTGATGACTTTTATCGTCGTGCCGGTCATTATTTGGTTTGTTATTTATTTCAATCGCAAAATGACGAGCGCCATTCATCAGCTGTTTACCGATATTGGCGATTTCAATGCCCGGGTAGAGGATAATGTTGGCGGTATTCGCGTCGTTCAGGCGTTTGCTAATGAGTCGTACGAGAAGGAGCAGTTCAATACGAACAACAGCCGTTTCCGTCTGACGAAGCTGCTTAGCTACAAGCTCATATCGCAAAACGGAACGATCAGCTACATGATGATGCGCTTAGTTACCGTATTCGTCATGGTATGCGGCACTTGGTTCGTGATTCAGAACGAGCTGACGTACGGCGAATTTATCGGCTTTTTGCTGCTGACGAACGTCTTCTTCAAGCCGATTGAGAAAATTAATGCGATTATTGAAAGCTATCCGCAAGGCTTTGCCGGCTTCAAGCGTTATGTGGAGCTGCTCGATATTGAGCCGGATATTGCCGATGCGCCGAATGCGGTGGCGATGGGCGAGCTTAAGCGCGACATTCGCTTCCAAAATGTTTCCTTCGGCTATGAAGGCGAAGAGAAGGTGCTCAATAACATTAGCCTGACTGTCGGCAAAGGGGAAACGGTCGCTTTTGTCGGACCCTCGGGTGCGGGGAAAACGACGCTTTGCAGCCTGCTGCCGCGTTTTTACGAGCTGAATGAAGGCTCCATTACGGTGGACGGCGTCGATATTCGCCAGATCAAGCTGCAATCGCTGCGCAGCCAAATCGGCATTGTGCAGCAGGATGTATTTTTGTTCTCGGGCTCGATTCGTGAAAATATTCTTTACGGCAAGCTAGGTGCCACCGAGGAAGAAATATGGGAAGCGGCTCGAAGAGCGCGCCTGGATGATTTTATTCGCACACAGCCGGAAGGGCTGGATACGGTCATTGGCGAGCGCGGGGTCAAGCTGTCCGGCGGGCAGAAGCAGCGGATGTCGATTGCGAGAATGTTCCTGAAAAATCCGCCGATTCTGATTTTGGATGAAGCTACGTCGGCGCTTGATACAGAGACGGAGCTGATTATTCAGCAGTCGCTGGCTGAGCTGTCGGAGGGCCGGACAACGCTCGTTATTGCGCACCGATTGGCAACGATCAAAAATGCCGACCGCATCGTCGTCGTTACCCCGCAAGGCATTGAGGAGCAGGGCCGTCATGAGGAGCTTGTTCACCAGGGCGGCATTTATAGCAGGCTCCATCAGGCACAGTTTGGTTAATAGCCAAAGCAGATTACTTAGACTAAGCAGATCAGCTCAACAACCAGATCGAGCAGAGCAAGAGAAAGCAGATCAAGAGAACGCAGAGCAATATCAAAAAGCAGAGCAAGAGAAAAGCAATTCTCTTGCTCTGCTTATTTATTTGCCTGAAGGAACAGGAGAAGTGTTCAGAATCAGTTCAGTTTTATTTTATATAATAAATAGTAAATGGTTTAAAGAAGATTGTACGCTCAAAGAGGTGATAGAGCAGATGATAATAAAAATAGCGCTCGTATCCGATGCCGAAGCCCTCATCGCGCTGAAGCAAGCAGCGGGCAGAGGACTTGCCGGACGATTCGGAGCATACAGGCTGGAGCCTTCCATTATGTCCTTGGCGGCGATAAGAAAGCAGTTTCAAGACCATATTTTTCTCAAAGCGGTTGTGGAGGGCGATGCGATCATCGGTTCGATTCATTTGCACGTGCGAGGGGATGTTCCATATATTGGCGGGCTCATCGTACATCCGGAATATTTGGACCAAGGGATAGGAGAGCAACTGATGCTGGAGGCGGAAGCGCTGTTCATGATGGGCCAGCAGCTTGATGCTCCTATATCGTTTTATGAGGAGCAGGACTATCGCAAAACAACATTCGTCTATAAACGTTTAATCCGGTTTCATTGAAAAATACCGCGAAAGATAGGCGTGCGTCTGGCGCCAAAGATCGTGAGGAAAAAACAGCTGCAAGCCGTGTCTGATAAGACCGATGCTTGCAGCTGTTTGCTTTTGTTGTCTTACGTTGTCTTATTCTGCGGAACCAATCGTTTCCCCCTGCACAGGCTTAATGCCGCCTTCCCATTTCACTGCAATGGCTGATGAGGTGAACAAATCCTTCCCGTCGGACAGCTGAAAATGCAGATGGGCCTCGCTGGAGTTGCCGGAATTGCCCGTCTGTCCAAGGACATCGCCTTTGCTGACTTTGTCGCCTGGCTTTACGACGGCTGAACCTTTTTTCAGATGGGCGAGATAGCTGTATTCGCCTCCATGATCGATGACCACCACATTGCCGGCAGGCGCCTTTTCATTCATGACGCCAACGGGCTCGTTATCGGCAATATCGTTAACAACCGATACGACTGTGCCGTCCGCAGGGGCAATAATATCTTGGCCAAAGGCGAAGTAGCTTTCATTTTTCAAAGGATCGCCTTCATAGGAAAAACCGTCCTTCGCCTGCACAAAATCATAGGCGTAACGCTGGCTCTCATATTCATAGTGATAATTGATTAGCGCATTGTTTCCGCCCCAAACGACGAGCCATTCCCCGCGGAACGGCAGGCTGTAGCTATTTTTGGTCAGGATGTTGTCTGTTTCCGTTGCAGGAGTGAGCTCCTTTACCTGAAGCCCAAGAATCGTGCCTTCCGCATCAAAAATGCCGATAATTCCCTTAGTTCCGGAATCGCTCACCCATGTGCGCTGCTCCGCTCCGCTTTTGTTCAAAAGGGAGGACTTGTCGAGCGACTTCACGCCGCTCATAAACGACTCCGCCATTTTTAGAAAATCAGCCTCGCTAACCGACTCCTTAAACGGGGCGCTAAAGCGCTCATAAATTCCTTTATAATTGCCTGCAAGCAGGGCATCTGGCAGTTGCTCCGGCGTTATCAGCGCTTCATTTGGGTTCGTTGTTGACGCTGCCGCAGTTGGCGAGCTTGAAGCTTCGCCGGTTGCTCCGTTATTGTTCGTCGCTGCGCTATCTCCACCCCCACAAGCGGTTAAAATTACGGCTAGCGTTCCGACAGCAGCAGCTATTTTAACCGAGGCGCTGGCTTGTTTGATCATTGTAAATGATGGTTTCTTCATTCCCTATCTCTCCTCTATATTCCTATAGTCTATAACCCTATACTAGCAAGCCACGCTTAGCTGTATTGAAACCGCGGCTTAACGCTGTCTTAACTTTCAGCAGCAGGCTGGTTTAACGAATTAAGCTTCCGTTAAGGCGGCCTAACGTATTTAATCAAGGCTATCATGCTATGATGGAGAAATAGTGCAATATAGCATTGAATTGAAAGGAGGCGGCGTAGTGGAAAATGCAGCGATTTTGCTTGTGGACGATGAACAGGCGCTGCTGGAGCTTTTGCAGACGGTGCTGCGCAAGGAAGGTTATACGAATATTGACAGCGTCGGCACAGGAGAAGCGGCGATTGCTGCCTGTACGGCGAAAAAATATGATTTAATCGTCTTGGATGTAATGCTGCCGGGGCGCAGCGGAATCGAGGTATGTCCGTTTATCCGGCAAACGACTGATGCTCCGATTTTATTTTTGAGCGCGCGCACTTCCGATTTCGACAAGCTGACCGGCTTTGCCATCGGAGGTGACGATTATATCGCGAAGCCCTTTAATCCGCTTGAGGTAGTTGCTCGTATCAGGGCGCAGCTGCGGCGGTATTTTGGCACGTCTACTCCAGTAAATGGCGGCAGATCGGCGGAGATGGAACGGGGACCTGCCAGCCCGATTTTTGATTATGGACGATTTAAGGTGGATGAAGCAGCGGGCGAGCTGACGGTGGAAGGGCAAGCGGTAGCCTGTCCGGCACTCGTGTTTCAGCTGCTATTGTTTCTATGTAAAAACCCGAACCGGATTTTCAGCAAAAGCGAGCTGTACGAGAAGGTTTGGGGCGACGACGCCTTCAGCGACGATAATACCGTGATGGTTCATATTCACCGGATTCGGGAACGAATTGAGGCTGATCCTTCCAATCCGAAGTTTATCGTCAATGTGAGAGGACTTGGTTACAAGCTTGTTCAAGGTCCGCTGCGGGGGAATGGCACGCGATGAATATGCGGAGGCAATTGACGTTGAGATTTGTCCTTCAGCTGGGGATAGCGGGCACAATCGTATTAATTATGTCTGCTGTAACGGTAGTCTGGATGCTGCAAAAGTTTAACGAAATTAGCATTACGCGTGATTTTGCCAGCGTGGGGCTGGAGAAGCTGGTTGAATCGTCGGAGCTTGGGCCAGAGGGGATGCGCTTTGATCCCAGTTTGCTGAAGCAGGTGAAGGAAAATGGCGGCTGGCTGCAGAGCCTGGATGAGCTCGGACAGGTGGAAAGCTCCTATAATACGCCTGCGGATGTTCCCAAGCAATATGGTCCGGGCGAACTGGTCGCTTATTGGACGGGAAAGCAGCCGTTTGCTTACCATTTAGCCGTATGGATTCAACAGAAGAACGGAAGGCTTTACACGCTCGTTTATGGCGCGCCGAATTATATGCAGCCGGTGCTAACGCAGGTGAGCAATGGCGGATTTGCGGTTCAAGGCGGGCAGCTAGTAGTTCCTGATGCGATGGTAAACGAGCTGAAAAAAGGCCAGGTGTTCATGCAACTGCTGGATCAAGCGGGCGCGGAGCTTGCCTCCTATAATAAGCCGGACGCGATTCCGGGGCAATATTCCGTTCAGGAGCTGGCACTTCGGACGCTCTACTCCGACAGATACGGCTATCTCATTCAAACTTCCTACAATGAGCAGACGAAGCAGACCTGGATTGTTGGGCAAAAAAATACGGGAACAGGGGCCGCGGGCAAGAATCCGCTCATTCCGGCCGAAGCGCAAATTGTCATCCTTGGCGTCGTTGCGATGTTCGCCGCGATGCTGATCTTGTTCTTGCTGCTGTCGCTATGGCAAGCGCGGCGGTTTGGCGCTCCATTGCTGCATATGCTGGTATGGCTGGATGCCATCGGCAATGCGGTTTACCAAGAGCCGCTGGATCGCAAGGGTTTGCCGCGCAGCCGGATGCCTTCTGGCAAATGGCGGCGGCGATACCGAGTTTTCGCCGATGTCATATTATCCATTGATAAGCTGTCTGCTGCTTTGCAGCGCGAGCAGGAGATGCGGAAGCAGACGGAAAGCTTGCGGGAGGAATGGATTGCGGGCGTTACCCATGATTTGAAGACGCCTTTGTCCTCCATTACGGGCTATGCCCATCTGCTCGCAGAGCCCAAATATGATTGGTCACAGGCGGATGTGCGCAAATTTTCAGCAACGATGCTGGAAAAATCGGCTCATATGGACATGCTGATCAGCGACCTGGCGATGACCTATCGGTTAAAGACGGGGATTTTGCCGCCCGAGATCGAGGAAGTGGAATTGAATGGCTGGCTGCGGGACACGCTGCAGCTGGCGGCAGATGATCCCCTGTTTGGCAAAGGACGAATCCGGTTTCAAGCGTCTGCTCAGAAAGCCGTATGGGTCCAGCTCTATACCCCGTGGCTGGAGCGTGTTGTTAACAATATTGCTGCAAATGCGCTTCTGCATAATGCGCCGGATACGGTTTTAACCGTCTCGTTGATCGTTTCGGAAGAGAAGAAGCATGAAGGCATGACGATCGAATTTGCCGACAATGGTGGCGGAATGGACGAGAGCACGCTGAATCGGCTGTTTGAACGGTATTATCGCGGTACAGATACCGCCTCCACGCCGAATGGCTCGGGCCTTGGGATGGCGATTGCCAAAGGGCTGACAGAAGCGATGGGCGGCAAAATTACGGTCGTGACTACTCTGGGGCGAGGCACGATCATTCGGCTCATTTGGAAAAATACGATAGTGAGGACAGATGCGGCTGGAGCCTCCGAGTAGAGGAGCTCTAGAGGAGAAAACGACCTTTTTGCTTCCTTCCGGTTAGGGGAAAGGTTGGAATGGTGCAAGGCTGGATGCATAAAGCTTCCAGCCTTTCTTTTTTAGTCAAGTGATGTATTTGTTATATTTTATAGTTTTTCACGTAATGAAGAATGCCATGGAATCAACGAATTAAGCTATTGTTTTGCCGAGGAAGAAAAAAAGAATGGCATAAAACCTGACTTGTTTTTTATTTTTGCGCTTAAAACGGAGTTTTGACACATTTTCTCGGATTTATATATCAATTGATGTTAGATGTCATTTCTTATAACTTTTAAAGAAAACTAACATGACAATAGACGAATTGAATATTTTTTTGCATTTTTATCAAGAAAATTCTTTTAATATGCAGATGAAAAAGGTAAAATGAAAAAAACTCATTGTCGGTGCAATTCGATAGTGCGCGGTCGCGGTAAAGCGGCAGTTTTCAAGCAGACCAATTTAGAGTGAAGGAATGATTTCGAAAATGACAGTCGTTGTTGCAGAAGAAACATTAAACCCTTATAAAATTGCCCAGCAGCAAATCGATACGGCGGTTGCCCATCTGAAGCTGCCTGAGCATGTGACTCAAATTTTGAAGCATCCGATGCGCGTGTTGTCCGTTAACTTCCCGGTTCGTATGGATGATGGTACTGTACAGGTTTTTGAAGGCTACCGCTCCCAGCACAATGATGCGATTGGGCCGACTAAAGGCGGCATTCGTTTCCACCCGGACGTTACGCTTGATGAAGTTAAAGCATTGTCGATGTGGATGAGCTTTAAATGTGGCGTTGTTGGCTTGCCTTACGGCGGCGGCAAAGGCGGCGTTATTTGTGATCCTCGCAAAATGAGCAAAGGCGAGCTGGAACGCGTAAGCCGCGCATTTATGGAAGCTATTGCCGACTTTGTTGGACCGGATAAAGATATTCCTGCACCAGACGTGTATACGACGCCGCAAATTATGGGCTGGATGATGGACACGTACAGCAAGATGAAAGGCAGATATTCCCCAGGTGTCATTACGGGCAAACCGCTTATTATCGGCGGCTCGAAAGGTCGTAATGAAGCGACAGCTCAAGGCTGTGTTTATACGATTTTGGCGGCGCTCCAAGATAAGCATCTTCCGGTACAAAATGCGACTGCAGCTATTCAAGGCTTCGGCAACGCAGGAAGAATCGCAGCTCGTCTGCTTAGCGAAGCAGGCTGCAAAATCGTGGCGATCAGCGATTCGCGCGGCGGCATTTACGATCCAAACGGATTGGATATCGATCAAATTTCCGATCTTAAGGACAATGCATCCATTTTGGACTACGGCGAATCCTTCGTTATTTCCAACGAAGCTTTGCTTGAGCTGGATGTTGACATCCTGGTACCAGCTGCGCTGGAAAATGTAATTACAGCTGCGAATGCAGACCGCATTCAAGCGAAAATCATCGCTGAAGCAGCTAATGGCCCAACGACGCCAGAAGCAGACCGCGTTCTGTTCCAGAAGGGCATCGTTGTTATTCCTGACGTCCTTGCAAATGCAGGCGGCGTTACGGTATCCTATTTTGAATGGGTACAAAACCTGATGAACTACTACTGGAGCGAGGCTGAAGTGCTTGAGAAGCTGGAAACAAACATGATCCAGTCTTACGTGGCTGTTCGTGATTTGGCGAAAGAGCACAGCACTGATCTTCGTACAGCGGCTTATATGATTTCCATCAAGCGTATTGCTGCAGCTATGGAAGCAAGAGGCTGGGTGTAGAACGACCTTTAATTACCGAACGGCTTGCAATCATTTTTACAATCATTAAAAGGTGGCGATACACATGGCTGAACAAATTCGCATTGGCATTGTAGGTTACGGCAACTTGGGCCGCGGCGTGGAGCTTGCCATCAAACAAAGTCCGGATCTGCGTCTGGATGCTATTTTTACCCGCAGAAATCCAGATTCTATTCCGTCTGAGACGAAAGCATATTCCATTGAAGACGCAGAAAAATTCACTGGCGACATTGACGTTATGATTTTGTGCGGCGGCTCGGCAACAGATCTGCCAGAGCAGGGTCCTGCTTTTGCCCGCCTGTTCCACACCGTCGACAGCTTTGATACGCATGCCCGCATTCCTGAATATTTTGAGCAGGTAGATGCAGCTGCGAAAGCAAGCGGCAAAATCAGCGTCATTTCCACAGGCTGGGATCCAGGCTTGTTCTCTCTTAGCCGTCTGCTGGCGGAAGCGATTTTGCCGGAGGGCAAGGAGTACACGTTCTGGGGCAAAGGGGTAAGCCAAGGCCACTCCGATGCGATTCGCCGTGTCAATGGCGTCAAGAATGGCGTGCAATATACGATTCCCGTTGAAGAAGCGGTTAATCGTGTACGAAGCGGGGAAAATCCTGAGCTTACAACGCGTGAGAAGCATCTTAGAGAATGTTATATCGTAGCAGAAGAAGGCGCGAATCAAGAAGCGATTGCCGATGAAATCCGCAATATGCCGAACTATTTTGCCGACTATGATACGGTTGTGCATTTTGTAGACGAAGCGACGCTGAAAGCAGAGCATTCCGCAATGCCGCATGGCGGCACGGTACTGCGCAGCGGCAAAACCGGAACGAACAGCACGCAAATTATTGAATTTGGTCTTACGCTGGACAGCAACCCTGAGTTCACGGCAAGCGTGCTTGTCGCTTATGCGAGAGCAGCCTACAAGCTTGCTCAAGAAGGTGGAGCTGGCGCGAAAACCGTCTTTGATATTCCGTTCGGCCTTCTGTCGCCGAAATCCGCAGCACAGCTGCGTAAGGAATTGCTGTAATAAAATCATGACAAAAGCCTCCCTGGCAGTTTTAACTGCTGGGGAGGCTTTTTTTAAAACTTTTTTTGCAGCGCTGAATGGTTGGGGCAGAGACTCGAAAATTACTGCATTTTAAGGAAAGACAGCTCGCCCATCAAGCCTGCTTGGTCTATTGCAATCATAATAAGGGAAGTGAGCAGCCAATAAAACACAAGGAACAATAAATCTTGTTTCGAAAAAGCGTATTTGCGGTAAAAAGTACGTTGTTTAGTAGATCCGAATCCGCGCGCATCCATGGCATAAGCCGTCCGCTCTGCGCGGCGAATGGCGGAGGCCAGCAGCGGTACCATATACCGTCGCAGACGTTCCGCAAGCTTCGTGCCGCTCGTACCGCCAGTCATTCCTCGTACTCGGTGTGCGGCCTGTACAGCCCCTAGCTCGCGGCGCAGATCGGGAATGAAGCGAAAAACGGCTAATACAGCATAGCCGAAGCGTTCATTTAATTTCCACTGCTGAATCATAGCGCGAACAAAGTCAGAGGAATCTGTCGTCATGACAAATAACATAGTAATAGAAAAGATGGAAAAAAGCCGCAGTGCAGTGGCCGCGCCGTACAAAACGCCAGCTGCATATAGTTTCAGCGGGCCAAGCTCGACTAAGAGAGTTGAGCCGGCCGTCAGGCTTGAGCTGGCGAGTATTGGATAAAACAACAGCGTTCCACAAGCTATAGACAGCATGGGGATGCATTTTTTTCCATAACGGATCGCTGATACTCGTCCACCTACCATTACGATTATCGCGTTTGCGATAATCAGCGCAAGAGGAGTCCAAGGATCGGTGACGAGCGTCGCCAGCAGCATAACCGGAGCGACAGCAATCAGCTTGATAAGCGGGTTAAGTCGATGAAGCGCCGCCCGGTGCGTTAGATAGGTTCCTTGTTGCATATAGGAGGGCCTCCAATCTGCTTGGCTAAGCGTTGCTCCAGCACGACGGCTGGAGGCAGCTTCAGCCCAAATGGTGCAAGCGTATCCTTGTTGCTGAACAGTTCCATAACGGGTCCGCTATAATGAATCGAGCCTTGGGACAGTACCGCGGCAAACTCGGCATATTCAGCGACGAGGGACATGTCATGTGTAATCATTAAAATGGTTCTTCCGCTTCGCTGCAATTCTTTCAACATCTCCATCAGCTCAGCTGCATAGCGACGATCCTGACCGAAGGTCGGTTCATCGAGAATGAGCAGCTCTTGTGAGGCGGCCAGCATGACGGCAACGCTCAGCCTTCTTTTCTGCCCGTGGCTTAGACGGAACGGATGGATATCTGCGTATTTAGATAGACCGAAGCGGCTAAGTAGCTGTTCAACAACCACAGCAATTCCTAGAGATGTCATACCTAGCTCGAGCAAGCCAAATGCGACTTCATCCTGCACCCGTTCAGTTACAAACTGATGCTCTGGATTTTGAAATACATAGCCTATTTTTGAAGCCAGCTCGCGCGCAGAATACGAGGTACAGTCCCGGCCATCAAGGAAAACCGTACCGGCTCGCACGGGAGAAAGCCCCATTAGATGGCGGGCAAGCGTCGTTTTGCCGGCACCGTTCTCGCCAACGATAGCCCAAAACTCGCCCTTGTGAACTTGCAGCTCTAATGGCTTAAGACATGTTGCGCGGAGCGAAGGAGACTGAATAGGCCGAATTTCCAGCAGCAGCTGCTGTTCTCTATTATTTTGAGAAATCGCCGCAGGTTGTCCTTCGGCCGTATTATTGCCGTTAAAAAATAAAGGATGGCCAGTGAAATCATTTGGCTTAGCCAACCCGCGCTTGATCGTCGCCAGTACGGCCTTTTCCAACTGCTCGGTAGTAAGCGGCCGACTATTCAATAGGCTCAAGCTGCCTTGCCAGCATTTAGCGAGTTCAACCGCTTTAGGCATCCAAATGCCAAGGCGGTTGAGCTCTTCTGCCCAATCGTAAAAGACCAGCTCAGGCGCAGCGCTGCAAACGAGCTGTCCATGGTCGTCAATCACGACGACGCGATCAACTATATCGACTAATTCATCAAGCTTATGCTCGATAATTAGAATCGTGTGGCGGCGAGTCGCCTTTAGCTCCCGTAAAATTTGAAATATATCATCCGTGCCAACAGGGTCCAAATTGGACGTCGGTTCATCAAGCACGAGAATGCTTGGTTTCATCGCGAGAACGGAGGCTAGCGCAAGACGCTGCTTTTGCCCGCCGGAAAGGTTGTCAATTTCCATTAATCGTTTTGTAGATAAACCGGTTTGCCGCAAAGCTTCAGTAATACGCTCTTCCATCTCCTCCGGTGCTACCCCGAGATTTTCCAAGCCAAAGGCTACTTCGTCTTCGACTGTCATCATGATAGCCTGTGCTTCTGGGTCTTGAAAGACGGTGCCTACTGTTTCTGCGAGCTGTCCCGGCTCTGTAAGCTGCGTGTCCACGCCATTAATTCGAATATGCCCACTCAGTTCACCAGCAATCGCATGCGGAATAAGGCCGGACAGGCACAAGGCCAGCGTGCTTTTGCCTGAACCCGATGGGCCGAGCAGCAGAACCGTTTCACCATCCATTATTTGCAGATCAAAGCCTGATTCGCCAGACGGTGAATGTCCGGGATAAACGAAGGAAGCGCGCTCGTATTCGATATGTTTATGACTACTCACATTAATTGTCCGTATATCCAGACAGCAGTCCGGTTTTTAACAATGCTACGGTGAGCTTTCTGCAAAGCCATCCGCATAGAATTCCACTAACCATGCTTGCTCCCAAAATACCTGTCTGGACAGCGAGGGACAAACCGCCATAGCCGGAAGGGCCGTATTCCAGCAACGTATAGATTAGGCTAATAACGCTCATGCCAATTGCGAAAACGGGCGTTGAGTAGCGGCGATAGCGGGTAATGAGGAAGATAAGCTCCGTAAGCAAGCCGTTAATTAAGGTGCCGAACAATATCATCATGCCAAATGGCGTTAATGGAATCATGACAAGGCCTGCAATAGCTTGAGAGACGAACCCAACGCCCGGTTTGCGGATAATAGATAAGGCCATGAAGCCGGACATAAACCAAAAACCATTTAAAAGCCGGGCATAGACGGGGCCAATGGATGCCGTTGTTGCCATAAAAGCATAGGTCATCCCGATTTGGACAAAAGCGAATACGACGGCAATCATGCCAGCTACGAGAATATCCTTGGTTTTCAAAGCGCCTTTCCTTCTTTTCGAAAATCCTTTGTTGATCGGTTGTGCAGTAGTAGAGTGATTCATTGTTCAGCCTCCAATAGATAATTGTTTCTATGAGAAAGATTATCATTTGAGGGGAGAAAAGTCCGCCAAAATCCGGCGGTTTTCAGCCAAACGCGGGCGCAGTTCATTAATAGGCGTAAAAAAAGCAGCTTGAGCATGAAGGCCAAGCTGCTTTTTTATTTAAACCGCTATTCTCGCTGCATTTTCCATTTGCCAGGGTTTATGCCGAATTTTTCGCGAAATACAGCGGCGAAATGACTGGGGTTGGAGTAGCCAGTAGCAATTGCGGCTTCGTAGACGCTAACCTTCTCAAGCCGCAGCAGCAGGAGCGCCCTTTCCATCCTTTTTTCGCGCAAATAGCCAAAGACGGTCGTATCGTACAGTTCCCGGAAACCATATTTGAGCTTGAACTCGCTTAGGCCAACCAAGCGGGCAAGCTCGGGAAGGGCAGGGGGATCGTCCATTCGGTGGACCAATAGCTCGGCAGCTGCATGCAGGCTGTCCAAGTCTGTCCGATCCAGCCGGTTTGTGCGGCGAAGGGCGGCGTTGCCCCCTTCAAATAAATGCCGCTGCATATAGCTGGCAAGCAGCTCCAGCGCTTTTCCTTCCAAGAACATTTTGCGCATTGCTGGAACATAAGGGCAGTATAACAGCTCGCGGGCATGAAGCTGATCTTGAATATTCATACTCTCTTGGAATAGGCGCATAGGCTTGGTCGAGAGCAATCGCTTGAAATCCAGCTCCGAGGCACCGCCGAAGGATTCCGCCAATTGCATAAATAAGGGCTCCGCAAGCCGAATCTCGCAAGCGAGTATCGGGTTGCCGCCTTGACACTGCATTTGAGCATCCATTTGGCGGTTAAAGGAGAGCTGTGAAGAGCAGCTGTTGATGTACAATTGCTGGCCCGTCATCATAATGCTGCTGCTGCCGTTAAGCCAAAAGCTTAGCTCGACAGCAGGAATAGTTGAGTGGAAACGAAGCTTCTGATCGGAGTGCAAGCGGCAGTCTGCCACTATGAGCTCCATCCCTGGACGCAGCTTGGTCCGCATCAGAAAACCGCTTCCCATTTGCTCAGGCAGCTTCATATAGTCGGCAGTTGGGTCAAAGTCAGGAGCTCCCGATGGCCGCAGCATGTTTAAATAACCGTTAGAGTAGCTGTGAAACGGTTCATAGAGGGAGCTATCCATATCGTTTCATCACGGCTCCTTGTCTACCAGTCTTGAATTGTCTGTATAGTTATTCAGGCAAAACGCCCATTTTCACCAGCTGCTCCTGCAAATCCGCATAGCCAGACATTATATAGGCAGGGGCGTGCTCCGTTAACGGCTGCACCTGGCGGTGGTTGAACCAAATGGAGGTCCAGCCCGCCTGCAGGGCGCCTACTACATCATTATTCCAAGAGTCGCCAATGTAGATGCTATTCTCGGGCAGCGTGCCTGTACGCTCATTCACCAGCTTGAAAATCCGCGGGTCGGGCTTGTCCCAGCCGACTTCGCCGGAAATGAACTGACGGCCACGCGGAATCAGATCGTCGATATCCATCGCTTCGATTTTGCGGCGCTGATGAGCGCCAGCTCCGTTAGTAATGAGGCCAACGATATACCCGGCTTTTACAAGCCGCTCAAGCATGGCTTTTGCCCCCGGAAACATTATGATGTCATATTGGCAGCCAATGTAGGCAGCCTGTATTGCTGCGGCCTGCTCGTTCGTGAGCGCTACATCGAACTCGCCTAGCGCCAGCTGGAAGCGGCGCGTCCGCATCAGCTCCGTCACCGCCCCAGCCTCCAGTGCGCCAGCGCCGCCCATTTGCTCAGACAGCACATCGCTGTAATGCCGCATGCGGCGATAGGCTGCTTCGTAGGGGAAGGCTTCGCCAAGCTGAAGCACGTCTTGTACCGCTTTAGTGAATGGGGGCAAATGGTCATACAGCGTATCATCTACATCGAAAAAAATGCCTTTTACAGCGGGAGCTGCGGGATGTTTTTCTAGTGCAGCATCATGTGCGAATCTATTTGTTAAGCGGTTATCCTTCACGGCGAGTTCTCTCCCATTGTCGTCTATTTCATCGTTAGTTGCTTTAATAGTAACCCAATTCGTCCTCGCCTTGCCAGCAGCAATTACGTTTATATAGGCGAAACTCCTCACGGGAGGCGTGCGGAAGCGCATAAATTTTCTTCAACAGAAGCTGGCGGGCTAAATAGTACAGCTCAACATCACTGGCGTTTTTAAGAAGAATGAGGTCGATCATATCGCTTGTCAGTTCCGTTTTCGGCGGGCGATTTTCATTGGCATTTATTTTTGAATAAACCTTCGGTTCCCAGCCCATTATTTTCATAAACAAAAATTGCGATTCCGCATAAAGCTCAGTAATGCCAGCAAAAGAAATGTGCTGTTCCAAATTCCTAATGGCCAAGTTCAAATTGGGGGACGTGCTGCCTAGCTCTCCGCTCAGAAAACGGGTTTGCACATTCACATACTCAGGATCGAAATACGAATTATTCAAAAACTCCTCGAACGTAAGATAGGGATTGTAGTTATCGGGATAATTTTTATTTTTGTATTTAAAATAAAAGAAGGAGGCGATCTGGTCCACCGGATCACGAAGCATTGTTACATATTGGCAGGGGCGGGTGGTGGTATGGTGGAGACCGAATGGGAGGTGGCCGCATAGCGCATCGGCCTTTTTGAGGGTTTGCCGCAGCAAATCGGGTTTATCCGCTACCTGAAAATAGTAAACCGCCTTCGGGCAATGCTCGACAATCGCCTGTGTGAACGAGGTTCCCCCGGTTTTCGGAATGTGTACATACAGCAGCAATGGCTCCTTGGATGTTTTCATGATGTTGCACCTCACCTCATTTGTGAAAAAATTAGTTGGTGCCGATACCGCTGCCGCTGCTTACAAGCAGCCGTTATCCCTTAAATAATCTAAAATGAGGCGGACGGATTCCTTAGGCGTTTGCCTATCGCTTGCGATGAGTATTTCAGGCTGCCCTGGCGCTTCGTAAACAGAGGATATGCCTGTGAAATCATGGATTTTACCGGCACGTGCTTTTTTGTACAGGCCCTTCGGATCTCGGCGTTCACATTCACCAAGGGGGCATTTGACATAAATCTCAATAAACTCGTCCTCGGAAAAAAAGGATCTGACCCGCTCGCGATCGGCGCGGTAGGGGGAGATGGCAGCGACCAGCACAATCAATCCGGCATCGGCGAACAGCCGGGCCGCTTCGCCAATGCGGCGGACATTTTCACTGCGGTCCTGCTGGCTGAAGCCGAGCCCTTGATTTAAGCCAAGTCGAAGATTGTCCCCATCCAAAACATAGCTGTGCATATGGCGCTTAAACAGCTCATGCTCTACTTCTAAGGCCAAAGTCGATTTGCCAGAGCCGGACAATCCGGTAAACCACAGCACGCAGCTTTTATGCCCGTTCAGCTGATGCCGCTCGTCCTTGCTTACTATGGGCATGTGCCGCACATTAGGGGGCGTTTCATGTTTCATATTTCCACTTCGCTTCCGGAGGGCACTACGGTCCTTTTTGTACTAAAATATGTTGCGCTCTGACAAGCGTTCGTACAAAAACACAAAATCAGGCACAGTGGCCTGTGCCTGATTTTATGGAGACGTTACTGCCCGTTTATGCCAGCCATATTGCTTTGCCCGACAGGTGACGCCGAGTTCTCCGTCATCTCGATTGAATCCGCAGTTCTAGCGCAGCAAATAGCCGCCGTCAGGATGCAAGGTCGTGCCTGTCGTGTAGCTGTTCGTCATTAAATAGACAACCGTATGGGCGGCTTCTGCCGCTTCCCCAACTCGGCCCAGCACATTCATATTCGTGTAAGCGTCATAGGAGGCATCGCGGGTTGCCTGCTCGGCGCCCTCCCAATTAAAAGCCGTATAAATCGTGCCCGGCGAGATGACATTGGCTCTTATTTTCTTCGGCGCGAGCTCGACAGCAAGTGCCTTCCCCAAGCTTTCAATTGCGCCGTTGCAGGCCGCATAGGACGCGCCATCGGCGAGCGGCCGCTGGCTGAATGCGCCTGACATAAGCACGACGGAGCCGCCTGGCTGAACATAAGGGAGAGCATATTTCACCGCATAATATTGCGGCCAGAACTTCGCCTTGAAGCAGCTTTCCGCTGTCGCTTCATCTGAAGTAATCGGCCCCCGCACATAAGAGGCTCCCGGAGTGAACAAGTGGTCGAAGCTGCCGATTTCCTTGAAAAAGAGTTCCAGCTGGCTGTTGTAGCGATTATCCAGCGCAAGCGTCTCCACCTTGTCAGAGCGGAGCGTCTGGCGGGCTGCTGCCAGCTTCGCTTCGGATCGTCCGGCAATGACGACGGACGCCCCTTGTTCAAGCGCCTGCTGGGCCGTCGCCAGGCCAATTCCCGAGCTGCCGCCAATGATGACGACGCGTTTATTTTTCAAAGATAGATTAGTCATAGGTAAGCCTCCTGATTGTGGTCGATGGGCGAATTTCGCCATTACCGCTATTATTGAAGAGATCATAAGCGCTGCCAAGTACGCAGTTTTTTCGTACATAGTCCGAAATTTCGTACCATCAGCAAGCGCGCGGAGGTTAGGCGGCGGGTGTGCAGAAATGGCATTTAACTGGTATGATGGTAGAGAGAGGAGTAGACTAGGATGAATTTACAAGAGCCGAGATTGGCAGGAGTTATTGCAACGCTGGAAGTAATCGGAGGCAAATGGAAGCCGCTCATCCTGTTTATTTTACTCGTAGAAGGCACGAAACGGTTTGGCGAGCTGCGGCGGTTAATTCCCGATGTGTCGCAAGGAACACTTGCGAAGCAGCTTCGTGAGCTGGAGGAAGACGGGCTTGTGCAGCGCGAAATATTTCAGGAGATCCCGCCTCGTGTGGAGTACAGTCTGACCGAGCATGGACTTAGCGTATCGGCAGTGCTGGACAGCATGTGCGGCTGGGGCAGGAAGCATGCCCGGTTTGTGCAAGGGCTTGAAACCAATAAGGCCACGGATTCCAAGCCAGCGGCATCAGCCGAGGTGAAAGGGAAGACGGACCGGACGTATGAGGAGATGAGTTCAAATGCAATTTCGTAATTTAGGAAAAAGCGGTTTGAAAGTCAGCGAGATCAGTCTGGGAAGCTGGTTGACATACGGGGGTTACGTGGAACGCGACAACGCTGTTAAAGCGATTGAAACCGCCTATGGCTTAGGCATTAATTTTTTTGATACCGCCAATGTGTATGAGCGGGGCGAGGCCGAGAAGGTGATGGGCGAAACGCTGCGTGCGTATCCCCGCGAATCCTACGTGCTTGCAACGAAAGTGTTTGGCAAAATGGGCGATGGTCCGAATGACCAAGGGCTGTCTCGCAAGCATATTACGGAGCAGTGCCATGCCAGCCTGAAACGTTTGGGCGCCGACTATATTGATCTTTATTACTGCCACCGCCATGATCCGAATACGCCGATGGAGGAGACGCTGCGTGCGCTGGACGATCTGGTTCGCCAGGGGAAAGTGCTGTACGTCGGCATCAGCGAATGGACAGCGGCGCAGATGGCGGAAGCGCATGCGATCGCTGATCGTTATTTGCTGGACCGCATCATAGCCAATCAGCCGATCTATAATATGTTTAACCGATACATTGAGAAGGAAGTCATCCCTTTCGGGGAGCGTGGCGGCATTGGCCAAGTGGTGTTCTCGCCGCTGGCGCAGGGCTTGTTGACGGGCAAATACAGCTCGGCAAGTGAGCTTCCGGCGGACAGCCGGGCAGCAAAGCTTGAGAACATGCGTAAAAATGTGACCGACGAGAAAATCGCCAAGGTGCAGCAGTTGGGCAAAATCGCATCGGAGCTGGAACTGTCGGTTGGACAGCTGGCGTTGGCCTGGATTTTGCGCCAGCCGAATGTGTCCAGTGCGCTTGTGGGCGCCAGCCGTCCGGAGCAGGTCGAAGAAAATGCCAAAGCGGCGGGTGTAGAGCTTAGCGCTGACGTTTTGGAGCGAATCGAGGAAATATTAGCTTAATAAGCGATCGAAATTAGCGAGCGCAAATAGAGCTGGCCGCTTGGGGATTATTCCTCAAGCGGCTGTTTTTTTGGAAAGAATCCATATTCTCATTTTTTTTGAAATAACGCGATTAAAGGGAATAAAAGAATGGCGCCAAAAAAAATGAAATATAAAGCAAGTTCGGCGCTTAGGAATTTGAACTGTACCAAAAAGAGCATAACGGCTATATAACCTAAGCTAAACAAATAAGCATAGTGGCCGACTTTCTTGAATAAGGAAGAACGGGCTTCCTCCGAAGAGGAGTTCATCTTCACCCCAAAGTGCAGAATGAAATCGGATATAATGCCTACGATAATGAGGGCTCCGAGAAAAATAAAATCATTGCTAATAAAAAATATAGCTAATACTAAGCTTGAAAGTTCACCAACAATACGAAATGAAGGGTTGGTCATTTTACCTCCTAAAGCAGCTGGGCTGTATAGAATAAAATTTAAGTCATGCTTGTGTTGAGATTCAATGATATACGCCTCATTCCAGACTTATACCATCCATACTATTGTACATTAGACTATTAATATTGTGGATCTAAACTTGAAAAAACCAACATGGCGGGAGTGGGCACTGGCCAAAAGCAGGATATGTAGACTCCATTTCCTTTATCCGTTAGTTTCAAAGCGGCTGCCCCTGTACCCAATACGAGAGTCGAGATTTCGGCTATTAATAAAATGACTGTAGTAGGTATTGATTTCAATCTTTTTGTAATAATTTCAACTACTTTCGAGGCTGCTGCGCCTGCAGTGAGTGCTACTATGATCTCGTTAGTAGTAGCATGGCTTAGCCAAATTTCGAACCCCCACCAAAAAGTTCTTACCTCATCGACACCCCCTGTTACGGCAGCTTTTACAACAAAATTAGATGAGTTTGGTTGATTTGATTTATATATAATTTCATAATTATGGCCGATTGTAGCTAAGCCGGATTTAATATCTTTATTAACAATGCTTAACCAAGCATTTATGGAGCCTATTATTTCAGTGGGAACATATAATGTATCTTTGTAAGAATCATCTAAATAAATAGTTCCATCTTGTTCATTTGTTCTTACATAATCTCGTAATAGACCTGCGTAATACTTTGAATCATTGCTGGAAGTTACAATATTATTAGTTGAAATCGTTAGGTTTGTCTGAATATCTGGCGTTGCTGCTTTTGAAATCGAGGGTAAAGTATTCACTGACAGAGTAGCAAGTAGAGCTGTTAAGATTACCGTTTTATTGAGTTTAGACATCAAAAGTCCCTCCTTTATTTTTCCATATTTAAACATTAGCACCTTTGAAAAATATAGTCAAATATTAGTATTTTTAAACTTAATAGGATATTAAAGAGATAAAGACTAATATTTTTTTATTGTTTGTATAATATTTTTTGGGATCTTGAATTCATTATATAATATATCTAATTATTTAATTAATTTTCAAATATTTTTTTGTTTAAAGCTGAATTACTTGGTTTATTCTAGTTTTTCAAAATAGATTAAAGAAATTTTCTTGTGTTGTTTTGAGTACAGTTTGGTAACTTGTTAAAATAGTATTTCTATTATTCCAATCAACTTTCCAAATTGTATGTAATTAAAATGATTGAGAGTCCAACATGGACAACCTCTTATTAGATTTGTATAAACGATTGTTCTATTTTGTCCATTGCTCTTTACTGGAATAGAAGGCTACAATGAATAATATAGTGAGAATGAATATCAAATTCAAGGTTTGGGAGGAACAAGTGTGTCAGAACAGCTGGAATTATACGATGTAACGATTATTGGCGGCGGTCCAGCAGGACTATATGCTGCTTTCTATAGCGGGATGAGGGACATGAAGACGAAGGTGATTGATGCTCAGGAAGAGCTGGGCGGACGGATGCTGATTTACCCGGAAAAAATGATTTGGGATGTAGGGGGCGTCACCCCGATTTTATGTGAGAAGCTTATTGGACAGCTCAAGCAGCAGTCGCAAACCTTTGACCCGACCATTGAGCTTGGGCAGCAAATTCGCAATTTGACGAGGCTTGAGGACGGAACGTATATGCTTGAAGCCTCTACGGGGGAGAAGCATTGGACGCGTACTGTTATTTTGGCGATTGGCCGGGGCATCTTGAAGATGGCGAAGCTGGAGCTGGAGGGCGCCGAGCGCTACGAAGTATCCAATTTGCATTATACGGTGCAGGAGCTGGAGCCGTTTCGAGGCAAGCGGGTGCTTATTTCCGGCGGCGGCAATTCGGCTGTCGACTGGGCGAATGAGCTGGAGCCGATTGCAGCGCAAGTGACGGTTATTCATCGCCGGGAGTATTTTGGCGGCCATGAGAAAAACGTCATCAAGATGAAAACCTCCTCCTGCGACGTCCGCACGCCATGGGAGGTCACGCAGCTGTACAGCGGCGATGGTTCGACGATCAGCAAGGTAACGGTGAGACATTTGGAGACGGAGGAAACAGAGCAGCTGGAGGTGGATGCTGTCATCGTCAACCACGGGCTGAAATCCGATTTCAGCGGCATTAGAGATTGGGGCATCGGCATGGATGAGTGGTGCGTATACGTCACTCCGAAGCTGGAGACGAATTTGCCAGGCATTTTCGCCGCAGGCGACTTTGCTTCTTATGACAGCAAGCTGAACCTGATTGCCGGAGCGTTTACGGATGCCGCGCTAGCGGTCAACAGTGCCAAGCTTTTCATAGATCCGAAGGCGGATGGGGTTGCTTACGTCTCCTCGCATAATTCCCGCTTTAAGGAGAAAAATCTAGCTCTCGGCGTTAAAGAAGAAGATGCTTAATGAAGGAAAGAAGATTAGCTTAGATAGGATGTGAAAAATGATGCTGCTCTCTTCGGCAAATGCTGGTTTGCCTCAAGCCCAGCATAGCTTCTATATGCCTGTGCGGCTGCGGGAGCTTCAGCAGGGCCTGGATGAAAAACATCAGGAAGAAGCGGCTCCTCTCTACCGTATGCTCATCGTGTGGGGCGGAGAGGGCGCGCTTTACATTCATAACTATTATCATGAGCTGTCCCGTGGCAGCGTATGGCTTAGCGGCCCTTCGCTGCCTAAGCTTCAGATAGAGGCGCATACGGAATTGCGAGGCTTTTTGCTGGAATACTGCTGTATGCCAGCTGCTGGTGAAACAGGAGGGGGGCTGGAGCATCCGGCTCCGCTGCAGCGCTGCACAGCGGTCATCCTGCGGCTTGCGAACGAGCTGGCGAATGTGTGGAATCAATGTGATCCCCATTCGCCTTTTCGCGTTCAGCAGCTTTTTACACAGCTGCTTGCCGAGCTGCACCGGGAGCTGGCAAGCCGGCAAAAGCCCGCCAGCTCATGGCTGGAGCAAGCAGAAGCTTATATCGAGCAGCATTTCAGCGAGGATATAACGCGGGAGCAGATGGCGAGCCGCGCGGGGGTCAGCCCCGAGCATTTTTCGCGAATGTTCCGCAAGCATACGGGCAGGACATTTAATGCCCATTTGACGCTGCTGCGCATTCGCAGCGCACAGCAGCGCTTGCTGGCCGGAACGGCCCTTGATCTCGGCACGCTGGCGCAGGAGGTTGGCTACAAGGAGGGCGTTTATCTCAGCCGCAAGTTTAAGGAAGGCATCGGCTTGTCGCCGACAGCTTATTTGCGCAAAAACAAACGGCTCGTTTCGCTGAATTTGAACCATACCGCCAGCTTAATGGCGCTCGGCATTATTCCGGAGCTCGGCGTGTATACGCCCTGGCTGGAAGGGATGCGGGGAGGGGTGCAGCCGGGGAGGCGCCAAAGCCAGAGCCAGAGCGGGAGTTTCAACCCGTATGGGCATACGCCCCAGACGTTTTACGAGGCGATTGCAGCAGCTAAGCCGGATATTATCATCAACTATAGCGGGGCTGAGGAAAACAGGAGGCTGCTGCCGCTTGCTCCCGTTATCGAGCTGCCTTTTCAGACGATGAGCTGGCGCGAGCAATTTTTGCTGATTGCCGGCATAGTAGATCGCAGACAGCAGGCGGAGAACTGGCTGGCGCAATACGATGAGCAGATATACAGCATTAACCGCCAGCTTGACCTAGAGCTGGGCAGCCGGGGTACGGCAATCGTCTGGGAAATTGGCCGCAATACAGCATATTGCTTCAGCAGCAGCTTTGGAAGAGGCTGTCAGGTGCTTTATGATGATATGGGCTTTCGCCTTCCGGCAAAGCTGGTGGAGCAAAATATTTCCGCCAAGGGCTTTATTGAAACAGGCATTGAGCTGCTGGCCGCTTATCCGGCAGATCATATTTTCATAACAGGACCGCCAACTAACCCTGACGACAAGCAGCGGCTGCGGCGTTTATTCCAATCGTCAAGCTGGAGAAAGCTGGACGCTGTGCAGGGAAACCGCGTACATGTGCTGAAGGAGAAGGGGTATTTTTACGGGTATGACCCGTTGTCCTCGCAGGCACAGCTGCAGGAGCTGATCGGCTTGCTGGCACCGCATCACAAATTTGCATAGTGCCGGATCATTTTAAGGCATAGTCATTTGCTCGCTTACACGTTAAAGTTTAAATGAGAATGATTATCGACATAAAATGAGGGGGATTTGCACGTGTTTTTGAAAAATCAAAGCCAAAATCATAAGCGCCGCATGGCTGCTATGCTGGTTATGCTGCTGCTATGCGTAAGCATCTTTACCGCATGCGGTACAGCAGAATCGAACGTGACTGGCAAGGCGAATGCTGGAAGTGAAGCGACAGCGCAGGCATCCAGCGAAGCAAGCAATGGCGGAGCGGCGGAAGCAACACCAGAGGCTAGCGCTGATCCTAATGCGGTCAGAACGATTTCTACCGTAAAAGGCGATATTGAAATTCCGGCTCAGCCGAAGCGCATTGTGGCTGAAGAGTACCTCGGCAGCTTGATTGCCCTTGACGTTGTGCCAATTGGGGCGCCGGGATTAACGCTGAAAAACTATTATTTTAAAGAGGCGCTTACCGGCGTTGATGATACGGGGAAATATGGCAAGCCATCTGCAGAGAAAATTGCTGCTCTTAATCCCGATTTGATTATCACGGGCAATGGAGAGAGCTATGATCTGCTCAGCAAAATTGCGCCTACCCTCTTTATTCCGTATGGCGATCTCAAAAATGCTCATGAAGAGCTGACATATTTCGGGAATGTGCTGGGCAAAGAGCAGGAGGCGAAGACATGGCTGGAGGAATTTGACCGCCGCATTGCTGAAGCGAAGGCGAAGGTTGATGCGGCCATTCCGGCAGATGCGACCTTCTCCATCTTTGAGCATATGGAGAAGTCGACCTATGCCTACGGAGATAATTTTGGACGTGGCGGTCAACCGGTGTACCAGGCGCTTGGACGCATGCCGCCAACCGATGTAGCGCAAGTCATTATGGAGAAGCAGTGGGCCGAGCTGTCAGCGGAGATCGTTTCGCAATATGCCGGGGATTATATTATTATGACCTCGAACGACTGGAAGTTGGCTGATTTTGAGGCTGATCCGCTTTGGAGCAACCTTCCGGCAGTGAAGAACGGCAAGCTGTACGTATGGCCGGAGGAGCGTTCATGGTACTATGATCCGCTCGCGGTACTGGCTCAGACTGAGGAGCTTGCGGACTGGCTTACTAAAGGCAATTAAGCATTAACTGCATTAAGCATCCAAAATAAAAAGCCGCCGAAGCAAATTCGGCGGCTTTTATTCGATTCTCGAACACTTGGAGGCATACAGGCTTACTCCTGCTTAGCCTGCTCCGTCAGCATTTTTACAATTTCCTGAATTTGCAGCTTCAAGGAAACAGGATCATTTCCCCAAAACAATTCAGGATCGAGATTGAACACATGGTTATTTTTAACCGCATCCAGCGATTTCCACAGTCCTTGGTTGCTTCCCCACACCTCGGAAATCATATCTCCCTGGTCGAGAAAAATATAATCGCCTGCGT